>JAJZCK010000040.1 GCA_021846125.1 Actinomycetes bacterium | reverse complement strand
CCGAAGTCGGCGTAGCGGGGGAGGGTCGTCACCGCCCGAACGCCGCGTGCACCACGTTGCTCGCCCGCCGCTCGTGGGTCTCGACAAGGCGCTCGCCGAAAGCGACGGCGATCGCCTCGTCGAGCTCGGGGAAGGGGTGGCCGTAGCGGTCCAGGGTGACGTTGATTGACGAGTGGCCCATGCGGTGCTGGATGGACTTCGGGTGCGCCCCCGCGGCGATACTGGCAACGCTCGTGTGGCGAAGGTCATGAAAGCGGCAGGCCAGCCCGGCCCGGTGGAGCGCCGGGCCGAAGGCGTGGGTGTGGAAGCTCGAGGAGATCAGTGGGTTGCCGGCGGTGTTGGTGAAGACGAGCCCGTCCGGACCGGGCTGGGCGTAGCGCTCGAGGTGCTCGGCGAGGACCGTCGCGGTGAAGGCCGAGACCGTGATCGAGCGCACCGAGTTCGTCGTCTTCGGCTTCTTGCGGAGCCAGTCGCCCGCGCCCATCCGGATGAGCTGCTCGGTCACGCGGACCTTGCGGGTCCGAAGGTCGACCTTCGCCCGGCGCAGGCCGATCAGCTCGCCCCAGCGCATCCCTGCGTCGATGGCGAGGTAGAGGAGGGCCCGGTAGCGGGGCGCGTGGGCCTCGGCGAGCTCGACCGACTGCTCCCAGGTGAGGAAGACCATCTCCCGGGCGGGGGAGCGGGGCGGCTTCACCCGGTGACAGGGGTTCGTGACGAGCTTCTCCTTCTCGACCGCCACCTCGAGCATGCGCCGGAAGGTCCGGTAGTGGCGGTGCACCGAGCTCGGGGCGATCCCGGCCGCCACCTCGTCCATCAGCCAGTTCTCGATCTCGTCCGCGGGCAGTCGCCCGATGCGGTAGGCGGCGAAGCGCTGCAGCACGTAGCGCTCGAGGTCCCGGCGGTAGGTGGCCTGGGTCGTCGGCGACAGCCGCCGGGCGAGCTGCAGGAACTCCTCGGACCACTCCGCCACGGTCAGCTCGGCCCCCTTCGGGTCGAGCCAGTGGCCGCGGTCCATCTCGACGCGCAGCTCCCGGAGGAAGCGCTCGGCGTCAGCCTTGCGGACGAAGGTCTTCGAGTGCCGGCGCCCGAGGGGGTCGTAGTAGCGGGCCCGGTACCTCTGTCCGCGCTTGTCGATCTGTGGCACGTCTCCTCCTCAGTTGGCCCTGGGACTTTGTTGGACCCACGGTGGGTCCAAAACAGGGATTACTGAGGGGTTCCAGCGGTCATTCCCGGTCTGTCACGGACAGTCCGAAAAGGGCCCCTTACCAGCCACGATACTGCGAGAAGTCCTGGAGGCGGCGCCGGGAATCGAACCCGGGTACAGGGCTTTGCAGGCCCTTGCCTAAGCCACTCGGCCACGCCGCCAGGTCCCTCACCCTACCTGGCTGGAGCATCCCTCCTGGCCGTCCATGCGCAACGGCGCCCGAGCGTCACGTGCGGGTGCAGGCGCTCTACGCGCCGACGGCGTGGTAGCCGCCGTCGACGTGGACGATCTCGCCCGTCGTGCGCGAGAAGAGGTCCGACAGCAGGGCGGCGCAGGCGCGCCCGACGGCATCGCCGTCCGCCACGACGTCCCAGCCGAGCGGCGCCCGCTCGTCCCAGGCGTCCTCGAACCGGGAGAAGCCAGGGATCGACTTCGCAGCGACGGACCGGATCGGTCCTGCCGCGACGAGGTTGACCCGGATCCCGCGCGGGCCGAGGTCGCGCGCGAGGTAGCGAGCGAGGCTCTCGAGCGCAGCCTTGGCGACCCCCATCCAGTCGTACGCGGGCCACGCGACGCTCGCGTCGAAGTCGAGCCCGACGATCGAGCCACCCCCGTCCTGCTCGAGCAGAGGGACGAACGCGGCCGCGAGCACCTTCAAGGAGAATGCCGAGACCTCCAGGGCGGTTGCGACATCTGGCCATTCGGCGCTGAGCATGCCGCTGCCGAGAATGCTCGCTGGCGCGAACGCGATGGAATGCAGGAGGCCGTCGAGGCGCCCGTAGCGGGCGCGGACCGCCTCGGCTGCGGCGGCGGGCTGGGAGGGGTCGGTGACGTCGAGCTCGAGGACACCAGGCTCCCGCTCGAGCTTGCGTGCCGTGCGCCTCGTGATCGACATGCCGCGCCCGAAGCCGGTCAGCACGACCTCGGCACCCTCCGCCTGCGCATGACGCGCTGCATGCCAGGCGAGCGAGTCGTCGGTGAGCACCCCGGTGACGAGCACCGTCTTGCCGTCGAGGATCCCCACGTCCGCCTCCCGTCGCCGGCTGCGCCGCCGGTTGCGGCTGGCGACGGGGCACACTACCGGTGCTGCAGCGGTCGGGTCCACGGTCCTGGCGCGCCGATCGGGGCCGCGTCCGAGGTGGGCCGCGCAGTGCGGCTCTCGTCGCCGCCGAAGCGTGCGCGGAGTCACGGTCTGTGGATAGGGGATCTGCCGGCCAGGAGCTCGTAGAGCGACGCAGTGTCCCGGTGGACGTGTTGCAGGGGATCGCCGTCGACCTCGAGCGCGAGCGCGAGATGTCGGAGGGTAGCGTCGACACCGGCACGGTTGCCGGTCGCGTCCGCGGTGAGCATCAACAGACGATGGAGGCGCTCGTCCCAGGGCACAGCGCGAAGTCCCTGGTAGGCGGCTGCAGCAGCCCCTTCGTAGTCGCCACCGTCGAGAAGCGCCTCGCCGCAGCGCAGAGCGCAGTCCGTGACGGCGTGCTCGATCTCGGCTGCCGTGCATTCGACAGCGGTCCATAGCGTCGACGGCAGGTCCTCGAAGGGGCGGCCCCGGACGAGCTGGAGGGCGGCGTGCCACGAGCTGACGTCTCGATCGCGGTGCGAGAGCTGCTTGAAGCGTGCCCAGTCGCTCGATACGTCCGACAGGACGTAGAGCTCGCCGTTCCGGCGGAGGCGTGGCCGGTCGTCTGGGGCGAAGCCGAGGAGGCGCCGCGCCTCGGACAGCCTGTTCGCGATCGTCTGTCCCGGGACCCGGCGGTGTGGCCAGAGCGCCGTCGACCACGCGCTCGTCGTCGCCCCCTCGGGGTGAAGCGCGAGGAACACGACGAGCTCGGTGAGCTTCGGCCGGCGAGCGAGAGAGCCAGCGACGCCGCGTACTTCGACGCGTCCGAGGACGGCGACCTCGACGGCCCCTCCGGCCCCTCCAGGGTCTTCGGCCCCTCCAGCGCATTCGTGCCGTGCTTGCGCGTCGCGCGCCTCCGAGCGGCTCGTGAGCGACGTGAAGGCGACGCGCGCTTTCTCGCTGAGGCGGCGATCGAGCGTGGCCCTGACGAAGACGTCGTTGCGCCGGGGTCCGACGACCAGCGTGCAGCGCGCCCCGGGCCACGAGGCACCGATGACGACCGCGATCTCGCGGGCTCGCGGACCACCCTGTCCAGCCGAGGCGACGTCCTCCCCGGCGAGCGCGACCAGCTGGTCGAGCCGTGCGACGTCCTCGGTCGCCCCCGGGCCCACGACGACGAGGACCGCGCGACGCTTCCCGGGCGTCGCCGCGCGGTGGTCGGCATTGTCACCTTCTCGTGAAGGTGCCAGCAGAAGGCGACTGTCGACCTCGGCGAGCCGCCCGATCAGCGTCGTCACGGGTCCTTCCGGGGCGTGCGCCCAGAGGTCGCCCATGCCGACGACGACGAGCTCGCCGAGTGGGGCGAAGCGCCGGGCGGCGAGCTCGTCGACGACCGAGCGCAGGTAGGCCGCGCAGTCGACCGGATCGCCGGTCAGTGTCGTGACGCGGGCGGCAAGGAAGTCGACGAGGACGCGCCTGTCGGACTCCGCCTCGACCGTCGCGAGAGCGGCGTCGGGCAGGTCGTCGTCATCGGGGCGACGCGATGCCCTGGCCGACGCGACATCGAGGCATCTCGGCGTCGTCCCAGGTCCGGCGAGGTGGGACGGCTCGGTTGCCGCCAAGGTCTCGCATCCTACGAGGACGCGTTCTGGACGGATCTCCCACAGCACAGGGCGAGCTGGCAGGGATGGTGGCACCGTGGCGCGGTCGGCGAGCAGGTGGAGCGCCGCTCGGGTCCACCGCTCGTGCGCCCCGTCTCCTTCGGTCGCGCGGGCTGCGCCGACAGCTGGGGCATCCATCGGGCCGGTGTCGTCGACGTCCACGCGCGCAGTGCCGCCGTCCACGCGCGTCGCACATGCGGGCATGGCCCGCGTCAGCATGCCCTCGTTGCCGTTCCCGCCCACAGCGCCCTGCCTCCTGTCGTCGCGAGCCGAGCTGCGCAGGTTCCGCCATGGCATCTCGGCGCCCCGTCTCCCGGGTGCACCGAGAGCCTTGTGGGTTACCGTACCGGTGGCAGTACCGGCCAGCCAGAGGCTTGTCGCGTGACTGCCGAGCGGGATCGCGCGAGATGGCTCCTGCTATGATCTACCGGCGGTTCAGCAGTCGGATGGTCGTGCGGGAACGTGGGCTGTTGCCCACGTTCTTGACTTTTGGGAGCGATGTACCGGGACCCGGTCGGGGTTACGGCTTGCGAGGGAAGGAGGACGCCGTGCGTGGTTGCGACGAGCTGTCGGCTGTCGTCGCCCGAGTGTGCGCAGACCTCGGAGTCTCGCTGTACGACCTCGAGCGTATGTCGGGTGTCGTCCAAGTGACAGTCGAGCGAGCCGGCGGGCTCGACCTCGACGCGCTCGCCGTGGTCGCGCGTGCGCTGTCGGCGGCGCTCGACGAGGCCGGCGACGCCGTTCCGGACGACCACTACGAGCTCGAGGTGACGACACCGGGCGTCGAGCGCCGCCTCCGCAGGCCCGCGCACTTCTCGGCCGCAGTCGGCGGCTTCGTCGCGGTGCGTACCAGGCCCGGCGTGCCGGGCGACCGTCGGGTCGAGGGGATGCTCGTCGCGTCGGACGACGGTGGGATCGTGGTCACGTCCGGCGGTGCCGAGCGCCGCATCGGCTACGACGATGTCGACCGAGCGCACACGGTGTTCGACTGGCGGGCTGCGCTCGCAGGTACAGGCACGCCGGCAGGCAGCGAGGGCAGCGCCGGCACTGCCACCACGAGGGAGAGGGCGACGACGTCATGAGCACGACGAACTTCGAGTTCCTGGACGCGCTGCAGCAGATAGCGCGAGACAAGGGGATCGCGGTCGACACGCTGCTCGAGGCGCTCGCGAACGCTCTCGTCGCAGCATACAAGCGCATGCCGGATGCTGCCGAGGAGGCGTTCGTCACGATCGACTCGGACTCGGGCGAGATCCGCGTCTACGGTCAGGAGCTCGACGAGGACGGCAACGTCGTGCGCGAGTGGGATGATACTCCGAGCGACTTCGGCCGCATCGCCGCCCAGGCGGCGAAGCAGGTCATTTTGCAGCGCATCCGCGAGGCGGAGCGCGACCTCAAGTACGAGGAGTACGCAGGTCGCGAGGGCGACATCGTGACAGGGATCATCCAGCAGAGCGACAATCGCTACACGCTGCTCGACCTTGGCAAGGTCGAGGCTCTGCTCCCTCAGGCCGAGCAGGTCCCCTACGAGCGCTACGACCACGGTGCCCGCCTCAAGGCCTACATCGTCGAGGTCCGCAAGACGACCAAGGGTCCGCAGATCGTCGTGTCGCGCAGCCATCCGGGTCTCATCAAGCGGCTGTTCGAGCTCGAGGTCCCGGAGATCGCGAACGGCGTCGTCGAGATCAAGGCGTGCGCTCGCGAGCCGGGCCACCGGACGAAGATCGCCGTGTGGTCGAACGACCAGAATGTCGATCCCGTCGGCGCCTGCGTGGGTGCGCGCGGCGCTCGAGTGCGCATGGTGACGAACGAGCTGCGAGGCGAGAAGGTCGATATCGTCCCGTTCTCGGACGACCCGGCCGAGTTCGTCGCCCGGGCGCTGCAGCCGGCGAAGGTCAAGGAGGTCCGCCTCGACGAGCAGAGCGGCACGGCCACCGTCGTCGTCCACGACTACCAGCTCTCGCTCGCGATCGGCAAGGAAGGCCAGAACGCCCGCCTGGCCGCCCGGCTGACCGGCTGGCGCATCGACATCAAGAGCGAGACGCAGCTCGCCGACGAGGAGAGCGCCTTCGCAGCCGAGGACTGGGCCGAAGGTGAATGGGTCGAGAGCGAGGGCGGCGAGATGGTCTTCCAGCCCGCAGGTGGCGGCGCTGCGATCTCGATGCAGGAGTGGGCGAAGGGCGACCCGGAGCCGGCGAGCACCGAGCCGGCGAGCACCGAGCCGGCAGTGGAAGCAGAGCACGGTGTCTCCGGCACGAGCGCCGGCGGCGCTCCAGCCGTGGCGGGAACCACGGCCGAGGGCGAGGTCGGTGCGGACCCCGACACTGCGAGCGACGTCCCTGGGGTCGAGAAGTAGCCCGGATCCCGGTCCGGACCTGCGTCGGGTGCCGCCGGCGGGCGACGACGGACCTGCTCGTCCGGGTCGCCGCGCGGCCTGACGGGACCTTGGCTATCGGGCGCGCTCTCCACGGCCGCGGTGCATGGCTTTGCGCAGGCTCCGCGACATGCCTCGAGCAGGCCGTTCGTCATCGTGGGATCTCTCGTGGGCTGCGTCGCGATCTCGCTGCGGAGGCGGTCGCGTCGTTCGTGCAGAGCGCGGGCTCGGGCACGCAGTGGACGAAGGTGTGCGAGGATAGGGCAATCGGCGGGGTGCCGGTGGTGTAGCGCGGGTGCGACCCGCGCCGAGAAGGGACTGTCAGGCAGTTGGCGAAGAAGATCCGCGTCTACGAGCTTGCGCGTGAGCTCGGGCTGACCAACAAGGAGGCGCTCGACCTCGCCGTGTCCCTCGGGATCGGCGTGAAGAGCCACTCGTCCTCGATCGAGGACGCCCAGGGCGATCGTGTCCGCCGCAAGGCGGAGCGCGAGGGACTGGTGCGTGAGGTGCAGCCACCGGAGGAGCCCGTCGCCGCTGCGCCGAGCCGGGGCGCCGGCAGCCGCGGAGCGGCCCCGGTGGGGCGCGCGGCCGAGCCAGGTGCGGGCCGACCAGAGGCACAGAGCGCGAGCGGTGGCCAGCCTGCGAGTGCCCCCGCCGCGTTCGTGCCGCCACCCGCTTCGAGCGTCACCGAACCTGTTCGCGCGGTTACAGGCCTGGACGCGAGCGTAGAGCCGCCAGCCGACGGCCTCGCCACGGAGCACAGGGTCGTCCGCAGCCGGCCCGCGAGCGAGCTCGTGGAGCCTTCTCGAGCGTCTCTCGCCCCGTCCCGGACGGCGCCGCAGCCTCCGCGTCAAGCAGCGCGAGCACACGAGCCGGTCGCACCGGCGGCCGCGCCGGGAGCGCATCCGACCGGTCGTACCGCGCCGGAGCGCCCTGTCGCGGATCGTCCGGCACCGGACCGCCCCGTCCCGGAGCGCCTGGCTGGGTCGGGCGGTGTCGGAGCGCGTGCACCGGAGGTTGCCCCGCGAACCGAGCCGACGTCGAGTCCTGAGCAGGTCGCAGGGGATGTCCCCGCGGCGGCCGCTTCCAATGCAGGAATCCCGCCGGTGGCTCCGACGGACCAGCATCGCCGGCTGATGGGCCCGTCGGGCAAGCCGATCCCACCACCACCTGGCGGTCCGCCGCGCTCCGCTTCGGGCCGGCCGATCCCGCCTCCACCGGGTCTTGGCGGCCGGGCACCACTTCCCGGTTCCCGCCCGGCTGGTGCGGGTGGGGGTGCGCCGCGCCCCGGTGGCTTCGGTGGTCCGCGCCCCGGTGCGCCGCGCCCCGGTGGATTCGGCGCGCCGCGCCCCGGTGGCTTCGGAGGTCCGCGCCCCGGCCCGGGCGGAGGCGTCGGAGCACGGCCTGCCGCGGGATCGCCGCCGCCCGGGGGAGCCCGCGGCGGTCCTCCCGGAAGAGGCCGACCCCCGCAGCGCCGAGCCAAGCGGCGCCGGCGCGTGCAGGAGGAGCTCGAGCCGATCCAGGTGGCGACGTACACGCCGTCCAACGCGCCCGTGCCGGACAGCGAGGTCATCATCGAGCGTGGCTCGACCCCGCAGGAGCTCGGGCCGAAGCTCAACCGCTCGGCGGGCGACGTCATAAGGTTCCTGTTCCTCCAAGGTGAGGTCGTCACGGCGGCTCAGTCGCTGTCGGACGACATGATCGAGCTGTTCGCCGCGGAGCTCGGTGCGCGCATCAAGCTCGTCGACCCTGGCGAGGAGCAGGAGGCCGCACTCCAGGCCCGCTACTTCTCGGAGGACGACGAGGAAGACGCGGACGAGGGCCTGCTTCGACCGCGCCCCCCGGTCGTCACCGTCATGGGCCACGTCGACCACGGCAAGACGCTCCTGCTCGACCGCATCCGCTCGTCGAACGTCGTCGCGAGCGAGGCCGGCGGTATCACCCAGCACATCGGCGCCTACCAGGTGGAGGCCGACGGCCACCTGATCACGTTCATCGACACGCCAGGCCACGAGGCCTTCACGGCGATGCGTGCCCGTGGTGCGGAGGTGACCGACATCGTCGTCCTCGTCGTGGCGGCGGACGACGGCGTGATGCCACAGACGATCGAGGCGATCAACCATGCCAAGGCGGCGGAGGTGCCGATCGTCGTCGCGGTGAACAAGATCGACCGCGAGGACGCGGACCCGAACCGTGTACTGCAGCAGCTCTCCGAGCATGGCCTCGTCCCTGAGGCATGGGGCGGGGACACGATCGCAGTCGAGGTGTCCGCGCTGCAGAACCTGGGTGTCGACGACCTCCTCGAGCATCTCGCGGCGCTCGCAGAGGTGCTCGAGCTGCGTGCGAGCCCCGAGAGCCGGGCACGTGGCACGGTGCTCGAGGCCAACCTCGATATCGGGCGAGGCCCTGTCGCGACGGTGATCGTGCAGAACGGGACGCTCCGCGTCGGTGACCCGATCGTCGCCGGACCGGCGTGGGGACGCGTCAAGGCGCTCATCGACGATCGCGGCGACCAGGTGAAAGAGGCGCAGCCGTCGACACCGGTACAGGTCCTCGGTCTGTCCGAGCCGGCCGCCGCCGGTGACGAGCTGCGAGTGACGAGCGATCTCTCGGTCGCGAGGACGATCGGCGAGTCCCGAGAGCAGAGGATCCGCTTCGCCGGCTACGGCCAGGTCCCGGTCGCGCCGGGAGCTGGGGCCAAGCTCGAGGACATCTTCGAGCAGATCCAGCGGGGCGAGAACGCCACGTTGCGGATCGTGCTCAAGGCCGACACGCAAGGATCGCTCGAAGCAGTCACCGAAAGCCTCCGCAAGCTTGAGCGCGACGAGGTGAAGATAGCGTTCGTCCACCGGGCGGTCGGTGGCATCACCGAGTACGACGCGACGCTCGCGGCTGCGTCGAACGCGACGATCATCGGGTTCAACGTCCGCCCGGACCGTCGCGCCCGCGAGCTTGCGGCGGTCCACGACGTCGAGATCAGGACCTACGAGATCATCTACAAGCTGCTCGAGGACATCGAGGCTGCGATGGTCGGCATGCTCGCCCCGACGTTCGAGGAGGTCGTGACGGGCGAGGCAGAGGTGCGCGAGGTCTTTCGCGTGCCACGCGTCGGTGCCGTGGCGGGCTGCTACGTCCGTAACGGGACGATCACCCGCGGCTCGAAGGTGCGCTTCCTGCGCGACGGCGTCGTCATCTGGAAGGGTGCCATATCCTCCCTGCGCCGGTTCAAAGACGACGTGCGCGAGGTCCACGAGGGCTTCGAGTGTGGCGTCGGGCTCACCGACTTCCAGGATCTCCACGCCGGCGACATCATCGAGACCTTCGACGAGCGCGAGGTGCCGCGGTCCTGAGCGCGTCGGCCCGGCCTCGGGTCGGGCTGGCACGTGACGGTGAAAGGGGGCACGAGCCCGCGATGGACAGTGGACGTCGGCACGGCCCGCAGCGGCCCTATCCCCGTGTCGCCCGGGTCAATGCGGTGCTGCTGGAGGTGCTCGCCGAGGAGCTCGAGCGGCTCGCCGACGTCGATGAGCGCCTCCGGCTCGTCACGGTGACGGCAGTCGACTGCGACCGCGGGCTGCAGAGCGCGACGGTCTACGTCGCGTCGCTCACCGACGAGGTCGCCGACGCGCTCGAAGAGCACCGCCGCATCCTCCAAAGAACGGTCGGCTCCGAGGTCCGGATGAAGTGGACGCCGACGCTGCGGTTCGCCGCGGATCCGGCGATCGCCGCTGGCGAGGCCGTCGAGGAGGCGCTTCGCAGAGCGCGCCTGCGGCCGGGAAGCGGCTCGGGGGACATTCCCGGCGGAACCTCGGGAGGTGTCCCGGGGGACACGGCCGAGGGACCTTCCGGCGACGAGCTCGACTAGCTCGTCGCGCCGAGAGGACGACACCGGTGGTCGAAGCATGACCCGGCGCGGCTCGCGACGCGAGGTCGATCTCGACGGCTTCGTGCTCGTCGACAAGCCGGTGGGGATGACCTCTCACGACGTCGTCGCGCGTTGCCGACGCCTGCTCGGACAGCCCAAGGCTGGTCACGCGGGGACTCTCGACCCTGACGCGACCGGCGTGCTGGTGGTGGGCCTCGGTAGGGCCACGCGGCTGCTGCGCTTCGCCACTGGGCTCGCGAAGTCCTACGTGGGCGAAGTGGTTCTCGGGTCGGCGACCTCGACTCTCGATGCAGGTGGTGTCGTCGTCGCGACCTACGAGATGTCCGGCGTCACCGAGGACGACGTCCGTGCCGCCGCCGCAGGGCTCACTGGCCGGATCCTCCAGATCCCGCCGATGGTGTCCGCGGTGAGGATCGGCGGTCGACGGCTCCACGAGATCGCTCGAGAAGGTGGCGAGATCGAGAGATCGCCGCGACCTGTCGAGGTGGCGCGCTTCGACGTCGCGCCTGCAGGGGAGCCCGGCGTCTTTGCAGTCGCGGTCGACTGCTCGTCGGGCACCTATGTCCGGTCCCTCGCCGACGACCTCGGCGCGGCTCTCGGCGGCGGAGCACACCTGCGCCGGCTGCGCCGCACGGCGGTCGGCAGCCTCTCGGTGTCCGACGCGGTGCCGCTCGACGGCCTGTCGCGTGCCGACGTCCGGCACGCGTCCGGTCTGGTCGCACACCTGGCGGCTGTCACGGTCGGCGACGACCTTGCCGTGCAGATCACGCACGGCAAGGTGCTCGACCGACGGGAGCTCGGTGCGACCGGCGAGGGTCCCTGGGCGATCTCCTCGGACGACGGGGCATTGCTCGCGGTCTACGAGCCCTGGGCCGACGAGCGAGCCAAGCCGACCGTCGTGCTCGTGTCGCCAGCGACCGGCGGCACGGCCGCTGGCTCGGACACGCTCGACTAGCGTCGCGGGCGGTGGAGGCTACCGACGTCGGCGCTGCGTCGGCACGCCCCGGCGCGGCCGTCGCCATCGGGAACTTCGACGGCGTCCACAAAGGGCATCGGCTCCTCGTGGCACGTGCCATCGCGTCTGCGGGCACGAGCGGTCTGCGCAGCGTCGTGCTCACGTTCGACCGCCATCCGGCCACCGTCGTCCGCCCCGGAAGCACCCCGAAGCTGCTCACGAGCGTCGAGCACAAGCTCGAGCTGCTGCGAGCCACCGGCGTCGACGAAGTGGTCGTGCTTCGCTTCGACGAGGACAGGGCGGCCGAGAGCGCGGAGGACTTCGTGTGCACCGTGCTCGTCGGGGACCTCCAGGCGCGGGTCGTCGTCGTCGGCGCGAGCTTCCGGTTTGGCCACGGCCAAGGTGGCGACGTCGCGCTCCTCGAGTCCATGGGCCGTGACCTCGGCTTCGACGTCGCCCGCGTCGAGCTCGTGACCGACGATCTCGACGGAGGGACGACGATCGTGTCCTCGTCGCTCGTTCGCTCGCTTGTCGCGGGTGGACAGCTCGGGGCCGCGGCGAGCCTGCTCGGTCGTCCCTTCGAGGTCCGCGCCCCGCTCGTCGAGGTGAGAGAGGACGGGGCCGGTGCGCTCCTGCAGCTCGTCGTGCCGCCGGCACTGCTCGCGCCGCCGCCGGGTGTCTACGTAGGCGACGTGCGGCGGGTGCGCGGCGAAGCAGTCGCGCTAGCGGCACAGGTCCTCGTCGCAGGCGACGACCCGGTCGTGCTCTCGGTGCATCTCGCGGGAGGCTCTCCGGGCTCGGGGGCCGCTACGCCCCAGCCGGGCGACGCCTTCGCGATCCGCTTCGAGGGGCCGTCACTAGCGTCGTGCCGGTAAGATGTCGCTGTGGCGACCTACGACATCAGGACGTTCGGAGACCCGGTGTTGCGCCAGCGGGCGGCTGACATCGAAGACGTCGACGAAGCGCTCGTGCGGCTCGCAGAGGACATGATCGAGACGATGTACGACGCGCCGGGTGTCGGTCTTGCGGCACCTCAGATCGGCGTCGAGCGCCGGATGTTCGTCTACGACGTCGGCGACGGGCCCGGCGTCGTCTTGAACCCCCGGATCGTCGAGTCGGACGGCGAGTGGTCCTACGACGAGGGCTGCCTGTCGATCCCGGGGCTCAGCTGGGAGCTGGTGCGGCCGAAGCGGGTACGTCTCGCCGGTGTCGACCTCGACGGCAACGAGCTCGACGTCGACGCGGACGAGCTGCTCGCACGGTGCTTCCAGCACGAGATCGACCACCTCGACGGCGTTCTCGTGGTCGAGCGCCTAGACGAGGCGCAGCGGAAGGAGGCCATGCGCGTGCTCCGCCAGCGAGCCCTCGATGCTCCGCCGCCGCGAGGCGGCCCCGCCGGGCGCGTGCTGAGCGCTCGCTCGCCGTCCTGAGCCGTATCGCCTTCCTCGGCACGCCCGAGGTCGCAGCGTCGACCCTGCGGGCGGTGCATGGTGCCGGTCACGAGGTGGCGCTCGTGGTGACGGGACCCGACCGCAGGCGTGGTCGCGGGAGCTCGACGTCGCCGACTCCTGTGAAGCAGGCCGCTGTCGAGCTCGGTATCCCGACGAGCGAACAGGTCGTGGACGTCGTCGGATCAGGGGCGGAGCTCGGTCTCGTCGTCGCTTTCGGTCGACTCGTGCGTCCTGAGGTGCTCGCGCGGGTACCGATGGTCAACGTCCATTTCTCGCTCCTGCCGCGTTGGCGCGGCGCGGCGCCGGTCGAACGGGCGATGCTGGCGGGCGACAGGGAGACCGGAGTGAGCATCATGGCACTCGAGGAAGGTCTCGACACCGGGCCGGTCTTCGCGACAGCTCGCACCGAGATCGGTGACGAGGAGTCCGCCGACGAGCTGCGGGAGCGCCTCGGCGAGATGGGCACGAGGCTCGTGCTCGAGCTCTTGGCGCGCGGCCCGTACGGGCTCAAAGGTGCCGTCGCGCAGCGGGGCGAGGCCACCTATGCGTCCAAGCTCGCGGCATCCGAGCTCCAGCTCGACTGGTCGGCCAGCGCGCAGCACTGCCACCGGGTCGTCCGGGTCGGTCGAGCCTGGACGACCTTTCGCGGCAGGCGTCTCGTCGTCCGGCGCGCAGCGATGGCCTCACGGTCCCTCGACGGTCCTGGCTGTCCCGGCCCCGGAGTCCCCGGGAGCCTCCACGGCCCGCTGGTGACGACCGGTGACGGGCTCCTCGAGCTCCGAGAGGTCCAACCGGAGGGCCGAGCTCCGCTCGCCTTCGAGAGCTGGGCCCTCGGGGCGCGGCCGGTGCCCGGGGAGCTGCTCGGCCCGGCGCGCGGCGGCGGGGCCGGGCACGGGTAGCCTCCCCGCATGCCTGCTTCACGCGAGGTGACGATCGCCCCCTCGATCCTCGCTGCCGACTTCGGGAACCTCGCCTCGGCGGCCGGCGAGGTGGCGTCTGCGACGAGCTGGTTGCACGTCGACGTGATGGACGGCCACTTCGTGCCGAACATCTCGATCGGGCCACCTGTGGTCGCGTCCCTCCGCCGGCACAGCGGCGCCTTCTTCGACTGCCACCTCATGATCTCCGAGCCGCTCCGCTACCTCGAGCCCTTCGCACGTGCCGGCGCGAGCTCGGTGACGGTCCACGTCGAGGTGGGCCGTACCGGCGAGGTGCTCGACGCGGCGCGAGCCCTCTCGCTCGGTGTCGGGCTGGCCTTGAATCCCGACACACCGTTCGAGGCGGTGGAGCCGTACCTCGACCGCATCGACCTGCTCCTCGTGATGACCGTGTTCCCGGGGTTCGGCGGCCAGTCGTTCATGGCGGAGGTGCTCCCGAAGGTCGCCGAGGCGCGGGCGGCGATCGACCGAGGGCGTCTCGACGTCTCGCTCGAGGTCGACGGAGGCATAGACGAGTCGACAGCAGCCCTCGTCGCGGGTGCAGGAGCTCGTGTGCTCGTCGCCGGCAGCGCCGTCTTTCGCGACGCGCGTCCGTGGGAGGCCGTACGTCGCCTGCAGACGGCGGCGCAGGGTGACGTGCCGCGCGGAGGCTGAGCTCCGCATCCGCTCGAGTCGCCGCCGGCACCTCGTCGGCCTGCCCGTCTGGCGCGTTACCGGCTTGCGGGCCACGCTAGGGCGATGCTGCGACTCGTGCTCCCGAAAGGCTCCCTCGAACGCCCGACGCTCGAGCTGTTCGCCGCCGCCGATCTCACGGTCGTTCGTGGCTCGGACGTCGACTATCGGGCCTCCATCGACGACCCCCGGATCGCCGAGGTACGCATCCTGCGGCCGCAGGAGATCCCCGTCTACGTCGCCGAGGGCCTCTTCGACGTCGGAGTCACAGGGCGCGACTGGATCGAGGAGACGAGCGCGGACGTCGTCTCGCTCGGCGTGCTGCCCTACTCGAAGGCGACGACACGGCCGATCCGCGTCGTGCTCGCCGTCGACGGCTCGTCGCCGTGGAACGCTCCGGGTGACCTTCCCGAGGGCGTGCGAGTCTCTACGGAGTACCCCAACCTCACGGCTCGCTACCTCGTCGAGCACGGCGTGAAGGCCGACGTACGGCTCTCCCACGGAGCGACCGAGGCGAAGATCCCCGAGATCGCTGACGCGGTCGTCGAGATCACCGAGACGGGGAGGGCGATCAGAGCCGCAGGGCTGCGCGTCGTCGCCACGATCCTCGAGTCGTACACCGAGCTGGTGGCCAACCCGGCTGCCGTGGCAGACCCGGTGAAGGCCCACGCGATGCGCCAGCTGATGACACTCCTGCAGGGCGCCCTCGAGGCGCGGGGCAACGTCCTCGTGAAGCTCAACGTCGGCGAGGGCGATCTCGAGAAGGTGATCGGCGTCCTGCCGTCGATGCGCTCGCCGACGGTGTCGAAGCTCTTCGGCGACGGGGGCTACGCGGTGGAGACCGTCGTCGCGAAGTCGACGATCAACGTGCTGATCCCGGAGCTGAAGGACCGCGGTGCGACGGACATCCTCGAGATCGCGCTCCAGAAGATCGTCCACTAGGTCACGACGTGGAGACCGGGAAAGCATGTCACCGCGCAGGTCGGGAGGTGGCGGCGAGCCCGCTCCCCCTGGACTCGCACGTCGCCGCAGCCGCCCGCGCGCCGACGTCGCTTTCGTGGAAGGGTGCCGTCACGGCCTTCGACGGACTTTCCGGCCTCGGTGTCGTCGAGGCCGCGTCCGGAGAGCGCTTCGCGTTCCACTGCACATCTCTCGTGGACGGGAGCCGGCACATCGACGCCGGGAGGAGGGTCGGCTTCCGTCTTCGCCCGGGCCACCTCGGCCGTCTCGAGGCCGTGAACCTCGGCACGGTGGACGAGGTGGCCGGCGAGGTGCCCGTGGGCAGGCTTGGTCGACGCGAGTAGCCGCGGCTGGCTGCCCCCCGGCCCGTTTGGTGCGAGGCGGCTAGCCGGCGCTCCCGCCGGACCGGGGGGCCCCTGCGATCTGGACGAAGGCGAGGCGGATCTGCGCGAGGCCGTCGCGCAGCGACGTCGCGGTGCCGCCGAGCCGGTCGCCGAGGGTCTCGACGACGGCGGCGAGCGCGTCGATAGCGAGCCGTGCATCGTCGAGCCGGGGTGGGCTCTGACCGAGATGGAGCGCTGCGAGCTGGAAGAGCCCGTAGCAGTGGTTCGCGACGATGTCCTGCGCGGGCGCCTCGACGAGCTCGCGCTCGATCTCCGCCATCTCCGCGCGCAGCGCTCCGTCGTCGCGGTCGGGCGCCACTCGGCCGTCGTCTACGCGAGACGGTTCGGCTGCCGGCGATCCACCGGACGCGTCCAGGTGCCGGGGACTGTCATCTCCCGCCAGGGTGGACCCGTGGTCCCCGTCCGGCACCTTGTGCTCCCCGCGCGGCACCTTGTGCTCCCCGCGCGGCACCTTGTGCTCCCCGCGCGGCACCTTGTGCTCCCCGCGCGGCACCTTGTGCTCCCCATCGGGTGTCCAGAGGCTGCTCACGGCTGCTATCCTACGGCCAAAACTGATAGGGGAAAGCGGAGACGCGTCGTGAAGCGACTCCCACCCGGTCACCTCGACCGGCGCCGGTGACGGTGTCGGTGTGGGTGTGCATCGGGTACTCGGTGGTCGAGCCGCGAGGCGTCGCGTTCCCGTGCAGGCCGGCACAGCGCTGGCTGGCGCGGTTCCCACCGAGAGGAGTGATGCCAGATCTCCACCGCCCCAACGCTCAACGAGCCACGGATGAACGACCGAATCCGGGCTCGTGAGGTTCGCCTCGTCGACCCTGACGGCAACCAGCTCGGGATCAAGCTGCTCCCCGAGGCGCTGTCGATCGCAAGGCAGATGGACCTCGACCTCGTCGAGGTGGCGCCTCTAGCGTCACCTCCGGTCTGCCGGATCATGGACTACGGCAAGTTCAAGTTCGACGAGGCGCAGCGGGCCAAGGAGTCGCGCCGCAAGGCGAGCAACGTCGGGATCAAGGAGATGAAGTACCGACCGAAGATCGGTCAAGGCGACTTCGACACCAAGACCCGGCAGGTGGCCCGCTTCCTCGGCGAGGGACACAAGGTGAAGGTCACGATCATGTTCCGGGGGCGGGAAGTGTTTCACCCCGAGCTCGGCAAGAAGATCCTCGACCGGATCGCCGAGCAGGTCGACGGCGCTGCCAAGGTCGAGTCCGAGCCGCGTCTCGACGGTCGCAACATGGTGATGGTGCTCGCTCCGGACAAGCGCGCGCGCCAGTCCCAGGCGGCCCGAGGCGTGCCGGGTGACGAGCACCACGACGGGGTCGTGGTCACCGGAACGCCGTCAGCTGCGCCGACGCCGCCCGACTCGGTCCGGACCAGCGTGGCGCCCAGTGCCGACGGGCCCAGTGCCGACGGGCCCAGTGCCGACGGGCCCGGTGCCGACGGGCCCAGTGCCAACGGGCGGAGCGCGACGCAAGCCGCCGATGCCCCGGCGGCTGCGACGCCAGGTGCGGAGGCCGAGCGAGAAGGCGACGACGCACACGACGCGCCGAGAGACAGCGACACGACGAAAGAAGGCTGAGACGATGCCGAAGATGAAGACGGACAGAGGCGCCGCCGCGCGGTTCAAGGTCACCGGGAGCGGGAAGATCATGCGCCGCCAAGCCAACCGCGGGCACCTGCTCGAGAA
>JAJZCK010000273.1 GCA_021846125.1 Actinomycetes bacterium | reverse complement strand
CGGGACCGGCGTGGGCATGGGCCTCGTGCTCTCCGGCCAGCTCCACTCCGGCAGCCACGGCACTGCGGGAGAGATCGCCTATCTCCCGATCGCCACCGACGGCAGCGTCGACATGCGCGACGCGCGGCGGCGCGGCTCGCTCGAAGCGGCCGCCTCGGCGGCAGGGGTCGTCCGGTCCGCCCGCGAGAGTGGGATGACCGGCCGCCTCACGGCACGCCGCGTCTTCGACGCAGCGGCGGCCGGCGACGAGCGAGCCCGGGACGTCGTCCAGCGCGAGGCCCTCCTCGTGGCGCGGGCGATCGCGTCGGTCGCGCTCGTCGCAGACCCCGCCCTCGTCGTCCTCGGCGGCGGGATCGGCTGCGCGCCCGGCTTCGCGGACGTCGTCGAGGCGTCCCTCCACCGCCTCGTCCCCGTCCCTCCGGAGCTGCGCGTGAGCACCTTCGGGAGCGAGGCGATCGTCGAGGGAGGGATCGTCGCCGGGATCGACCTCGCGTGGGAGCGCGTCCTCGATCGGGCGTGACGGTCGGCGGGCCGCGACGGGCGTCGCGCCGACCGCTGCACCGGAGCCCGGGGGCACGGGTGCGCGTTGTCATGAGGTACTAATGTCCAGGCAAAGTCGCGAGGACTCGCCGGGGGGAAGGGGACACGGAGCTGACGACCGCCGATGACCAGGACTTCGACCTCGTGACGATGGGGCGTGTCGGCGTCGACCTCTACCCGCTCGAGGTGGGCGTCGGTCTCGAGGACGTGACGCGCTTCGGCAAGTACCTCGGCGGGAGCGCGACGAACGTGGCGGTAGCAGCGGCCCGTCACGGGCTGCGCGCCGCCGTCGTCACGAGGACCGGCGACGATCCGTTCGCCCGCTTCGTCCACCGGAGCCTGCGGGAGCTCGGCGTGGACGACCGGTACGTCACGTCGGTCCACGGCCTGCCGACGCCGATCACCTTCTGCGAGATCCACCCGCCCGACCATTTCCCGCTCTGGTTCTACCGGTTCCCGAAGGCGCCGGACCTCGTGATCCATCCCGGCGAGCTCGATCTCGCAGCGATCGCGTCCGCACGGATCTTCTGGGCGACGGTGACGGGGCTGTCCGAGGAGCCGAGCCGCTCCGCGCACCACGCGGCGTGGCAGGCGCGTGGTCGCAGGCGCCACACCGTGCTCGACCTCGACTACCGGCCGATGTTCTGGCAGTCGGTGGACGCCGCGCGCACGGAGATCGCGAGGGCACTGCCACACGTGAGCGTCGCCGTCGGCAACCTCGAGGAGGTGGAGGTCGCCGTCGGCACGAGGGACCCGCTCGCGGCCGCACGCGCGCTCCTCGACCTCGGTCTCGAGCTCGCCGTCGTGAAGCGCGGCGGCGACGGGGTGCTCGCGGTGACGCGGGACCGCGTCGTCGACGTCCCGGTCTTCGAGGTCGACGTGCTCAACGGGCTGGGTGCCGGCGACGGCTTCGGCGGAGCCCTCTGCCACGGCCTGCTCGCGGGCTGGGACCTCGAGGACGTCATGCGGTTCGCGAACGCCGCCGGAGCGATCGTCGCGTCGCGTCTCGAGTGCTCGACCGCGATGCCGACGACCGCCGAGGTCGAGGAGGCCATGGGGAGGAGGAGTGATGCCCGGGCATGACGAGGCTGGGCTCGAGGACGCGATCCGCGGCCTCACGGACGTGCGCGCCCGCCGGCCGGAGGCGATACGCGAGGCCGCCGGGCGGCGCAAGCGGCGGCCGCTCCTCGACGAGACGGGTCGGCTCATGCTCGTCGCCGCAGACCATCCCGGGCGCGGCGCGCTCGGCGTCGGGGGCGACGAGCACGCGATGGCGGACCGGATCGACCTGCTCCGCCGGCTCGCGCTCGCGCTCGCACGCCCGGGCGTCGACGGCGTGCTCGCGACGGCGGACCTGCTGGAGGACCTCCTCCTGCTCGGCGCCCTCGAGGACAAGGTCGTCGTCGGCTCGATGAACCGTGGTGGCCTGCAAGGTGCGGCGTTCGAGCTCGACGACCGCTTCACCGGCTACGACGCCTCGTCGCTCGAGGCGATGGGCTTCGACGGCGGGAAGATGCTCTGCCGCGTCGACCTCGACGACCACGGGAGCGTCGCCACGCTCGAGTCCTGTGCCCACGCGGTCGGCGAGCTCGCCGAGCGCGGGCTCGTGGCGATGGTCGAGCCGTTCTGGTCGCGCCGCGTCGACGGCCGGGTCGTGAACGACCTCGCTCCCGACGAGGTGATCCGCTCGATGGCGGTCACCTCCGCGCTCGGACCGACGAGCGCGTACACCTGGCTCAAGGTTCCCGTCGTCGACGACATGGCGCGCGTCATGCGCGCGACGACGCTCCCGACCGTGCTGCTCGGCGGTGACCCGGCACGCTCCCCCGAGGCCACGTACGCGCGCTGGGCGGAGGCCCTCGCCGTCCCCGGGGTGCGCGGTCTCGTCGTCGGGCGGACGCTGCTCTACCCGCCGGACGGCGAGGTGGCTGCTGCCGTCGACACCGCTGCCGCGCTCGTGCGGCCGGGAGAGAGAGCCGGAGCGGGCGTGCGCGATGGCTAGCGCTCCCGACGGCCCCGCCGGCCCCGCCGACAGGGATCGCCTCGCCGGCAGAGGGCACTGCCACAAGAAGGCGGGGTCACTCGCGCGCGGGCAGTTCGCGCTCGAGCTGACCGCCGAGGACGCTGGCTGGTCGTGGTCGTCGCTGCGCGTCGTCGAGATCGAGCCGGGGGCAAGCTGCACGATCGACACGGGCGGCGAGGAGATGCTCGTCCTCCCCCTCGCCGGCTCGTGCACCGTGTCGTGCACCGTGTCGGCGGACGGCGAGGGTGGCGTGCGCTACGCGCTCGCCGGCCGCACGAGCCCGTTCGCCGGGGCGAGCGACGCCTGCTACCTTCCGCGCGCGACGACCGCGGTCATCGAGAGCCCTGCCGGCGGACGCTTCGCCCTCCCCGGCGCGAAGGCGACGAGCACGCTCGCACCGGCGTACGTCCCGGTCGAGTCGGTGCCGGTGGAGCTGCGCGGAGCGGGCTCGTGCTCGCGGCGGGT
>JAJZCK010000272.1 GCA_021846125.1 Actinomycetes bacterium | reverse complement strand
CGATGCCGTGATCAATGAGGATTCCGGCGAATCCGTACACTCAGTCCGGCGTTTTCGTACACGCCAGGGTTGCTGGTGTCGGAGGCTGCGGAGCGGCCGACGTTGCGGGCCTGTGGTCACACCTCCTTCGGTGGTCGTGGGTTGGTAGCCGAGGGTGATGGTGGGCAGGTGGGGCCGATGAGCTCCTCGGCGAGCAGGTCTGTGAGAGCCACGGGCTCGCAGCAGTGGGGGCATTCGCCGCCGAGGCCGACCCTGCGCATGAAGGTGCCGCAGTCGGCGCAGTGTTGCTCGCCGACGGCGCGGTTGCCGCAGTCTTGGCACTCGTAGACGGTGAGGGGGCGGCGGGGCCGGTGGGATGGGACCGCGATGGCGGGGCGGCCGGCATCGCGGCGGCGTCGGTATGCGGCTGCCCGGCAGGCGTCGGAGCAGAACTTCTGTCGCCCGACCGGGTCGAAGGGGTGTTGGCAGATCGGGCACGTGGTCGTGACGCTATCGTGACACGACGGGGTGTTGGGGGTTGGCGAGGCGTTGGGATCGGTGCTCATCGGCGTGGCGGGTTGCGGGTCGGTTTGGCTTGTTGGCTGGCGGGCTGGCGCATGGACTCGCCGGTGAGCTCGAGGCGGTGGAGTTGCTCGCAGACGCGGTCCATGACGGCGTCGGCGACGGTCGGCTCCCCCATGGCCTGATGCCAGTTGGCGATGGGCAGCTGGCTGGTGAGGATGGTGGAGCGCAGCCCGGCCCGGTCCTCGATGACCTCGAGCAGGTCGGCGGCCTGGTCGGCGTTGAGCGGTCTCAATAGCAGGTCGTCTAGGACCAAGACGTCGATGCGTGCCCAGGTGGCGGTGAGGCGGGCGAAGCGGCCGTCGGCCCGGGCGATGCCGAGCTGGTCGTGCAGGCGGCTGGCGCGCAGGTACAAGGCGGTGTGGCCCCGGCGGATGGCGGCGTTCGCCAGGGCGCAGGCGAGGTAGGTCTTGCCGAGCCCGGTGGCGCCCACGACGGCGACGTTGTGGTGGGAGCGGACCCAGCCGCCCTCGGCGAGGGAGATGACCTGGGCGCGGTCGAGCCCTCGGGGGCGGCGGAAGTCGACGTCTTCGATGACGGCGTCGGCTCGCAGCTTGGCTTGGCGCAGGTAGCGGTCCTGGCGGCGCTGCTCCCGCTCGGCGAGCTCACGCTCGACGAGCAGCCCGAGGCGTTCCTCGAAGCCGAGGCCCTGGTGGGCGGCCGAGCCGGTCTGCTCGGTGAGGGCGGCGGCCATGGCTGGCAGCTTGAGGGCGTGGAGGCCCTCGATGGTGGGGTTGGTGAGCACGGCGGTTCCTTTCATCGGTAGTAGTCGGGGCCGCGGAGGTTCGGGTGGTGGGGGTGGGCGGGTCGGGGTGTCTCGGCGGGCAGGGGTTGGCGGTCCAGGCCGGAGCGCAGGATCGACTCGACGGAGCGGTAGGAGTGGGCTCGCACGGCCAGGGCGCGGGTGGCCGCGGCCTCCAGGCGCTCGTGGCCGTAGCGGTCGCCCAGGCGGATGATCCCGAGACAGGAGCGGAAACCCTGCTCGGGGTGCGGGCGGGCGGCCATGACGGTCTCGCACAGCTTGGCGGTGGCCGGCCCGACCCGGGTGGCCCAGGCCACGATCCGCCCCGGGGTCCACTCGGCGTGACGGCGGTGGGACTCGGGCATGTGCGCCGGGTCGGTCGTGAAGCCGGGCCTGTGGGACCGCAGGTGGGCGGCGACGCGGTGGTGGCGGTAGAAGACCTCCACGCTGCGGGCCGCCAGGCGGACCTCGACGACCTCGCCGGCGAGGCGGTAGGGGACCGAGTAGTAGTGGCGGTCGGCTCGGACCTCGATGTGGTAGTCGATGTTGACCTTCGCCCGCCGCCAGGTCGCGAACTCGTAGCGGTGCTCGGGCAGGGGGCGCAGGGCAGGACGGTCGATGGCCTCGAAGACGGACCGCCGGCTGCCAGCCAACTTCTTGAACGGTCGGTCGTTGATCCACCCGACCAGCTCGGCGATCGCGACATTGGCCTCGGCGACGCTGTCGAAGCGCCGGTTGCGCAGCCGGGCCATGATCCACCGCTCGGCCAGCAGCACCCCCGACTCGGCCTTGGCCTTGTCACGGGGCTTGTAGGAGCGCGCCGGTAGGATCGCCACCCCGTAGTGGGCGGCCATCTCCTGGTAGGTGGCGTTGACGTCAGGCTCGTAGCGGTGCGCCCTGGTCACCCCCGAGCGCAGGTTGTCGCACACGCAGATCGCCGGGCAGCCCCCCAGGTGCTCGAAGGTGTGCACGTGCGCGGCGACCCAGTACATGAGCTCCTGGGACGGGAACGCCTCCGCGTAAAGGTAGCTGGACGCCCCGAGCACAGCCACGAACAGCTCGGCCTCCAAGGCCACCCGGCCGCGACCGTCATAGATCGGGATCCGCCGGCCGGGGAAGTCCACGAACAGCTTCTCACCCGCCTTGTGCTCCTGACGCATCACCACGTCGATGCGTCCCTGCCAGCGCCGGTAGTGCTCGCAGAACTGGCTGTAACCCCACCCGTCGGGGTGGACCTCCCGGTACTCGTGCCACAGCAGCATCAAGGTGACGTGCGGGCGGCGCAGTTCCCGGTGCACCTGCTCCCACTCCGGAGACGGCCGGGGATCGGCTCGAGGCGCCTGAGTGGCGAACAGCCGGGCTTCGAGAGCGTCGTCATCGAAGCCGTCAGGCAGTGGCCATCCCAGCCCGGCGGCCTTGGCACGCCGGACATGGTCAGCCACCGTCGTGTGCGGCAACTGCAACGAAGCGGCGACCTGGCGCAAGCTGAGCTGCTCGCCGAAGCTCAACCGCAGGACATCACGGATCTTTCGCATGCTGACATGAGGCCTGGGCACGGGCACCCCTTCGGACGGTCTTGGTCGGACAGTCCGAGCAGGGTGCCCCTGCCCTCAACTCACCCCGGCCCTACCAGGCCACCCCACCAGCAGCTGTACGAAAACCCCGGAACCGATGTACGGAAACGACCGGAACCGGTGTACGAAAACCTCCGGCGCCCTCACCAATCAGCTTGCTTGCAGGC
>JAJZCK010000039.1 GCA_021846125.1 Actinomycetes bacterium | reverse complement strand
TTCGCGTGAGCTGTCGATCCGCCACGACGTCGACGCGCACGAGATCGTCTCCCTCGGCGACGAGGTCGAGGCCCTCGTCCTGCAGAAGGAGGACAAGGAGGGGCGTCTCGTCCTGTCGAAGAAGCGGGCCCAGTACGAGCGGGCGTGGGCGGACATCGAGAAGATCAAGGACTCGAGCGGCGTGGTCCGCGGCCCGGTGATCGAGGTCGTCAAGGGCGGCCTCATCCTCGACATCGGCCTGCGGGGCTTCCTCCCCGCTTCCCTCGTCGAGCTCCGGCGGGTGCGGGACCTCCAGCCCTACGTGGGCAAGGAGATCGAGGCGAAGATCATCGAGCTCGACAAGAACCGCAACAACGTGGTCCTCTCCCGCCGGGCCTGGCTCGAGGAGACGCAGAAGGAGCAGCGCGGCGAGTTCCTCGTCAACTTGAAGCCCGGCGAGATCCGCAAGGGTGTCGTCTCGTCGGTCGTGAACTTCGGTGCCTTCGTCGACCTCGGTGGCATGGACGGGCTCGTCCACGTCTCGGAGCTGTCGTGGAAGCACGTCGACCACCCCTCGTCGGTCGTCGCCGTCGGCGACGAGGTGACCGTGCAGGTGCTCGACGTCGACCTCGACAAGGAACGGATCAGCCTGTCGTTGAAGGCGACCCAGTCGGACCCCTGGCAGGAGTTCGCGGGCGCGCACCGTATCGGCGAGCTCGTCTACGGACGGATCACCAAGCTCGTGCCCTTCGGAGCGTTCGTTCAGGTTGGCGACGGCATCGAGGGCCTCGTCCACATCTCGGAGATGGCGGCGCACCATGTCGACCTTCCCGAGCAGGTTGTCACGCCCGGCGAGGAGCTTTGGGTCAAGATCATCGACATCGACCTGCAGCGTCGACGCATCAGCCTGTCGATCAAGCAGGCCGCAGAGGGCGGCGAGGTCGCGGAGGAGTACCGTGAGGCCTTCGGCGAGCACGCGTACGACGCCGAGGGCAACTACATAGGCAACTTCGACTACGCGGCTGCGGAGTTCACTCCCGAGACCGAGGCGCAGGCCGCTTGGGCCGACTTCGCCGTCGACGCCGGCAGCACCGTGGAGACGGCTCCGGCCGTCCCGACGGGCGAGGACCCGGTCGCGGGGGACGAGGTCGTAGGGGACGAGACGGCAGTCGCCGACGAGGCTGGCGACGAGTCCTGACGCAGGAGGGAGGCCAGCCGCCCTCGCTTCGGGACGTGGGCGTCTCGCCTCCGTCGTCGTCGGTTGCACCGGAGCCATCGGCTCGGGGAAGTCGACGGTGTCGAGAGCGCTCGCAGCGCACGGCGCACAGGTAGTCGACGCGGACGAAGCGGCAAGGGGAGCGCTCGCGGCCGGATCGGCCGGCGCCGAGGCGGTGCGGGCGCGCTTCGAGGACGTCGTCAGGAGTGACGGCTCGGTCGACCGGGCAGGGCTCGCGGCGCTGGTGTTCGCCGACCCGCATGCTCGGGCCGACCTCGAGGCCATCGTCCACCCGGTCGTCGACAGGATCGTGGCGGCGGCCGTCGACACGTGGCGACGGTCGAGCGGCGTCGTCGGCATCGTCGACTCGCCCCTGCTCGTCGAGACCCACGGGCGCGAGCGCTACGGCCTCGACGCGTTGATCGTCGTGGACGCCCCCGAGGACGTGCTCGTCGAACGGCTCGTCCGTTGGCGGTCGATGTCCGCCGAAGACGCCCGTGCCCGCATCGCCGCTCAGGCGAGCAGGGCAGAGCGCGTCCGGGCGGCGGACTTCGTGATCCCCAACGTCGGGAGCCTCGGGGAGCTGGCCCAGATGGCGGACGAGGCGTGGCGCTTCGTCGAGTCCCTTCGGCGGGACGACGACCGGGGAGGCGAGCTCGCCGGAGGGTAAGCGGGCACCCTCTCGGTACGATGTCGTCGTGCCTCCGTTCCGGGTCGTCTCCGAGTTCCAGCCAGCAGGGGACCAGCCGAAGGCCATAGCGACGCTCGCTGAGGGGCTCGACCGCGGGGAGCGCTACCAGACCTTGCTCGGCATCACCGGCAGCGGGAAGAGCGCGACGATCGCCTGGACGATCGAGCACGCGCAGCGCCCGACCCTCGTCCTCGCGCCCAACAAGTCCCTCGCGGCCCAGCTGGCCGGGGAGTTCCGTGAGTTCTTCCCGGACAACCGCGTCGAGTACTTCGTCTCCTACTACGACTACTACCAGCCCGAGGCGTACCTCCCGACGACCGACACGTACATCGAGAAGGACTCGTCGATCAACGACGAGATCGACAGGCTCCGCCACTCGACGACGGCGAGCCTGCTCACCCGACGCGACGTGATCGTCGTCGCGTCGGTCTCGTGCATCTATGGCCTCGGCTCGCCCGAGGAGTACCAGGACCGGATCATCGTCGTCCACCCCGGCGAGACCCACGACCAGCGAGGGCTCCTACGTCAGCTCGTCGAGCTCCAGTACGAGCGGAACGACGCGAACCTCGTCCGTGGCAAGTTCCGCGTGCGGGGCGACACCGTCGAGCTCCATCCTGCGTACGAGGAGTCGGCCGTGCGCGTCGAGCTCTTCGGCGACGACGTCGAGCGCATCACGCGCTTCGACGCGCTCACGGGCGAGCTCCTCGGGGAGCTCGGGGAGCTCGTCGTGTTCCCGGCGACCCACTACATCGCGGGCGACGAGCGGCTGCGCCGGGCGATCGGGACGATCGAGGTCGAGCTCGGAGATCGGCTGCGCGAGCTCGAGGGCCAGGGCAAGCTCCTCGAGGCGCAGCGGCTGCGGATGCGCACCGAGCACGACCTCGAGATGCTCGCCGAGGTGGGCCACTGCTCGGGCATCGAGAACTACAGCCGGCACCTCGACGGTCGGGCCGCCGGGGAGGCGCCGTTCACTCTTCTCGACTACTTCCCGAAAGATTGGCTCCTCGTCCTCGACGAGAGCCACGTCTCGGTGCCCCAGCTCCACGGCCAGTACTCCGGTGACCGCTCGCGCAAGGAGATGCTCGTCGAGCACGGCTTCCGCCTCCCCTCCGCAATGGACAACCGCCCACTGCGCTTCGAGGAGCTGGAGGCGAGGGTCAACCAATGCATCTTCATGTCGGCGACCCCGTCGGCCTACGAGCTCTCCGTCTCTACGGTCGTCGCCGAGCAGATCGTGCGGCCGACCGGGCTCGTCGACCCCGAGGTCGTCGTCAAGCCCACGAAGCACCAGATCGACGATCTCATCGTCGAGATCGAGAAGACCACGGCACGAGGCGAGCGGGTGCTCGTGACGACGCTCACGAAGAAGATGGCCGAGGACCTTTCGGACTACCTCCTCGAGTCGGGGCTGAAGGTGCGCTACCTGCACTCGAACGTCGACACGATCGAGCGGATCGAGATCATCCGTGACCTGCGCCTCGGCGAGTTCGACGTGCTCGTCGGGATCAACCTGCTGCGTGAGGGGCTCGACCTGCCCGAGGTCTCGCTCGTCGCGATCCTCGACGCGGACAAAGAGGGCTTCCTGCGATCGACGACCTCGCTCATCCAGACGATGGGCCGTGCCGCTCGCAACGTTTCGGGGCGAGTCGTGCTCTATGCCGACACGATCACCGATTCGATGCGCCAGGCGATGTCGGTCACCGAGCGGCGGCGCGAGGTGCAGCGCGCCTACAACCTCGAGCACGGCATCGACCCCCAGACGATCCGCAAGGCGGTCACCGACCTGGTCGCGCAGTTCCGGTCGGCGGCGGGCACCGGGGAGATCCTCGAGGCGCCGGGGGCACCGCTGCCGGCGGGGCGTTCGGACCGCTCGCGTCGCGCCGGTCGTCGAGCGGCCGGGCATGCCGGGGCTGCCATCCCGGAGAGCCCGGGCGACCTGCCTGCCGACGAGCTCGAGAGGTTGCTCGCGACGCTCGAAGCCGAGATGCACCAGGCGGCCGCCGAGCTCCGCTTCGAGTACGCGGCCCGGCTGCGCGACGAGGTCCGGTCGCTACGCCGAGAGCTGCGGGAGGTCTCCTGAGCGCCGGTAGCCTCCCGCAGATGTCGGGTTCGATCGTCATCCGCGGAGCGCGTGAGCACAACTTGAAGGACGTCTCGATCGAGCTCCCGCGCGATCGGCTCATCGTCTTCACGGGCCTGTCCGGCTCGGGGAAGTCGTCGCTCGCCTTCGATACCATCTACGCGGAGGGCCAGCGCCGCTACGTCGAGTCCCTCTCCTCCTACGCCCGGCAGTTCCTCGGTCAGATGGACAAGCCCGACGTCGACTTCATCGAGGGCCTGTCGCCGGCGATCTCGATCGACCAGAAGTCCGCCTCGCGCAACCCTCGCTCGACCGTCGGGACCGTCACCGAGGTCTACGACTACCTGCGACTGCTCTACGCCCGGATCGGGGAGCCGCACTGCCCGAGCTGCGGCCAGCTCGTGACCCGCCAGAGCCCGCAGCAGATCGTCGACCGCGTGATGGACCTCGACGAGGGGACGCGTTTCCACGTGCTCGCACCCGTCGTGCGCGGCCGCAAGGGCGAGTACGACGCCCTCCTCGGAGACCTCGCGAAGCAGGGCTTCGCACGCGTGCGCGTCGACGGCGCGGTCGTGGAGCTCGCGCGACGCGAGGAGCTCGATCTCGCTCGCTACGAGCAGCACACCATCGAGGTCGTCGTCGACCGGCTCGTCCGCCGGGACGGGATCGAGCGGAGGCTGACCGACTCGATCGAGACGGCGTTGCGCCTCGCAGAGGGCGTCGCGGCGATCCAGATGCTCGACGACGACGAGATCGTCACGTTCTCACAGCACCTCGCGTGCACCTCGTGCGGGCTCTCCTTCGACGAGCTCGAGCCACGGAGCTTCTCGTTCAACTCGCCCTACGGCGCGTGTCCCGCGTGTGCCGGCCTCGGCACCCGCTTCGAGGTCGACCCCGAGCTCGTCGTGCCGAACGACGAGCTCTCCCTTGCGAGCGGGGCTATCGCGCCGTGGGCGGGCGCGCGCACCGAGTACTTCTCCCGGGTCGTCGGAGCCGTCGCGGACGCCTTCGGGTTCTCGACGGCGACACCGTGGCGAAAGCTCACCAAGGCCCAGCGCAAGGTGATGCTCTACGGGGCGGGCGACAAGCGTGTCCACATCCGCTACCGCAACCGCTACGGCACGACCCGCAGCTACGACACGACCTTCGAGGGCGCGGTGCCCTGGCTCGAGCGGCGCCACTCCGAGGCCGACTCGGACTTCCAGCGTGAGCAAGTCGAGGGCTACATGCGCGAGGTCCCCTGCGCCGCATGCGACGGGACGCGCCTTAGGCCGGAGTCGCTCGCCGTGACCATAGACGGCCGCAACATAGCGGAGCTGTCCGCCGAGCCGATCGGGCGTTCGGCCGAGATGCTCGCCACGCTTTCGCTCACCGAGCGGGACCAGCTCATCGCTGAGCGCATCTTGAAGGAGATCCGGGAGCGCCTGCAGTTCCTCCTCGACGTCGGCCTCGACTACCTCGCGCTCGACCGCTCGGCTGCGACGCTCGCGGGCGGCGAGGCGCAGAGGATCCGCCTCGCGAGCCAGATCGGCAGCGGCCTCGTCGGAGTGCTCTACGTGCTCGACGAGCCCTCGATCGGCCTCCACCAGCGGGACAACCGGAAGCTCATCGACACGCTCTTGCGCCTTCGTGACATCGGCAACACCGTGATCGTCGTCGAGCACGACGAGGAGACGATCCGTGTCGCGGACCACGTCGTCGACATCGGCCCGGGTGCCGGCGAGCACGGTGGCGAGATCGTCTGCTCCGGAGCCGTCGCCGACCTTCTCGCGAGCGAGAGGTCGGTGACCGGCGGCTACCTCTCCGGCCGGCTCGTGATCGAGGTGCCCGCCAAGCGCCGCCCTGCCAGCTCCGGCCGCCTCGTCGTGCGGGGCGCCCGCGAGCACAACCTCCGCGACCTCGACGTGGCCTTCCCGCTCGGCTGCCTCGTGGTCGTCACGGGCGTCTCCGGCTCGGGCAAGTCGACCCTCGTCAACGACATCTTGCACCGTTCCTTGATGAGCCACGTCTACCGGTCGAAGACCGTTCCCGGCCGGCACCGATCCGTCGAGGGCGCGGAGCTGCTCGACAAGGTCATCGACATCGACCAGTCGCCAATCGGCAGGACCCCGCGGTCGAACCCGGCGACCTACACGGGGGTGTTCGACAACATCAGGCGGCTGTTCTCCGAGACCCAGGAGGCGCGCCTTCGCGGCTACCAGCCGGGCAGGTTCTCCTTCAACGTCTCGGGCGGACGGTGCGACGCATGCTCGGGCGACGGCACGATCAAGATCGAGATGCACTTCCTGCCCGACATCTACGTGCCGTGCGAGGTGTGCAAGGGGGCCCGCTACAACCGCGACACGCTCGAGGTGCTCTGGCGCGGCAAGTCGGTGGCCGACGTCCTCGACCTCTCCTGCGAGGAGGCGCTCGAGCTCTTCTCGGCGCAGCCGCCGATCGCGCGCCACATGCAGACTCTCGTCGACGTCGGCCTCGGCTACGTGCGGCTCGGCCAGAGCGCCCCGACGCTTTCGGGCGGCGAGGCACAGCGCGTGAAGCTCGCATCGGAGCTGTCGAAGCGGTCGACCGGCCACACGCTCTACATCCTCGACGAGCCCACTACGGGACTGCACTTCGAGGACGTGCGCAAGCTGCTCGGCGTCCTGCAGCGCCTCGTCGACCAGGGCAACACGGTGATCGTCATCGAGCACAACCTCGACGTCGTCAAGTCCGCCGACTGGATCGTCGACCTCGGGCCCGAGGGCGGGAGCGGCGGCGGCTCGCTCGTCGCCGAAGGGACTCCCGAGGCGGTCGCCAAGGTGAAGGCGAGCTACACGGGACAGTTCCTGAAGCCCCTCCTACGCCGGCGGTGACGGCGAGATGTCGAAGCTGCGGCTCGACCTCCACGACGTCTACAACCGCGGCCACGATATCGACCGGGCGCTGCGCGGTGTCATCGACGAGGCGGTGCGGATCCACGCGACAACAGTCGAGATCATCCCTGGAAAGGGCTCGGGCCAGCTGAAGAAGCACGTGCTCCGCTTCCTCGCCGAGGACGACGTGCGTCGGCTGTACCAGCGCGTCGAGAAGGACTCGCGCAACTGGGGGAGGGTGTTCGTCCACTTCCGCTGGAAGTGAGCCGCGTGCGTGGCCATGCCGACCGCCGGATCCCACTACCCTCGAGGTGCTGTGTTGGAGCGCCCCGAGGCCATTCCCGACGCTCCGGGGTCCTACCAGTTCAAGGACGCCGAGGGCAGGATCATCTATGTCGGCAAGGCGCGCTCGCTTCGCAGCCGGCTCTCGAGCTACTTCCAGCAGCCCGCGCAGCTGCACCCGCGGACGCTCCAGATGATGGAGCGGGCCGCCTCGGTCGAATGGATCCAGGTCCGCAGCGACGTCGAGGCGCTGATGCTCGAGTACAACCTCATCAAAGAGCACAGGCCGCGGTTCAACGTGCGGCTCGTGGACGACAAGAGCTACCCCTACCTCGCCGTCACGGTCGAGGAGCAGTGGCCGCGGGCGACGGTCATGCGCGGTGCGAAGCGCAAGGGCACGCGCTATTTCGGCCCGTACGCACACGCGTGGGCCATTCGCGAGACGCTCGACCTGCTGCTCAGGTCGTTCCCGATCCGGACCTGCTCGGACGCGAAGATGCGCCGCCACGAGCGGCTCGGGCGGCCGTGCCTGCTCCACCACATCGAGCGATGCTCCGGACCGTGCGTCGGCGCCATCGGCGCGGCGGGCTACCTCGCTCTCGTCGAGGAGCTGATGGAGTTCCTCGACGGCGACACCGGACCGGTCGTGTCACGGCTCGAGGAGCAGATGCGGTGCGCGTCGGACGCTCTCGAGTACGAGCGAGCAGCTCGTCTGCGTGATCAGCTCGCCTCTGTGCGGCTTGCGAGCGAGCGCCAGGAGATGGTCGCGGACTCGGGCGAGGACATCGACGTCGTGGGGATCGCCGAGAACGAGCTCGAAGCGGCGGTTCAGGTTCTCCACGTGCGGCGGGGGCGCGTCGTCGGGCGACAGGGTTTCGTGCTCGAGAAGGTCGAGCCGCTCGGGCCGGCCGGGCTCGTCGCACGGATCCTCGAGCAGCAGTACCTCGAGACGCCTCTCGGCTACCCGCGCGAGGTCCTTGTCCCGGCGTTGCCGGAGGAGCTCGCGACCTACGAGGCCTTCCTCGCCGAGCGTCGCGGCGGCCGGGTGGCGGTGCGCGTGCCGCTGCGCGGCAGGCGCCGTGCGCTGATCGACGTCGCGCGTGCCAATGCCGCAGAGCAGTTGCAGCGGCACGCGATGCGCCGGGCGAGCGACCTGTCGACGCGTGCGGCGGCGCTCGACGAGCTCCAGGCGCACCTCGGCCTTCCCGACGCGCCGCTGCGCATCGAATGCTACGACATGAGCCACCTCCAGGGCACGGACTATGTCGGGTCGATGGTGGTCATGGAGGACGGGTTGCCGAAGCGCTCGGACTACCGTCGCTTCAAGGTGACTGCAGTGCAGGGCAACGACGACTACGGAGCGATGCACGAGGTGCTGACGCGGCGGCTCAAGCGGCTCGACGAGGAGCCGAAGCCGGGGGCGGGGGGTCGCCCGACGCGCTTCGCCTACCCGCCGCAGCTGTTGCTGATCGACGGAGGCAAGGGTCAGTTGAACGTCGGCGTCCAGGTGCTCGACGAGCTGGGCCTGACGGGGCGAGTCGAGCTCGCGGCCCTCGCGAAGCAGTTCGAGGAGGTCTACCGGCCGGGCCGGGAGGAACCGCTCCGCATCCCGCGCGACAGCGCGGCGATCTACCTGCTCCAGCAGCTGCGCGACGAGGCGCACCGGTTCGCGATCACCTACCACCGGGAGCTCCGCCGGCGCAGGACTCGCAAGGGTGCTCTCGACGGTATCGCCGGTCTCGGCCCTGCACGCCAGCGCAGGCTCGTCGCCGAGCTCGGGGGCGTCGGCCAGGTGCGCAAGGCGAGCATCGGGGAGCTCGAGGCGTTGGCATGGCTGCCCGACGTCGTCGCCAGCGCAGTCTACGCGCACCTCCATCCCACGACGCCCCATCCGGCCCCGGCGCCGGTGTGAGCGCGCCTCGGCGGGACGCCGGAGCCAGGGCGCGGCGCGAGGTGTGGGACCGTCATGCGCGATGGTGGCAGGAGACCTTCACCGACGGGGCGGACCCGGAGTACGAGCACGAGATCCTCCCCGGCATCGCCGCCGAGCTGTCCGGCTGCCACCGCATCCTCGATCTCGGCTGTGGCGAAGGGCAGGTCGCGCGCTACCTGCTCAGGAGCCTTCCCGCACCGGCCGCCGTCGTCGGCATCGACCGCTCGGTCGCCCAGCTCGCGAACGCCCAGCTCGCCAACGCCCAGCTCGCGGGTGATCCTGCGCCCCACTACCTCCGGGGCGAGGGCGAGCGTCTGCCCTTCGCCGACGCGAGCTTCGACGGCGTGGTGTGTGCGCTCGTCATCGAGCACGCCGAGGATGCAGACGCTGTGCTCGACGAGGTTGCGCGGGTGCTCGCGCCAGGAGGCCGCTTCGTCCTCCTCGTCAACCATCCGTTGCTCCAGGGGTCGGGGAGCGGGCTCGTCGACGACCAGATCCTCGGCGAGACGTACTGGCGCGTCGGGCCATACCTCGACGAGGGGGTGACGTGGGAGGAGGTCGACGCGGGGGTACGGATCCCCTTCGCCCACCGCCCCCTCTCGCGCTACGTCAACCCACTCGCCGAGCACGACCTGCTGCTCGTGCACATGCGCGAGCCCGCGCCACCGGCAGAGCTGCTCGCGACGTCCGTGGCTCCCGACCTCGAGCAGTCGATCCCCAGGCTTCTCGCCATGCGCTTCGAGCACCGGCCACGTGCCGCCGGGCCGAGCCCGTGGGTCGGCGCCGGGACGAGGGTCGAGGCGACGTACCACCGGCCGGAAGCGTGCGATGATCGCCCGTCGAGGGGAGCGAGCGATGGCTGAGTACCTGATCGTCACCGGACTTTCCGGTGCGGGTCGTTCGAGTGCTGCTGCGGACCTCGAGGATCTCGGCTGGTTCGTCATCGACAACCTCCCGCCGGCACTCGTCGGCAAGCTCTCCGAGCTCACCTCGGGACCTGGCGCGGACCTGGACCGCTTCTGCTTCGTCGCGGGACGCGGCGGGGCAGACACCGTCGGGGAGTGGTCCTCGGCGGTCGCCTCGCTGCGCTCGAGCGGAGCGCGCGTCCGGGTGCTCTTCCTCGACGCCTCCGACGACGTCCTCGTCCGGCGCTTCGAAGGGACGCGCAGGCGCCACCCCGTGGAGGCCGACGGCGTGCTCGGGGCCATCCGCAGCGAGCGCCAGCTGCTCGGTCCGACGCGCGACGACGCGGACTTCGTCCTCGACACCAGCGTGCTCAACGTCCACGAGCTGCGCTCACGCCTCGTCGAGCTGTTCTCCGGCAGCGAGGCCGCCGGTTCCATGGAGACGTCGGTCGTCTCGTTCGGCTACAAGCACGGGATCCCCCTCGACGTCGACCTCGTCCTCGACTGCCGTTTCCTGCCCAACCCGCACTGGGTCCCGGCGCTGCGCGAGCACACCGGGCTCGACGAGGACGTGCGGCGCTACGTGCTCGACCAACCTGAGGCCGACGAGTTCCTCGCCCGGCTCGAAGACCTGCTCGCCTTCCTTCTCCCCGCCTACGCCCGCGAGGGCAAGTCGTACCTGTCGATCGCGATCGGCTGCACCGGAGGTCGCCACCGCTCCGTCGCCGTCGCCGAGGAGCTCGCCAGCCGGATCCGCCGGCACGGCTTCGGCCCCGTCGTGCACCACCGGGACATCGAGCGGTGAGAGAAGGCGGGCCTGTGGTCGTCGCCGTCGGCGGCGGCCACGGCCTCGCGACGAGCCTGGTCGCGGTGCGTGGCTACGCCTCGAGCGTCACGGCCGTCGTCTCGGTCGCAGACGACGGGGGCTCGAGTGGGAGGCTGCGGGAGCTGCTCGGCATTCCCGCGCCCGGCGACCTGCGCAAGTGCCTCGGAGCGCTGCTCTCCGAGCGCTCGCTGCTCGGTGAAGCGCTCGAGCACAGGTTCGCCGGTGGGGGGGAGCTCGACGGCCACGCATTCGGGAACCTGCTCATCGCGGCCCTAGCGGCCACTTCAGGCGACTTCGTCGAGGCGATGCGCGAGGCCTGCCGCCTGCTTGCGACGGTGGGGCTCGTGCTCCCCGCGACAACGGGACCCGTCGTGTTGAAGGCCGAGGCCGCGGGCTGCGAGCTCGAGGGCCAGGTCCGCATCATGGGGACGGCCGGCATCACGCGGGTCTCGCTCGTGCCGGCGGACGCCCGGGCCCCTGCCGAGGTCCTCGCCGCGATCGCCGCAGCCGACCAGGTCGTCGTCGGGCCGGGATCGCTGTACACGAGCGTGCTCGCCGCACTCGCGCCGGAGCCGGTCCGCAGTGCGGTCGCCGCGACGAGCGCACGTGTCGTCTACGTCTGCAACCTCCGCCAGCAGATGCCGGAGACGGCCGGCTACGACGTCGCCGACCACGTGCGGGCGCTCCAAGGACACGGGATCGAGCCGGACTGGGTGCTCGCCGATCCCGAGTCGATCGCGGTTGGCGACGTGCCTGCCGGTCCGCGGCTGTGGACAGGGAGGCTCGCGGCTCCAGGTGACGCAGTCCACGACCCGCTGCTTCTCGGAGCGGCGCTCCGGGCGATCGGCTGAGGCGAGAGGACGCGCTTCCGGGCCGGGCCGGCGCAAGCGCCCCGGCGTCCCCGGGCCGGACCGGCGCAAGCGCCCCGGCGCCCCCGGGTTGCGCGCCGCTGCGGTGTTGGGCGAGATTGTCAGGGCTGGTCGGCAGTTGACGGCACGGGGCGCGCACCGCGCCACGTCGGACGAGATCGAGGTGGTTGCGAGATGACCGTGCGTGTCGCAGTGAACGGATTCGGGAGGATCGGTCGGAACTTCCTCCGAGCCGTGCGCGCGTCGGGCGCCGACGTCGAGATCGTGGCGATCAACGACCTCGTCTCTACCGAGGCGAACGCACATCTCTTGCGCTACGACTCGACGCACGGGCGCTTCGCCGGCCAGGTTGCCGTGTCCGAGCGCGGTCTCGTCGTCGACGGCAAGGAGATCGCCGTCCATGCAGAGCGCGATCCCGCGAAGCTCCCGTGGGGAGAGATCGGGGTCGACGTCGTCGTCGAGTCGACGGGCCGCTTCACGAAGAGGTCCGCTGCCGCTGCCCACATCGAGGCCGGGGCGACGCGCGTCATCGTGTCCGCACCGTCCGACGACTCGGACGCGACGTTCGTCGTCGGCGTGAACGACGACACCTACGACCCTGCGAAGCACGTCATCGTGTCGAACGCATCGTGCACGACCAACTGCTTCGTCCCGATGGTCAAGGTCCTCGACGACGCGTTCACTGTCCGCCACGGCCTCATGACGACCGTGCACGCCTACACCAACGACCAGGAGCTGCTCGACCTCGCCCGCGACAACCTCCGGCGCGCGCGTGCTGCCGCGGTCAACATCGTGCCGACCTCGACCGGGGCTGCGCGTGCGACCGGTCTCGTCCTCCAGGCCATGCGTGGCAAGCTCGACGGGACCTCGCTGCGAGTGCCGGTGAAGGACGGCTCGATCACCGATTTCACCGCGATCGTCGGGGCGGAGGTCGACGCGTCGGCCGTCAATGCCGCGTTCAAGTCAGCGGCGACCACCGGACAGCTCGCAAAGGTCCTCGCCTACAGCGACGAGCCGCTCGTCTCGAGCGACATCGTCGGCTCGCCGGCATCCTGCACCTTTGACTCCGAGCTCACGATGGCGCTCCCGCTCGGGGACGGCACGACGCTCGTCAAGGCCTTCGGCTGGTACGACAACGAATGGGGCTACGCGAGCCGCCTGGTCGACCTCGCCGTCACCCTGGGCGCGTGATGGGCGGTCGACTGCCCCAGCTCGAGGACCTTCCTGACGTCTCGGGCAAGAAGGTCCTCCTGCGGGCCGACTTCAACGTGCCGATAGCGACCGCGTCCGACGGTGCGCAGTCCATCACCGACGACTACCGCATCACGTCCACCCTACCGACGATCGAATGGCTGCGCGAGCACGGCGCCGAGGTGACGATCTGCACCCACCTCGGCCGCCCGGACGGCCGCCCGGATCCCGCGTACTCGCTCGACCCTGTGCGCGCCCGCCTCGAGAAGCTCGCCCCAGGCGTGCGCCTCCTCGAGAACCTGCGCTTCTCGCCGGGCGAGGAGGCGAACGACGCGGCGTTCGTGGATGCCCTCGTAGAGGGTCAGGACGCCTACGTGAACGACGCGTTCGCCGTCTCCCACCGTGCTCACGCCTCGGTGGTGGGTCCTCCTGCGAGGTTGCCGTCGGCCGCGGGGCGTCTGCTCGCCCGGGAGGTCGAGGTGCTCTCCGGCCTGCTCGACTCACCGGAGCGGCCCTTCGTGGCGATCGTCGGGGGAGCCAAGGTCGGCGACAAGCTCGGCGTGCTCCGCGCGCTCGCGGCCAAGGTGGACGTGCTCGTCGTCGGTGGCGGGATGAGCTACACCTTCTTCAAGGCGCTCGGCCACGAGGTGGGTGCGTCGCTGCTCGACGAGCGGTACCTCGACTCGTGCGCCGCGCTCCTCGCGGGCGACGTCGAGGTCCGGCTGCCTGTCGACGTCGTCGCGCTCAGCCCGGGGTCGCGCATCCACCGTGGCGAGCAGGCCCCCGAAAGCGAGCGCACCGAGACCTTCGGTCGCGACGTTCCTGGCGGCTGGGAGGCCGCGGACATCGGTCCAGAGACCCGCCGCCAGTATGCCGACGTGATCGCGTCGGCGCGCACGGTGCTGTGGAACGGCCCGATGGGCGCGTTCGAGGACGACCGGCTCTCCGCGGGTACACGGGCCGTCGCCGAGGCGGTCGCGTCGTGCGCGGGCTTCACGGTGGCCGGTGGCGGGGACTCGGTAGCGGCGATCAACAGCTACGGGCTCGCGGACCGGATCGACCACGTCTCCTCGGGAGGCGGCGCGTCGCTCGAGCTCATCGAGCTCGGCGACCTGCCGGGGCTCGAGGCGCTGCGCGCCGCGTCGAACGCGCCGCGGGGATAGGCGAGGGAGCGGTGACGGGCACCGACCCCGCCGAGCGCGCCGGACGAAGTGTGCTCGTGAGCGGTAACTGGAAGATGAACGAGAACCACTTCGAGGGGCTCCGCCTCGTCCAGGAGCTCGCGGCGATGCTCCGGGTCACAGGGATACCAGAGGGCCGCGAAGTAAGCATCCATCCGCCCTTTACGTCCTTGCGCACAGTGCAGACCGCCGTCGAGACCGACCGCGTCCCGGTGGCACTCGGCGCCCAGACCTGCCACCACGAGCAGCGCGGTGCATTCACCGGCGAGGTGAGCGCGGAGATGCTCGCGAAGCTCAACGTCGCCTACGTCCTCGCGGGCCATTCCGAGCGGCGGACGTTCTGCGGCGAGACGGACGCCGTCGTGCGTGCCAAGGTCGACGCCATCCTCTCCCAGGGGATGCGACCTATCGTGTGCGTCGGCGAGACTCTCGACCAGCGCCGCGGCGGCGAAGCGGAGGAGCGCGTGCGTCGGCAGGTCGTCGACGCGCTCTCGGGCCGTTCCAGTGAGACGATCGGTGGCCTCGTCGTCGCCTACGAGCCGATCTGGGCGATCGGCACGGGCGAGACGGCAAGCGTCGACGACGCTCAGCAGATGTGCGCCGTCATCCGCGACGAGATCGCGAAGCTCGCCGGACCAGGTGCGGCGGCCGCGGTGCGCATCCAGTACGGGGGGTCCGTGACTCCAGAGAGCGCAGGGCCGCTTCTCGCTGCCGACGACGTCGACGGTCTTCTCGTCGGCGGCGCGAGCCTGGACGCGGAGCGTTTCGTCGCGATCGTGCGCGCTCCTGCGTAAGGATCCGCGCTCGTTCCCGGGCGAGGCCGACGCCTGGGACTCAGCTGCTAGCCTGCCCCGGTTGCCCGGTGCTCGGGAGGTGCGAGCACCGGAGTCGTCTCGGGAGGTGACACCGTGTTGACCGACATCCTCGTGGGCATCGAAGCGGCCTCGTCGTTGGGACTCGTGCTGTTGATCCTTCTCCACAGCGGTCGTGGTGGAGGTCTGTCGGACATGTTCGGCTCGTCGGTCGGGTCAGCCGCCGCCGGCTCGACGGTCGCCGAGCGCAACCTCGACCGGTTGACGATCACCGTCGCGGTCGTGTTCGCCTTCACGTCGGTCATCGTCGGCTTGCGGTGGGGCTGAGGGCCAGACCTCTCGCGCTTGGGCTCGCCTGGGCCCTCCTCCTCGGCGGCTCCGTCGGGGTCGTCGTGCTCGGCACGACAACCCCGACCAGAGCTCTCGCGCAGGCACGGTCTCTCGGAGGCCTTTCGGCGACGACGACGTCGACCACCTCGCCTGGCCAGGGGAGCGTGGTTCTCGACAACGGCGGCACGGTGACCGTCGCAGTGCCGAGCATCCCGACGAACCTCAACGACGCTGTGCCGTCAGGCGCGGGACGTGTCGCGCAGATGATCACGGAGCAGGTGTGGCCGCGTCCATTCGTCGTCGGACCGAGCCTCGAACCGGTGCTCGACTCGGCCTTCGTCACCTCTGCCTACCAGACCTCGCTCAGCCCGCAGACCATCGTCTACACCATCGCCCCGGGGGCGCGGTGGTCCGACGGAGTGCCTATCACGTCGGCCGACTTCTCCTATTTCTGGCACGAGCAGCTGGCGGTCGGGGCGAAGCTTCCCGCCGACGACCCGATCACCGGATACGAGGACATCGCGTCGGTGACGGGAACGAACGGTGGCCGCACGGTTACGGTGGTGTTCTCCCAGCCCTATTCGGACTGGGAGGCCCTCTTCGCTGGGCTCGTGCCTGCACACGTCGCGGAGCGTGTCGGATTCGTGACCGGCTTCGCGGCGACGGACCGGGCGGGCTACGTCTCGGGTGGCCCGTACGAGATAGCGAGCGTCGTACCGGGAGTCGCCGTCGTCCTCCATAGGAACCCGGACTACTGGGGGACGCCCGCACACGTCCAGACGATCGTGTTCACAGTCGTGCGAGGGGATCGCGCCGTGCTCGGTGCCCTCGGCACCGGTGCGGTCGACATCGGCCAGGTCACGCCCGGGGCAGCGGCAACCTCCCTCGTCACCCAGGCTGCCGGCGCGCTGACATCGAAGACAGCGCTCGGGCCCGTCCTCTGGCAGCTCGTGTTCAACCTAGCCCGGCCCGCACTAGCGCAGCCCGAGGAGCGTCGGGCGATCGGTACGGCGATCGACCGGGGCGAGGTGCTCGCGGACAGCGCGGGCCTGCTCTTCGCAGCCACGCCGACGAACGACAACCGCCTGTACGCGGCCGGAGCACCGAACAGCCGCGGCAACGGCGGCAACTTCCGCTACGCGAACGACTCCGCGGCCGACAGCATGCTCTCGACCCTCGGCTACACCGTCGGGACGGACGGGATGCTGCTGACCCCCGCGGGCAAGCCGTTCGTCCTCTCCTTGGACGTTCCCGCGGGGAACCCGACGATCGCGACCGCTGCGGGTATCCTCCAGGCCGAGCTTCTCCAAGCGGGTGTCGCGGTCGAGCTCCGGACCGTGCCGGAGTCCCGTCTGCTCGGGAGCGTCCTTCCGACAGGGGACTACGAGATGGCGCTCGCGCCGTACCCGGTGACGGCGTTCCCGTCGGAGACCGAGATCTTGTACACCGACCCCGTGGGCCCGACACCGCTCGTCTCGACGCTGCCGGGTGCGGCCTCGCCGACGACGCTACCGGGCACGCTACCTGCGTCGACGAAGGCCATCGGGGTCGATTCGGGAGCCGTGGTCTCGGGGACCGTCAGCCGGGACGTCCTCGGGTTCAACGACCCCGTGGTGACCGCGCTATACGGACAGGCGAACGCGCAGCAAGCGCCTCTTCCCGCGGCGAGCGGCTACAACGCCGTCGACGCGCGGCTCTGGCACGACCTGCCGACGATCCCGCTGTTCCAGATGCCGGTGACGCTCGTGCACAGCTCGGACATCCTCAACGTCTCGAACACCGAAACGCCAGTGGGCCCACTCTGGAACGCGGAGAACTGGGTCATCGAGACCGTACCGCCGGTCGCGAGCTCGACGACGACCGCGAGCGGGAGCTGACAGGGTCGGCTCGGTCGGGTAGGGGGGGCAGGCCGCGAGCCGGCCGGCGGAGCGTGGGGTCCTCCCGAGGCGCGCTAATCTTCACCTGCTCCGGCGGCCGCGGCCGGTGGGGTGGTCACGTCGGAGTGGCGGAATAGGCAGACGCGCTAGCTTGAGGGGCTAGTGCCCGAAAGGGCGTGGGGGTTCAAGTCCCCCCTCCGACACCACGCTTTGCGCCACGTGGCGCCACTCGGGCGTGCAGCGAGCGTTCGGCGGGGTCCCACCGCAGGTCAAGGCCGAGAGCGTCGTAGTTCGCCCGTCGCTGCGATGCCGAGGCGCTCTCCAGAGATCGGAA
>JAJZCK010000271.1 GCA_021846125.1 Actinomycetes bacterium | reverse complement strand
GAGGACGCTGGCTGGTCGTGGTCGTCGCTGCGCGTCGTCGAGATCGAGCCGGGGGCAAGCTGCACGATCGACACGGGCGGCGAGGAGATGCTCGTCCTCCCCCTCGCCGGCTCGTGCACCGTGTCGGCGGACGGCAAGGGTGGCGTGCGCTACGCGCTCGCCGGCCGCACGAGCCCGTTCGCCGGGGCGAGCGACGCCTGCTACCTTCCGTGCGCGACGACCGCGGTCATCGAGAGCCCTGCCGGCGGGCGCTTCGCCCTCCCCGGCGCGAAGGCGACGAGCACGCTCGCACCGGCGTACGTCCCGGTCGAGTCGGTGCCGGTGGAGCTGCGCGGAGCGGGCTCGTGCTCGCGGCGGGTGTCGAACGTCTGCTTCCCCGGCAACGTGGAGGCGGAGCGGCTCATCGTCTGCGAGGTCCTCACCCCGGCGGGCAACTGGTCGTCGTACCCGCCCCACAAGCACGACGAGGAGCGCGACGGCGAGACCGAGCTCGAGGAGGTCTACTACTTCGAGGTCGCGCCAGGTGCGGGGCCGGACCGTGCGCACCACGAGGGCGTGGCGTTCCAGCGCGTCTACGGCACAAAGGAGCGGCCCATCGAGGTGCTCGCCGAGGTGCGGGACCGAGACGTCGTCCTCGTCCCCCACGGCTGGCACGGGCCGACGATGGCCGCCCCCGGCTACGACCTGTACTACCTGAACGTCATGGCGGGCCCGGGACGGCGCGCCTGGCTCGCCTGCGACGACCCTGCGCACACCTGGGTCCGGGAGACGTGGCTCGGCCAGGACGTCGACCCGCGGCTGCTCGCAGGCTCTGCGGGAGCAGGCCCTGCGGGAGCAGGCCCGGCGGGAGTCGGCTCTGCGGGAGCAGGCCCGGCGGGAGCAGGCATCGGCAGCTCGGGCATCGGCAGCTCGGGCATCGGCGGAGGAGGCACAGGCAGTGGCACGTGAGCGGCTCACCGTCGCGCAGGCGACCGTCCGGTTCCTCGCCGCGCAGTGGAGCGAGCGGGACGGCGTCGGCCACCGGCTGATCGAGGGTGTCACCGGCATCTTCGGCCACGGCAACGTCGCAGGCATCGGCCAGGCGCTGCTCGAGGCCGAGCTCGAGGACCCTGCGATCCTCCCCTACCACCAGTCGCGCAACGAGCAGGCGATGGTGCACACGGCCGCCGGCTATGCCCGCATGCGCAACAGGCTCTCCACTCTCGCCTGCACCACCTCGATCGGCCCCGGTGCGACGAACATGGTGACCGGGGCGGCACTCGCGACCGTCAACCGTCTCCCCGTGCTCCTCCTCCCCTCCGACGGCTTCGCGACGCGTGCCGCCGGCTCCGTGCTCCAGCAGCTCGAGCACCCGGTCTCCGCCGACATCTCCGTCAACGACGCGTTCCGGCCCGTGTCGCGCTTCTTCGACCGGGTGCACCGGCCCGAGCAGCTCGCCGGCGCGCTGATCGGCGCGATGCGGGTGCTCGTCGACCCGGCGGACACCGGCGCCGTGACGATCGCGCTGCCCGAGGACGTCCAGACCGAGGCGTTCGACTTCCCGTCCGAGATGTTCGAGCCCCGCGTCTGGCACGTCGGGCGGCAGGTCCCCGACGCCGGCTCGCTCACGCGCGCGTGCAGGCTCATCCGCGAGGCGCGCCGCCCCCTCGTCGTCGCAGGCGGGGGCGTGATCTACGCGGAGGCCTCAGATGCGCTCCGCAGGTTCGCCGAGGCGACGGGCATCGCCGTCGGCGAGACCCAGGCCGGCAAGGGATCGCTCCGCTTCGACCACCCGCAGTCGGTCGGCGCGATCGGTGCGACCGGCACGACGGCGGCGAACGAGCTCGCCCGGGACGCCGACGTCGTCATCGGGATCGGGACCCGCTGGACGGACTTCACGACGGCGTCGCGGTCGGTGTTCGCCGCCGACGGCGTCCGCTTCGTCAACGTCAACGTCTGCGACGCGGACGCGGTGAAGCACGCCGGGCTGAGCGTCGTCGGCGACGCTCGCGTGGCGCTCGAGGCGCTCGTCCAGCTGCTCGCCGGCGTCCACGTCGTGCCCGAGTACAGCGAGCGCGTCAAGCGGCTGAACGAGGAGTGGAACCGGACCGTCGACGCGGCGGTCGCGTCGCGTCACGAGCCGCTGCCTTCCCAGGCCGAGATCGTCGGTGTCGTCAACGACGCCCTAGGCGAGACCGGCGTCGTGGTCGGTGCCGCGGGATCGCTGCCGGGTGAGCTGCACAAGCTCTGGCGGAGCAGGGACCCGAAGAGCTACCACGTCGAGTACGGCTATTCATGCATGGGCTACGAGATAGCCGGCGGCATCGGCGTGAAGATGGCCGCGCCCGAGCGCGAGGTCTGCGTCATGGTGGGCGACGGCTCGTACCTGATGATGGCCCAGGAGCTCGTCACCGCTGTGCAAGAGCACGTCCACCTCCTCGTCGTGCTCGTCGAGAACCACGGCTTCGCCTCGATCGGCGCGCTGTCGGAGTCGGTGGGCTCGCAGCGCTTCGGCACCTCGTACCGCTTCCGGGACCCGGTGTCGGGTCGCCTGGACGGCGGGGTCCTGCCCGTCGACCTCGCGGCGAACGCGGCGAGCCTCGGCGTCACGGTGCTGCGGGCCGGCGGCACCGAGGAGGTGCGTGAGGCGCTCGAGCTCGCGCGGTCGATCGCGGGGCCGGTGCTCGTCCACGTCGAGACCGACCCGATGGTGGGAGCGCCCGACAGCGCAGCGTGGTGGGACGTCCCCGTCGCCGAGGTCGCGGGGATCGACTCCACGCGGGCCGCTCGTGCCGCCTACGACGAGGCGAAGAAGGACCAGAGGCCGTACCTCTAGCGACGTCTCGTGTGCCACTCACCGGCCACGCTTGAGGACCCCGTCTGCGAGCGCGTCCGCCGCTTCCCCGAGCCTCAGGCCCACGACGTCGAGCCGCCGCAGGAGCTCGCGCCGCTTGAGCGTGTCGCCGTCAAGAGGCGACTCGAACAGCTCGGCCAGCCGCTGTTGGTAGAGCCTGCGCATGGTCCCGGCTGCCTTCTTCGTCGCGAGCGTGTCCTGGCTCGGGCCGGGGCGGCCGG
>JAJZCK010000038.1 GCA_021846125.1 Actinomycetes bacterium | reverse complement strand
CGTCCGGGTCGTGGACCGGTCCGTCAGCGCTGCAGGCGACCGACGGTCTCGGCAAGGCTCACCCCGCGCGCGACGAGCGGCCGGAACGCCATGAGCTGGCGCGGCCTGCCCATACCGATCGCGGCGACAAGCCGTCCGTCGCGGCCGCAGCACGCGACGAACTTGCCGCTCTCGAGCGAGCCGTCGACGACCTCGACGTCGTCGTCCGGCCCGGGCAGACCGACCACCTGGATCTTCACGTCGTACTGGTCCGACCACACGTAGGGAACGGGTGCGAACGGTGCCGCGCGGCCCGGCCCGGCGAGCAGCGTTCGTGCGGCATGCGCTCCCTGTTCGGCAGCGTTGGTCCAATGCTCGAGCCGGACAGGCGTCGACTCGGCTCCATAGGTGAAGCGCGCCACGTCTCCTGCGGTCACGACACCCGGCGAGACGAGCAGAGAGGAGTCGCAGACGACGCCGTCGTCCACCGCGATCCCGGAGCCATCCAGCCATCCGGTCCCCGGATTGGCGCCGATGGCGACCACCACGACGTCGGCGGGAAGCATCTCTCCTGCACCGATACGGACACCCTCGACCTGCGGATCCCCCACGAAGCCTGTCACGCTCGTCCCGGTGCGCATGTCGACGCCGTGCCGCTCGTGCAGCGCGCGCACCACGCCTCCGACGGCCGGGCCGAGCACCCGCCCGAGCGGCATCGCGAGCGGCTCGACGACGGTCACGGCGACACCCCTGGCCCGAGCGGTGGCGGCAACCTCGAGCCCGAGGAACCCGCCGCCGACGACCACGAGGCGCGCGCCCGGCTCGTCGAGCGCCGCACGCAGCGCGACGGCGTCCTCGATCGTCCGCAAGGTGAGCACGCCAGACGGCACGGATCGCGGCCAGGCACGTGCCGATGCTCCGGTCGCAAGGACGAGCCCGTCGAAAGCGACACCCGTCCCGTCCTCGAGCAGCACGCATCCACCCGCTAGGTCGAGCCCGCTCGCCCTCGCGCCGAGCCGGAGGTCGAGCCCGAGAGCATCGACGGTTTCGGGTGGGCGGAGCCGGATGCGGTCGATGTCCCATTGGCCTGCGAGGTACTGCTTCGACAGCGGTGGGCGGTCGTAGGGGAGGTGCTGCTCGTCGCCGAGCAGGACGATCCGGCCCGAGAAGCTGGACTGGCGGAGCGACTCGCACGCCCTCAGACCGGCGAGCGACGCCCCGACCACGACGACCGTCGCGTCGGCATCGAGAGCTCGGCTCCGAAGCGAGCGAGCCGTACCCGTCACGTCCTCGAGCCGGAGTCGGTGGCGTCGGGCGCTCCGAGAGCTTCGAGACGCGGCATCAGCGCGTCGACCCGGTCGCGGGCACCACGAATCCGACGGTCCAGCTCCTCGACGATCTCAATCGCCCGACGGAACCGCACTTCGAGCAAGTCGACGTCGACCATGCCGGCGTCGAGCTCGCGGATGACGACATCCAGCTCTTGCGACGCGTCGGCGTAGCTCAGCTCCCCGACGGGCACCTCGGTCGTCGCGTCGGTCATCTCTGCCACTCTCCCACCTCGTCTCCTTCGTCGGACTCCGCAGGCCCGGTCCGCACGTCGCCAGATCCGTCGCCCACCTGGACACAGGTGATCCTCGAAAGGATCTCGCCATCGGCGAAGACCGTGGTGACGTCGCCGCCCGCGGCCAACCCAGCGACCGAGCGGACCGGCCTCCCACGACCGTCCCGTGTGAGCGACCAGCCCCGCTCGAGCTGGCGGCGAGGGTCGTAGGCACGAAGGACCTGTCCGTAGCGATCGAGATCCTGCGCGCGCGCCGCGAGCGTCCTCCTCGTCCCGACGGAGAGCGCGGCGCGTGCACCGGCAAGCCCTCGGGCCTCCCGCTCGAGGCACGACCGGGCGGCGCGGGACGCGACCGTCCTCGACCCTGCAAGCTCGTCGACACGCCGATCGAGCTGGTGCCGGGCCCCGCGGGTGACCGCAGCAGCCAGCGCACGAATGCTCTGGTGGGCCGAATCGAGGCGGGCGCGCGCCAACCCCGACAGGACCGCCGAGCGCTCGAGGACTCCTTCCCAGTAGGACGCGACGACACCGACGACCGCCTCCCCGCAGGCCGTCGGGGTGATGAGCGCCCGCTGCGCGACCTCGTCCGCGACAGATCGGTCGCCGGTGTGCCCGATGCCCGTCCAGACGGGAAACGGTGCGCCCGCGATCGCGCGCGCCACCTCCTCGCTGTCGAACGCGGCAAGGTCGGCTCGGGCCCCTCCGCCTCGCACGACGACGACGAGATCGGGCTCGACGCCAGCGAGCCGGGCGAGCGCGGCCGCGAGCTGACGTGGTGCCTCTGCACCCTGGACGAGAGACGGCTCGAGACGGACGTCGAAGGAGAAGCCGGAGCGGTCGAGCTGGCCGACGAAGTCACGGTGCGCCTCGGATCCGGGGCTCGTGACGAGACCCACGCGCAACGGGACGAGCGGGACTCGAAGCCTCGCGTTCGCCTCGAGCAGACCCTCCCGCTGGAGCACCTGGAGGAGCTTTCGCCGTGCCGCAGCGATGCCTCCGAGCAGCGCCTCGACATCGAGAGCAGTGAGGGTGAAGCGTAGCTTGCTTCCACCTTCCCACACGGACACGCGGCCGCGTACACGAACGACACGGCCCACCTCGAGGCTCGCTCCCGCGTCCGCCAAGGCAACGGCGACCGCCGGCCACTCACGCGACCAGCAGACGACCTCGAGCTGCTGGGCGGCCGCGCGTCCCCCGATCTCGGCACCCTCGTCCGCGAGCTCGAGGTAGCGGTGACCGCGTGACTCGCGCAGTCCACGGATCTCTCCCGTGACCCAGACGTCCTCGGGGAACGCATGGACGAGCGCGCGCTTCACGCGCTCGTAGAACGCCGCCACGGTGAGCGACTCCTCGACGATGGCCGACTCCAGATCCCCCGGATCGTCCGCATCCGGGTCCGGGGTGCCGACGCCGTCCTCGACGCCCGCTTGGTCCGGTGCGGACGTCTCGCGGGCACTCGAGAGCTCGGATGCCGAGAGGCGTCCTCCCCGGCCCACGGTGGTGTCTGCTGGCGTCACGTCCGCCGGCGCCGCTGTCGCCCGAGCTCCGCGGGCACCTCCGGCTCGCCGTGCCGGCCTCGCTGTGGCCGCTAGCTCCCGTACCCGCTGCTGCAGGGTCGTCGCATCCGCCGAGCCGGCGTACGGCACTCCTTCGGGCACCGCGACTCCGAAGTCGAACCGCTGCTCTTCGGGGTTCACGTCCTGCGCCACGGTCGCAGGCTAGTTGGCAGTTGACTCGCGGCCAGAGCCGCCTCGGAATCGGACGACGACCGGGGCACGGCCCGGGCGCGCGAGACTGTCGGAGGCGGTGAGTCGGCCGGGTGGTCGCGGCGGTCGCCGGCACGTCGGTGCCGGGGGCTGTCGAGGAAGGTCGGGGCTCCAAAGGGCAGGGTGCTGGCTAACGGCCAGTCGGGGTGACCCGCAGGACAGTGCAACAGAAAGCAGACCGCCGATGGCCCGTCTCGACGGGATCAGGCAAGGTTGAAACGGTGCGGTAAGAGCGCACCAGCGCCCGGGGTGACCCGGGCGGCTCGGCAAACCCCACCCGGAGCAAGGCCAAGCGTGGGACGGGCGGCCCGCCCGACGTCCCCAGGTAGGCCGCGTAGATGGATGGCCACCCCCCGGCCCCCGGGCCGGGGACAGAACCCCGCCTACAGGCCGACTCGCCGCCACCTGCGTGACCAGCCGCATTGTAGCTCTGAGCTGGGACTTCACGTGACCGCCACTGGCCGCAACCGGCTCTTGTCGACCCCCATCTGCCACACTGCTGTGTGCGCTGAGAACCGCAGTGAGCTTCAAGGCCTCCTAGGCAGCGGCCAGGCGCGCCTCGGCGACCCGGGCCGCGCCACCTTCGCGCAGGACCTCCTGCAAGCCCCGGAGCAGCGCTCGGTCCTCGGAGCGGGCGAGCTTCTCACGCAGCACCTCGTGGGCGGATCGGTCGCTCCTGTCCCGACGTAGCACCTGGACGAGCTGCTCGACCTTCGAGATGCCGACGGGGTGCGCGTGCTCGTCGGGATCGGCCCGCTCGGTGACGACGAGCACGAGCACCTGGTCGCTCGTCGAGACCCGGGCCTCGTGGATCGTGAGCGCGTGGGCGAGGCCGACGTGCTCGGCGACGTAGCCCTGCGGCACGTGCGCGGGAAGAAGTCCTGGAGGCGGCGCCGGGAATCGAACCCGGGTACAGGGCTTTGCAGCACGGCGACCGGTAGTCGGTAGTCCCTGCTCAGAGCCACATGAGCAAGCCCCGAGCTGGGGCCTTGGGGCGATATTGGGGCGAACGTCGTGGTCGGTCCCGGTCCGCCGAGGCGTGTTCGTGCGGCTGCCCGGGCCGTGCGATACCCGCTGTCTACCGTGAGGCCACGCCGCCGCTGCCGAGGGTGACCGGACGCGAGCTCGTACGGGCACTCGAACGGCTCGGGTGGGAGTTTGCCACCCAACGCGGCTCGCATGTACAGCTGGCACACCACGTGCGAGACAACCGGGTCATCATCCCCGTGCACGCCGGCGAGACGATAGGTCCAGGCTTGCTGCGGTCGATCTTGATCCGGTCCGGCCTGGGCGCCGACCAGCTTCGTGCGGTCCTGTGAGAGGCTGAGGAGCGTGCGGATCTACGGCATTGTGGTCGAGCCGGAGGAAGGCGGGGGTTACTTCGTCACCGTTCCCGCGCTGCCAGGGTGCTTCACTCGAGGCAGCACGGTCGAGGAGTGCCGCGAACGGGCGGCAAAGGCGATCGAGGTCCACATCGCCGGACTCGTCGCCGACGGCGAATCGGTCCCTGAAGAGTCGGGGAAGCCGCAGCTCCTCTCGGTGACCGTTGCCGCGTAGGCGCCCTCCACCATCTCAACCGACAAGTGAATGACGGTGGCCGGACAGCGGTCACCGGGGAGATGGTCGAGCCTCCGCTGACGAGGCCGACGCGGGCTGCGAGATCCAGGACGTTCTCGGGTTGCGTGGCGTCCGGCAGCGTAAGGAGCGGCATAGGCGAGGCCCGAGGGCTGGGCGCTCGCCGAGCGTCGACCAGCGCACGAGCTCGTTCGGGGCGTACGGCCGGGACTTGACGCCGGGACGCATTGGGAACGGTCTCATGTCCTGAGAGTGGCCTCTCTTTGCAAGCGTGAAGTGGCGGTCTCCGTCTGAGAGTGGTCGCCACAACGCTGGCGATAACGGGGCACAGCGGATATTGCTGCCGTCGTGTACCTGGCGCAGGTGGGCGCCGAACCGGGGGTCGCCCCCGGCGGTGCCGTTGCGGGAGAGCTTTCGCCAGGGCGGCAAGGTGAAGAACCCCACGCTCGCGCATCTCTCCCGCTGGCCGGACGAGAAGGTCGAGGCGCTCTCCGCCGTGCCCGGGGGAGAGGCGCCGCGCACCTCGCTCGGCGAGGTGCGCGGGTGCTCGGGGTGCGACTCCGACGACCTCTGCGACGCGATGGCCCGGCTCGGGGTGCGCCAGGTCGAGATCGAGAGCGCGGTGCGTGGTCGGCTCCAGATCGTCTGCGGCCTGCTCGCCTCCGCCGGCGGCACGCCGATCGCGATCGAGGTCTTCGCCGGCGACGCCGGGGACCCGACGACCGTCGTCTCCCCCTACGAGTCCCTCGCCGGGGTCGAGCGGGCCTTTCGCCTTCGACACCGACCTCGAGGGGTTCACCCTCGTCACGACGCCGACACCGATCCGGCGACGGGCTCTCGATCCCCTCGGCGTCTCCCACCGCCTCGGCTACACGTCGTCAGGACGTCCGGCTCGATCAATCCAATGCCCAGGTCACCGCAGTGAGGGCTGTCCCGACAGGGAGAACCTCGGGCTAGCGTCACGTGCGACCCGGGGGCCGGCGCGTGGCTCCCCACCGTCGCTCGTGAAGGCACGAAGCAAGGATCCCGATGACGACGGTGGACGATGAGCGAAGCATTGCATCCTGGCGCAACGCGATCCTCGTCGCGTTCGGGTTGGGAGGCATCACCGTCACGACGTGGGGCCCGCGCCTGCCGACGCTTCGCGCCGATCTCGGTGCCGCGAACGGGACGATCGGCGTCGTCCTCTCCGGTGTGACGATCGGCGCGCTCACGGGCCTCGGCTGCTCGTCGACGATTCTCGGGAAGCTCGGTGCGCGGCGCGGCATTCTCGGCGCGTTGTGGCTCGTCGCTCTCGGGATCGCGACGATCGGCGTCGGAGCGGGCGTCGCCCACGCGCTCCTACCCACCGCTGTCGGGCTCGTCGGCGTGGGAATCGGCATCGGATCGCTCGACGTCATGGTCAACGTGGAGGCGTCGGGCATCGAGGCCGCCGTCGGCCGCACACGGATGCCGCTGATGCACGCGGCGTGGTCCGCAGGAGCGATCGTCGGTGCAGGCATAGGCGCCGGCAGCGCCGCCGCCGGAATACCCGTGCAATGGCAGTTCGTCGGCGAGGCGGTGCTCATAGGCGTGGCCGCCTCGCTGCTCACGCGTGCGATTCCAAGGCATGCACCGCCGGCTTCCCGTCGAGAGCCACAAGATGTCCTCGAGCGGGTCCGACACTGGGCGCGCCAGTGGGCGCGCCAGTGGAGCGACTGGCGGCTGCTCCTCATCGGTGCCGTCATGCTCGGCGTCGAGATGGGCGAGGGTTCCGCCAACAACTGGCTGAGCCTCGCCGTGCGCGACGACCACCACCAGACGGACGCTGTCGCCGCGCTGTTCTTCGTCGTCTTCGCTACCGGGGAGACGCTCGCCCGAGCTCTCGGAAGCCCGCTCGTCGACCGGGTCGGACGGACGATCGCCGTGCGGATGACAACAGCGGTCGGAGTCGTCGGAATGCTCCTGTTCATCTTGGCGCAGCCTGCGTGGCTCGTCCTCGTCGGGACCTTCCTCTGGGCAGTCGGCGTCTCCATGGGCTTCCCGCTCGGGATGTCTGCTGCGGCGGAAAGCGGCCCAGATCCTGCCGTACGGGTCAGTGTCGTCGCATCGATCGGATACGTCGCGAACCTGGCCGGACCACCTGTGGTCGGGCTCTTGTCGGAGGCGTTCGGACTGCTCGACGCACTCTGGCTCGTCGTCGCGCTGCTTGCGGTCTCGTTCGCACTGTCCGGCGCGCTGCGGCCACGGCTGGCACGCGAGCGGCCATGACCTCCACCTCGAGAGGGTCGCCACAAGTCAGGCGGCCGGCGGCGCCCGGACCCGAGTCGGCGCCGCCGGCGGCCCACCGTCACGATCCCGCCCGTGCTTGACAAGCCGTCCTCGTGGTCCCGAGCGGTGCTCGTTCCGACTGCGCACCGCTGCTCGTGGACCCGATCTACTCGGTCTCGAGGACTCAGGCCGCGGGCACGTCATGCCCGTCCGGGCAACGGGCTAGCGACGATCAGCGCCGCTGGGGTAGCGGATCGGGACGGTAGAGCCCTCCCGAGTGGGCATCGCATGCTGTGACGAGCCGAGCGGTGCCCTTTGGCGGCTGGAAGTGCCCTCGCCATTCGACAGGCGCAGGGCATATCACCGGCCTGCCACCTTCGTCCTCGACGTAGCGGAAGCATCGGCCCGGCTGGGTGCTGAATATCTCGTCGTAACGGTTCACTACCCAATCATCCCACGCTCGATGCGCGCGCACCACGCGACCGCCCAAAAGGGCAACGCGGCGACCGGCCGAGCATCCGCTTCACGGCACGAGGATCCGGCCGCACTGCTCACAGTGGGCGACCTCACCGACTGCGGCCCGATGAAGGCGATCGACCTCGGTCGCCGGGAGCGCGAGGTGACACCCCTCGCACGCACCTCGGACGAGACGTGCCACGCCGACCCCACCGAGGCGGCGACGCAGCGTCTCGTACTCGGCGAGAAGGGGCGCAGGCACACGGGCCGCGAGCGGTGCCCGCCGGGCAGCCGTCTCGGCGACCTCCACCTCGAGCGACGCCGCCGCAGCGCCGACCTCTGCCTCGAGCACGGCGCGCTCGGCGGCGAGAGGCGCACGCTCGGCGTCGATCCGAGCCAGCTCGGCGTCGAGAGGCTCCGCTGCCTCGAGGACTCCGAGCTCGACCTCCTCGAGCTCGGCTCGACGGCGGTCGAGCGTCTCGATCTCCGCCGCCATCGCCTGTTGGTCGCGGTAGGAGCCGGCAGAGCCGCTGCGCGAGCGCTCGTCGATCGCCGCCGAGCGCGCGACGAGCGCGGCGGTCTCTCTCTCGAGCTCCTCCTCGCGTACCGACAGCGCCGCGCGCTCGGCGGCGACGCCGCCACGCGCGCGGTCCATCTCCGCGAGGCGGGACCGTACGAGGTCGAGAGCCGCCTGTTCCGGCAGGTGACCGCGACGGTAGGCGAGCTGGTCCGCAGAGGTGTCCGCGTCCTGGAGCGCGAGCAGCAGGCGCAGCGGTGCGTCGCCGTCTCCTCCGACCGGTGCTCCGGGCTCGCCCTCCACGGCCGGGAGGCTACCGGCTCGGGAGCCGCGACGCGGACGCCCGTGCAGCGAGCAGCTCTGCGAGGAGCTGGGGCGTCGCGCCGGCAACGGGGCTGCGCCACTGTGCCGGATCACGCACCACGAGGTCCCTGCCGAGCGCGTCCGCGGCGACCGCACCGGACTCCGCACAGACGAGGAGGCCGCCGAGGTAGTCCCACGGCCCGCCATGGGGCGTGTCGACGCAGTCCACGAACCCGTCGAGCGCACCGTCGGCGACCGCGCAGAGGTCGAGCGAGACGGCGCCGAGAGCCCGGAACTGTCGCCAGCCGAGATAGCGACGCGGGTAGCCCGAGAGCCCCACGATCGACCGGCCGAGACGCGTCGCTCCCGACGTCGCGATGCGGTTGCCGTCACGCCGGGCGCCCGCGCCACGCACCGCCTCGAAGCGCGTGCCCGTCGCCTGGTTGACGACGAGCGCGGCGAGCGGCCCGGAGTCGTCGAGGACGCAGATGCTCGTCGCATACCAAGGAAGGCGCCGTGACGCGTTGGTCGACCCGTCGACGGGATCGAGCACGGCGACGAGAGGACGGTCCGCCTCGTGCAGCCCCGACTCCTCGCTCAGCACGCCGAAGCCGGCCGACAGGAGGCGCTCGACCGCAACCGCGTCGGCTGCGAGGTCGCTCCGGTACTGGCCGTCCCGCGTCCCGGCGAGGCTCCAGTCCTCGAGGTCGCCGAGCGTGGCGGCGACGGCGTCGCACGTCCCCGAGAGGGTGGTGAGCAGCATCTCGTGGTCCACGGCCTGCGAGGCTACCGGTCACGAGGTGGCCCCGGCCTACACTTGGCGTCGAGATGGCAGTCATCGACGTCGCCGGCTACGTGGCCGAGCTGAAGGACCACGCGGTGGACCACGGCTTCCACGTCCATGACGAGCGCCACTTCGTCGAGACCTACTCGCTGCGGCAGTTCTGGGAGGTCGACCTGCACCCCGAGGAAGGCTGCGGGGGGCCGATCGACCTGCATCTCGCGCTCGAGGTGGACCCGAGGACGCTCCTCGACTTCGAGGACGCAGTCGTGGCGCTCCCAGACGACGTCGAGCCGCCGGACAAGTGGTCCTTTCCGCTCACGTTCACCTGGGGGGTGCCGCCCCTGCCGAACGGTCCGGACCTGCTCCGGCTCGCTATCGATCTCGCCGGGGTCGGGGGTGTCGACCTGCCGCTCGAGATCTCCGCGACGGACTCGTTCGGCTCGGTGACAGATCCACCCGTCCGACGGCTCACGATCGTCGCGAGGGAGAACGTCTCGCTCGCGCGGGTGCTTGCCGGCGAGGAGCTGCTCTGCGACACGTTCGACCGCGCGCTCGCCGTGAGCCGCTTTCTCCTCGACGCAGCGCCGGCGTGGCTTGGGGAGTGAGCGCCCGCGGCTCTCGCGAGCCGTCGGGCTCGTGGCGGCGGTGACGCTGTCGCTGGCGCTCACGAGCTGCGGTGGGTCGCAGGCAGCGGCGCTCGCGCATACCGCCTGCGTCGAGGTTGCGGCCTCCATCCACGAGTACGCGTCGTCCACCCGTGCGACGACTCCCGGCGTCGCCCGCCGGGAGAGGGCGCTCGCCCTCGAGGAGCTGAGAAGGGCGCTGCAGCCCGCAGCTCTCGCCGGCAGCGCCGGGGGCCAGTGGGAGGCGCTCACGGCGACGCTCTCGGAGAGCTCGCGTGTCCCCGAGTCAGATCTCGTCACTGCCTTGTCGGCCCAGTGCGCGGCGACGCTCGCCCCGGGTGGATGACGCCGGGTCCTCCGACCGTTCGGAGACCTCCCCGCCGGCCAGACCGGCTCCCGACGGACCGCTCAGATCAGGTGGTGGGCCCCCTCGTCCCAGAGCTTGATGCCGCCGAGGATGCCGGCGACGTTGTCGACGACGACGAACTTCTCTCCGACGTGGCCCGATGCGTGACGCGCGTTGCCGCCACCGAGGTAGCAGGTGTCGTAGTTGAGCAGGACGGCGAAGTTCTCGAGCGCGTCGACGAGGCGCTTGCGCCATTTCGCGAGCCCGACCCGCCGCAAGGTGGCATCTCCGAGCTGCTCGTTGTAGGTCTGGCTCTTGCGGAACGGCGACTGGGCGAGCTCGAGGTGGGGTGCCACCTGGCCGTCGAGGAACAGGCCCGTGCCCACGCCGGTGCCGAGCGTGACGACGAGCTCGAGGCCCTTGCCGGCGATCACGGCGAGCCCTTGGAGATCGGCGTCGTTCGCGACCTTGCACGGCCGGCCGAGCCGCTGAGACAGCGCCTCCGAGACGGCGAAGCCGGTCCACGCGTCACGCAGCGACTGCACCACCGGTGAGCCGGGCCCGGACTCGGTGACGAAGTGGGGGGCCGTGAGGATCCTTCCCCGGCGCACCACGCCAGGAAAGCCCACCGCTATCCTGTCGAAGGCCGGCAACGGCTTGACGAGAGCATCGAGCGCGTCGACGAAGCCGCCGGGCGTCAAGGGGTAGGTGGTCGGCACACGCACCCTGTCGGCGACCATGCGCCCTTCGGCGTCGAGCACCGCCGCCTTGAGCCCGGTACCACCCACGTCGACCGCGAGCGTGAGCGGGCTCGACGGCACCCGGGACCAGCCGATCGGCTCCGCCTCCCTGCCGGCCGTCTCGGCGACGCCGCCGGCCTGGCGGTCCTCCGGCTGCACCGGCTCCGCCCCGGGCTCGGAGGGCTGTGGCTGCATACCGCCCGAGAGCTCCGTCATCGCAGCACCTCCGTGCCTGTCGGCGTCCCCACGACCGTACCCCCGAACGGCTCGTACTGCCTGAGCAGCTCGAGCAGCGTCCGCACCCCGAAGCCCGTGCCGCCCTTGCGGCGGTAGCCCTTGTCCTCGCTCGATCGCGCAGGACCTGCGATGTCGAGGTGCGCCCACGGAGTCCGGGCGACGAACTCCTCGAGCAGCAGCCCGGCGGCGAGCGCCCCGGCCTCGCCGGGCACGCCGATGTTCTTCATGTCGGCGATCTCGGAGTCGATCTGGCTGCGATAGCCGGACGGCAGGGGCAGGTGCCAGGTCGGCTCGCCCGCGCGCGCCGACGCTGCGCGCACCGACGCGACCAGGCGGTCGTCGTTACCCATGACACCGGCGATCGACGCACCGAGAGCGACGACGCATGCCCCCGTGAGGGTCGCGAGGTCGACGACGGCGTCCGGCGTCTCCTCGACCGCGAGGCTCAGCGCGTCGGCGAGCACCAGGCGACCCTCGGCGTCGGTGTTGAGCACCTCGATGGTCTTGCCGTTGCGCGCGCGGAGCACGTCCCCGGGCTTGGTCGCTCGCCCCCCGGGCATGTTCTCCGTCATGGGCATGAAGCCGACTACCCGGACCGCGACACCGAGCCTCCGGCAGGCGCCAAGGGTCGCGAGGACCGCTGCGGCTCCGCTCATGTCGGTCTTCATCGACATCATCCCGGTGCCCGTCTTCAACGACAAGCCGCCGGAGTCGAAGGTGATGCCCTTGCCGACGAGGGCGACGAGCGGCGCTGCACGGGCCGCCTCGCCTTCGGGGACGTACTCGAGGCGGAGCAGGCGCGGCGGCTCGGCAGATCCCCGCGCGACGGCGAGGAGGCCGCCGAGATGCTCCGCTGCGATCGCGTCCTCGTCGAGGACGCGCAGCTCGAGGCCCTCGCGCTCGGCGAGCGTGCCTGCGATCTCGGCGAAGCGCCGGGGCGGCAGATCGCCTGCGGGGGTGTTCACGAGATCCCGGGCGAGCGCGACCGCCTCGCAGACGACGCGGGCGCGCTCGACGCCACGAGCAGCCGCACCTGGCTCCGGTCCGACGACCACGACGCGCTCGGGGCCCGCCTCGTGAGCACCGGACCGGTAGCCGTCGTATCGGTACGAGGCGAGCAGCACGCCCTCTGCGATCGCCCCCGCCATCTCCTCCGCGTCGCCCCGGGGCGGGCGGATGCCTGTCCAGTCGACCGCCATGGTGCCGATACGGGGCGCCTCGCGAGCCGCTGCCGCCCCGGCGCGCCGCGCCGCCTCGGCATCGAGGCGCTCGGCGGGCCCGGCACCGACGAGCACCTCGAGAGCGCGCCGCCCGGCGCCTGGCGCGAGGACGAGCGACGTCGCGAGCTCTCCGGTGAACCCGAGCCTCCTGCAGAGCTCGTCGTCGAGGTCGATCCCCTGGTGAGATCCCTCGAACGGTGACGTCACCAGCCGCACGACCATCTCGGCGCCGGCCGGCACCACGTCCGCCGCATCCACGACCGGCGCTTTGCCCACTGTCGCCCTGCCCGCCTCCGGGAGGTCTGTCCCCTCACCGGCTCCTGACGTCATCGATCTCCTCCGTCCTCTCCGTCCGTCCCGTCCATGCCGGCGCCGCTCCCGTCCATGCCGGCGCCGCTCCCGTCCATGCCGGCGCCGCTCCCGCCTGCGTCGCCGCTCCCGCTGGCACCACGCCCCGTACCGGCGGCGTCCCCTCGCGCCCGCTCTCCAGGCGAGACGTCGCGGACCCGGAGATGCTCGCCCTCGGTCGAGCGCGCGAGCGCCCAGCAGAGGTCGGACAAGCGGTTGAGGAACGCGCCGACGAGCGACGTGTCCGCACCGTGACCGGCAGCGACCCGCTCCGCCCTGCGCACGACGGTCCTCGCGAGGTCGAGGGCGGCAGAGCAGCGCGTCCCGCCCGGCACCGCGAAGCCGCGCTCGAGGTCGAGCGTCGCCATCACGACGTCGATCCGCGACTCGAGCTGCCGGACCATCGTCGAGGTCACGGCAGTCACCCCCGGCTCGAGCCCGTCGTGCCGGTCCGTGCCCGTCGCGACCTCCGCCATGACGATCCACAGGTCCCGCTCGAGGCCCGCGAGCACCGCGTCGAGCTCGCTGCCGGGCGTCGTCTCGGCACGGGCCATGCCGAGCGCGGCCTGAGCCTCGTCGACCGTCCCGACGAGCTCGATGACTCGGCTGTCTTTCGGCACGCGTCCGCCGACACGCAGATCCGTCGTGCCGCCGTCCCCGCGCCTCGTGTAGATCCTCACCGGCTGGACGCGAGCAGCGGAACGAGCATCTCCGCCCGGGTCATCGACCCGTGCCTGGAGACGAGACGCATCTCGCCGGTGTCCGAGGGGTCGAAGAACGCCACAGGAGCGCGTGCCGCGAGGGCGACGTCGCCCAGCCGGGCCTCGACACCGGGTGCCAGCCGTGGGCCCAGCCAACCCTCCCCGAGCAGCTCCTCCCTCGTGCGGACCCAGGCGACGTCTCCGTAGCGCTCTCGGCAGAGCGAGGCAGCGCGCTCGGTCGCGTCGCCGGCGGGCCCTTTGCCGCGGACATGCAACCAGCGAAAGCGCCCTTCACCCGAGAGCAGCACGACGTCGCGCATGACCTCGTCGTCGAGAGCTATGGGTGGTCTCCGGACCTCGACCTGGCCGTGATCGGCCGTGACGACGAGGACGGCTCCGGGCACGAGGACGTCGAGGACGTCGAGGACGAGCCGGTCCGCGGCGCGCAGCTCGGCTGCGTAGTGCTCCCCGAGGCCCCGCTCGTGCGCCACCTTGTCGACACCGTCGTAGTAGGCGTAGACGAAGGGCTCGCCACCGGCCAGGAGCCTGCGCACCTCGACCGCCAGGCTCGACGCGACCCTCCAGCCCGCGAGCGGCGATCCAGACAGGTGCGCGTCGGAGAAGCCCGTCCCCGCGAACTCCGAGCGCGAGACGACTGGGCACCCGCGGCCGAGGAACGCAGCGTGCGGCTGGAGCTTCGTCGGCGGGACGCGCCCGCGGGCGTCGCCCTCCGGTGTCGTCCACTTCAAGACGTTGAGCACGGTGCCGCCGCAGGCGAGCCGGTAGCCGACGATGCCGTGCTCGGCCGGGGCGAGCCCTGTCGAGAGCGAGGTGAGAGCGGTTGCCGTCGTCGTCGGGGCGACGGAGGTGATCGGACCGCCGGACATCGACGACAGCGTCGGGACGTCTGCCCGGTGCGCCTCGAGCTGCTCCCAGCCGAGCCCGTCGAGGACGAGGAGCACGACCTGCGCTGCTCCGGCAGCGATGCCGGGGAGCCAGGCCGGCGCGCTCGTCTCCGGTGGGCAGCCCGCGTGCCCCGGTCCTCCCGGGCGGGCCAGGAGCGCGGGCACGACCTCGCTCAAGCAGGCGCCCCCGTAGTCGGGAAGCATCGGCAGGTCCTGCCCGCCGCCTTTGGGCGCGCCCGACAGAGCGCCACGCGCCGCCTCGTCCATCGGGGCGAGCATACGACGAGCACCGGCCCCGCCGTACGATGGGCCCGTGAAGGTCTCAACGCGTGGCGACTACGCGAGCCGGGCGCTGCTTTCGCTGGCGCTGCGCTCGGACGACCCGGGTCCGACGTCGGTGCGGGACATAGCAGAGCGCACGGGTCTCCCCCAGCCCTACCTCGAGCAGATCCTGCTCGCGCTGAAAGGCGCAGGCCTCGTCCACTCGAAGCGGGGCGTCGGCGGTGGGTACGTGCTCGCCCGGCCGGCCGGGGAGATCACCCTCGGCGCGATCGTGAGCGCCGTCGACGGTCCGATCGCGCTAGGTGATTTCGGCGCGCCGCACGAGAACGGGGCGTGCGACCACGAGGGCCAGTGCGTCCTTCTCGCGGTCTGGGCCGAGGTAGGTGCGCACATGCGCCGGCACCTCGACTCCTTCACTCTTGCCGACATGGTCGCCCGGGCCAGGGACACCTCGGGCGCGCTCGAACCGCTCGGTTGACCGACCGCTCAGCAGTTCCAGCTCGCGAGCACCGGGACCTCTCGCTCGTAGGAGAGCTCGCCGACCCGTCCTGCGTCGAGTGCGAAGTGGCCACCGTCACTCGGCCCGAGCCCGAGCCAGCGCGCAGCGAGCATCCGCAGGAAGTGCCCGTGAGAGAAGACGATCGCCGTCTCGAGGTTGCGGCTCTCCGCCTCGGCGCGCATCCCCACGATGACCCGGTCCGCCCGGGTCGCGACGTCCTCGGGGGTCTCGCCCTCGGGGCACCCGTCGACAAAGACCTGCCAGCCCGGTCGGTGCTCGCGTATCTGTGCAGTCGTAAGCCCCTCGTACGCCCCGTAGGACCACTCCTGCAAGTCGTCGACGATCTCCGCGCGGTCGGCGAAGCCGACGATCCGGCACGTGTCACGCGCCCGGCTGCGCGGGCTCGACCACACGAGGCCGAAGTGGCGTCCGGCGAGTCGCTCTCCCACGGCCGCCGCCTGGATCCGCCCGCCTTCGTCGAGCGGCAGGTCCGTCCGCCCCGTATGGCGACCGCTGCGGCTCCATGCCGTCGCGCCGTGGCGGACGAGCACGACGCTGCGCGGCCGGTGCTCGTCGTGACCCGGATCCCGACGAGCCTCGTGCGCCGCAGACCGTGGCTCAACCCGGGCGGCCCGGATGCCGTCCGGGAAGGAGCTGGGAGGAGGTGGAGAAGTTGTCCCGCTGGTCATGACCGTCCTCGTCCAGGACCGACCACGGTGACCGGGCCGGGGCGTCGAGTGGAATGCATAGGGCCGCCGAGGCGTTAGGAGCAGTGCAACCTTAGAACGGTCCGAGGGAAGTGCCCGCACGGCGGGTTCCGCGGACGACGGGACGAAGGAGAGGAAGCCATCTCCACCACGACATTCGTAGACGACACGAGAGAGCGGGCCGGGGCGGGACCCGACCTCATGCGTCTTTTCCTCGACGACATCGGCAAGTACCCGTTGCTCAGCGCGCAGGAGCAGACCGTGCTCGCGCAGCGCGTCGCAGAAGGCGACGCGCTCGCTCGCGACGAGATGATCTCCGCCAACCTCCGGCTCGTCGTCCACTGGGCGCGCCGCTACCAAGGACGGGGCGTCGACCTCGTCGACCTCGTGCAGGAGGGCACTTTCGGGCTGATGCGCGCCGTCGAGAAGTTCGACTGGCGGCGAGGCTTCAAGTTCTCGACGTACGCGACCTGGTGGATCCGCCAGTCGCTCCAGCGCGCCGTGCAGTCCAAGGGACGTGCGATCCGCCTGCCCGAGGACGCCGTCGCGGCGGAGTCGGCGGCGGAGCGCGACGGTGACGATTCCCAGCCGCACCTGCCCCGCGTCGTCGCCAGCCTCGACCAGCCGGTGGCGAGCGAGGCGACGGCGACCCTCGGCGACCTTCTCGCGGGAGACGACCTTCCTGTCGACGAGGATGTCGCCCAGGCAGTGGCGGTCGCACGCCTCGACGACGCGATCGGGCGGCTCCCCGAGCTGGACCGGGACGTCGTACGGCTGCGGTTCGGCCTCGGCGGCGAGCCACCCGCCTCGCTCGAGACGACGGCACGGACGCTCGGCATCGGGGTGCGGAGGGTACGCAGCATCGAGGCGTCCGCCCTGCGCTTCCTCGCAGACCAGCCGGAGGTAGGAGCCTTCCACCCCGCCGCCTGACGGTGCCAGCCGGCTCTTGCCGGCCGGGGCGCGTGCCTAGCCGAAGGTGTCGAGGAGCGCGACGAGGTCGGCTGGAAGCGGAGAGTCGAAGCCGATCTCCTCCCCCGTCGCCGGATGGACGAGCCGTAGGTGCTCCGCGTGGAGGAACGGGCGAGCCGCAGGAGCAGCCTTGCGCCTCCCGCCGTAGCGCGGGTCGCCGAGCACGGGGTGGCCGATCGCAGCGAGATGTACCCGGATCTGGTGCGTCCGTCCGGTGTCGAGCTCGAGCTCGAGCAGCGTCGCGGGCAGCGGATCGGTGAAGCGGGCGAGCACCCGGTAGCGCGTTCGCGCATCCCGGCCGCGAACGGTCACCGCCATGCGCGTCGGGTCCCTCTCCGAGCGGCCGACCGGCGCCTCGATGGCACCTTCGTCTGGTCCGACGGTCCCGACTGCGAGAGCCCGGTAGCGACGTCCCATCGTGCGGGTGGCGAGCTGGGCGACGAGTGCGGTGTAGGCCTCCGGCGTGCGCGCCACGACGAGCAGGCCGGACGTGTCCTTGTCGAGGCGGTGCACGATCCCCGGTCTCGTGGGCTCACCAGCGCCGCGTGCTGCCGCTGCGGCGAGGTCCGGGTAGCGAGCGAGCAGGCCCGCCGCGAGCGTGCCGCTCGCATGGCCGGCACCCGGGTGGACGACGAGCCCCGCAGGCTTGTCGACTACGACGAT
>JAJZCK010000270.1 GCA_021846125.1 Actinomycetes bacterium | reverse complement strand
GCCCTGGAGATCGTCCAGGCAGGAGACGCTGCCGAGGTTCTCGGGATCTCCCGCGACTCGTCCGTCGTGCACCTCGAGCGCCTGCGCCACGCGGGCGACGAGCCGCTCGCGCTCGACCGCTCGTGGCTGCCCGCGGATCTCGCGGAGCCGCTCCTTCACGCCGAGCTCTCCGAAGGCTCTGTCTACGACGTGCTCGCCACCGCGTGCGGCTTGCGGGTCACGGGAGGATGGGAGCGGATACGTCCTCTCAACCCCTCGGCGGACGAGCGCCGCCTCCTCGAGCTCCCGCGGCGCGAGGCTGTGTTTGGCATCGAGAGGCTCGCACGCGCGGCCGGCCGAGCTGTCGAGTGGCGCCACAGCCTCGTCCGGGGCGACCGCTACTCCTTCCTCGCGGAGTGGGACGAGCCGGCACTCGCCGTCAGGCGATAGTCGGCGCATCCCGCGCGTACCCAGGCATCGAGAGCGAGCTCCATCGCGTAGACGTCGACAATAGAGTCGAACGGACCTAGCCGAGACCGTGCCCGGGGCGGAGACTTGGCGCATGGCTCGTCCTGCTGGTCGCGTGGCAGCCCCACCCGCGGGCGAGCGCGTGGAGAGCAAGCCCGTCCCCGGAGCGCGCGAGTGGGTCGTGCTCGCCGTGCTCTGCGTGAGCCTGCTCATCGTGAGCCTCGACAACACCGTGCTCAACGTGGCGCTCCCGACCCTCGTGCGAGACCTGCACGCGACGGACACCGAGCTGCAGTGGATCGTCGACGCCTATTCGATCGTCTTCGCCGGCTTGCTCCTCGTCGCCGGCAGCCTCGGCGATCGCGTCGGGCGCAAGTGGGTCTTCCTCGCCGGCCTTGCCGTGTTTGCCTCCGGATCGGCCGCGTCTGCATTCTCGGGGAGCCCGGCTTCGCTCATCGCAGCCCGCGCCTTCATGGGTGTCGGCTCGGCAGCGATCATGCCCACGACGCTCTCGATCCTCACGAACGTCTTCACCGACGGTACCGCGAGGGCAAAGGCGATCGGCGTCTGGTCGGGGACGACTGGGCTCGGCGTAGCGATCGGACCGATCGTCGGAGGCTGGCTCCTCGACCACTACTGGTGGGGCTCGGTGTTCCTCATCAACGTGCCGATCGCGCTCGCCGGCCTCGCCGCCGCCGCAGCCATCGTGCCGAACTCGCGGAACCATTCGGTGGGTCCGCCTGACGGCGTCGGAGCGGTCGGGTCCGTCGTCGGGCTGGGACTCCTGCTCTGGGGCATCATCGAGGCACCAGAGCGCTCGTGGGGCTCCTCGCTCGTGCTCGCGGCGATGGCCGGAGGCGTCGTGGTGCTCGCGGGCTTCGTGTGGTGGGAGAAGAGGAGCGACCACCCGCTGCTCCGGCTCCAGCTGTTCGAGAACCGCCGGTTCAGCGCTGCGATCGGGTCGATGGCGCTCGTGCTGTTCACGCTGATGGGGGCGCTGTTCATCCTCACGCAGTACCTGCAGTTCACGCTCGGCTACAGCGCCTTCCAGGCCGGGTTGCGGATCGGGCCGATGGCGCTCGTCATCCTCGTGGTCGCTCCCACCTCGAGCGTCGTCGTGCGCAAGATCGGGACGAAGGCGGTCGTGTTCACCGGGATGGCGGTGATCGCGATCGGCATGGCGATGATCTCGCGCACGACCCTCGCAGGCTCCTACCTCGACGCGCTGCCCGCGTTCTTGCTCGTCGGCATCGGAGCGGGCCTCGCCTTCGCGCCGTCCACCGAGTCGGTGATGGGGTCTCTCCCTCTCGACCAGGCGGGGGTCGGCGCGGCGACGAACTCGACGGCGCTCCAGGTCGGCGGAGCCCTCGGTGTCGCGGTGCTCGGCAGCTTGCTCAACACCCGCTACCAGGATCGACTCGCTCCGGTGCTCGCGCACGAGGCCATGCCCGCAGCGGTCCACCACTCGATCGTCGGCTCCCTCGGCGGTGCGCTCGCGGTCGCGGAGGGCATCGGGGGGGCTCTCGGTGCCGAGCTCGCGTCCGTCGCACGTGCCGCGTTCGTGAGCGGTCTCGACCTCGCGTCGATCGTCGGGGCGGTCGCTGTCGGGGCCGGGGCTCTCGTCGTGCTCGCGTTGCTCCCGAGCCGACCCGACCACAAAGAGGAACAGCGAGCTCCGGCGGGAGCGGACCAGGTGGAAGGCGGAGCGCTGCCATGACGAGCGAGGCGAGGATCTGGACCGTCGAGATCACGTTCACCGCCGACGGCGACCGCACGAGGGCCGATGCGCACCTGCGCGCGGCGGACCGCGAGCTCTCCGGGTGGGGGAGGTCTCGCAGGAGCAGGCACGATCCCGACGTGCCGGTCGTCGGCGAGGAGGTGGCTGCAGCCCGCGCGCTGTCGGACCTCGTCCGCCAGCTCACCGAGGAGGCGCTCGGGGTCATCGAGACGTTCGAGGACGACGACGAGACGTTCGGCGACGAGACGTTCGACGACGACGGCGAACCCGGCCAGGAGGCGCCCCTGCCGACTGGACGACCGACGGTCCCTCGTCCCTAGTCCGTAGCTCGTGGGGCGGTCGGCGGTGCCCGCTCCGCAGCGCGGCGGGCCATCGCTGAGATGCCAGGTGAGCCGGGCGATCCCTTTCGAGGAGGTGCGCGAGGATCCTGCAGGGCCGCCGACGGCGCGCGGTACCGTTGGTCGATGGCGATCCCCCCCGTCGTGGACGTCGCGTGGCTGGCCGCGGCCCGCGCTCCGGTCGTCCTTGCCGACGTCCGCTGGTATCTCGACGGTCGGTCGGGGCGAGCCGCCTACGACGCCGGTCACCTGCCGGGTGCGATCTTCGTCGACGTCGAGCGGGACCTCGCCGGAGTGCCGAGCGCGGCGGAAGGCCGCCATCCGCTGCCGTCCCCCGACTCCTTCGCCGAGGCGCTCTCCCGGCTCGGGATCGGCGACGCGGACGTCGTCGTCGCCTACGACGACGACGGCGGGGCGGTGGCGGCACGCCTGGTGTGGATGCTGCGCGCCACCGACCGGGAAGCAGCCCTGCTCGACGGAGGCATCGCGCACTGGCCCGGGCGCCTCGAGACTCGCGCACGCGTGCGGCGGAGCCGGGAGGCGGCGGTGCGTCCG
>JAJZCK010000269.1 GCA_021846125.1 Actinomycetes bacterium | reverse complement strand
ACGCGCGGATGGGTCCCGTAGGACTCCTTGCACTTGACGGCATCGTTGTCCGCTAGCAAGTCCGAGAGCTTCACCGTGTCGCCGATCCCGTTGACTGCCACGTCGGTCGCGAGGTCGCCGAGATAGAGCACACCCATCGGGCAGTTGGCGACGCATTCGGGGACCTTGCCCGCGACACTTGGCCCCGCGCGCAGCATCGCCGCGCAGGAGACGCACTTCCGGAAGTTCGCGCTGAACGGGCAGGCGGGCACGGAGGGTCCTCGCACATCATGCACGGGAGCGGCATGAAGTAGCTCTGGCCCGCGGCGTCGCTCGTCGTGAACACGTCGGTCCAGGCCTGGTCGTCCTGCGGGTAGTGGGCGGTCTGGCATGCGGTCGCGCAGAGCTCGCGGCCGCTGCAGTCGCGCAGGTCTACGACCATTGCCCGCTGGTGCGCCGGCAGTCCCTACCAAATCCGTCGAGCTCGTCCGTGCGCAAGCCACGTCGACAGGTGCTCAGCGCTGCCCAGGCTGCTACGACAAGGAGGACGACCACGTATGGGGCGACGGCGCCGACGAAGATGGCGACCAACGCGGCCAGCAGGATACGTAGGGCGCCGACCACGTGTCTCATTGTCGGCACGCGCTGCCGGGCGAGGAACCCGGATGCCACGGGGCTGCCTCCCCCGGGTCCTGCGGGGAGCCGCGTGGAAGCACTGGTGACGGCGGGGCTCGCCACTTGGCACCGGCGCGCTCGTCTTGAGGGAAGCCGACGTGCTCGCCGTCTCGCCCGAGGGCGGCGACCATGCGACGCTTGGCTACGGTATGTCGCGCTCCGCACCCGCACCCGTCGCCGTGCTCGTCAGGACCCGGGACGGATCTGGCCGACGTCTCCGACGGACGGCTGGAACACCCCGGCCGGGCCCCTGCCGAAGAGGCGGAGCAGGTTTCCGGTGATCTCGTCGATCACGGGAGCCGGGCAGTCGGTATGCGAGCGGCACGTGTCGAGCGCGGGGATCCAGTTGTTCGTGCCGCTATCGAAGATCCCCGCTCCGCCGGGCGATCTCGAGTAGTAGGTCATGTCCGAGTAGGCGTAGCCGCGGTAGGTCGGAAGATCGCTCTGCGACTCGCTCGCCGGTATGGGAGAGCTCGCGAGGACCTGGAGGTTCGCCGGGTGGACGTACTGGTCGAGCTCGTCGAAGTCCGAGAGCAGCACCCCGGGGACCTTGGAGCCGTCGCGCAGGCCTGTCCCGGCGAAGACCCAGGCCGAGGCGTCGGAGACGACCAGTGGCGCAGGGTGAGCCCCGGGCTCGACGAACCCCCCGTAGGCCTCCCCGACGAACGGCACCTCCGACCAGTCGGCGGGCGGGGAGGCCCACGTGTTCCCCGTCACGCGCAGCGGATCGCCGTGGCCGTCGAGCGGATCTTTGCTCGAGTCCCGGTAGTCGATCTCCTCCCGGTTCGCGCCGAGAGGCGAGGGTTGGAGCCTAACGTGGCGCAAGATCGCGCTCGCTCCGAAGAACGCGACGTTCACGCCCTTCGACGCCGCAGCGTAGAGGGCATCGCGCTCGCGCAGCGACCAGCATTCGTCGTGGCCTAGCGACAGGATCGATCGCTGCTGGAGTGCAAAGCTCGGGTGCTCGACGAGGGTGAGGTCGGTGCCGTAGGCGACGTCGAGACCGTGCTGCTCGACGAGGCGCACGAGAGGGAGCTCGTTGGCGAGGAAGTCTCCGGCTCCCTCTCCGTAGCCATAGGGACGGTCGAAGGAGACGATCCGGGCTCGGGAGCACAGCGGATAGTGAGCCGGCGGGCAGCTGCCGATGCCCTCGTAGTAGTCGTAACCGCCGTAGGGGTTCCAAGCCTGCCAGGTGAGGACGTCGTTCTTCAGCAGGTACGCCGCATGCAACGAGGGATCCCAGACGGTGAGGGGCACGTAGCTCTGCTGGTTGGCACTGCCCACCAGCTTGAATAGGTAGTCGCCCTGCACCCATGCACCGGTGATCGAGACGGTGAGCGACGGCGACCAGTCGTCGCACGACACCATGTTCACCCTGGACGTGACCGTGCAGGCAGGCTGCACATGTCCGGCAAGGGTCCCTGAGCGCCAGACGAGGCGCGCTCCCGTGCCGTGGTAGTACCCCATCCGGAAGGCAAGGACGTGGTACGTCGGAGCGTCGCTCGAGACGTAGAGCGTCACGCGCTGGCCGGCTCGCGCCTCGACCCGACTGGCGAACCCGTCGATCGACGAGCCTTCCGGAGCGCCGGTGATCCTCCATGCCGTCGTCCCGGGAAGCTCGTTCTCCTTCGTCATCCAGGTCGCGGTCACACCGTAGGGTCCGACGACGGTCGCAGGATCAGACGGCACGCGTTGCACGGCTGTGGTGCTACGTGGCAGCTGCGTGCGGCTCCGGCGAGCCGTCGCGCCGACCGCGGGTCTCGGCTTGCTCGCGACCACTCGGCCGGAGCTGCCGGCGGCAAGGACGCCTGCGAGAGCCCCCGACGCACCGACGACGGCGACCACGGCCAAGGCGGCGAGAACCTTGCGGCGGCTGAGCGGAGACAATGCTCGACGGAGTGCCCGGCGACGCCTCACGAGAGATTGCTACCACAGTCGCCGCGATTCGAAGAGTTGCAGGTCCGACCGCCGCGTCCCGAGATCCCGGTCGTCGATGGCGGGCAGCTCGAGCGGCGCGGTGACGATCTCGACATGGCCCCCTGCCGGAGACGAAGAGCTACCCGCTTGTGAGCAGACCAGACCACCGAAGCCCGAGATGCAGCGCTTGTCACCGTTGTGTAGCCGCAAGACCAGGGGCGCCCCGGGTAGGGTCCAGCGACGATGTCGCGCCCGCGCCGCCCGCTATTGACGCAACCTCGAAGGTCCGTCGACACCTCCGGGTTCGCCTCCGGCGTCGTCAGGGCCGCAAGCGGTCGCGCTCCCTGCATGGGTGGCATCGGAGCGAGCTCCGGCCGTTGCGCCGAGGAGCCGGGCTAGTCCCTCGGGACCTGTCGGCTGGTCGGCGAGAATCGGCGAGAGCGCGAAACGCGACGCTCGGTAGGTCGCGACCTCGTGGACGGGCGTGGCCCCGGCCGGGACGGTGCGGAC
>JAJZCK010000268.1 GCA_021846125.1 Actinomycetes bacterium | reverse complement strand
TCCTTGCACCCAACGTTGAGGGCTGGGGACACCTGGCGATCCCGCAGGCTCTGCGTTCGGCCTTTCCCGGTCTTGCTATCGCTGTCGCCAACGATGTCAGGGCTGCCGCCCTCGCGGAGCTGAGATGGGGGGCGCTAGCGGGTGTGGCAACTGGCGTATATGTCAACCTCGGCACGGGGACGGCGGCCGCCATAGTGATCGGCGGCCGGCTCTTCGAGGGCGCGCACGCCGCTGCTGGCGAGATCGGCTACTGCCTTGCCCCCGGATGGCAAGACGTACCGCTCGCCGCAGAGGGGGGCGTCCCCGCCGAGCAGCTCTACGGAGGCAATGGGGTCGCCCGGCGCGCGAGCGAGCGGCTCGGGACAACGCTCGACCTGCCCGGGATCCTCGCGCTCGCAGAGCACGACCCTGAGGCCGCGACGTTCGTCGGTGAATTGTGGGATGGCATCGCTGCGTTGACGGCCAACCTCGCCATCGTTATCGACCCAGAGGTCGTCGTCCTAGGTGGAGGCTACGTACGCACCGATAGCTCGCTGGTGAACCACGTCGCAGCGCTCGTGGGCCGGGCGGTTCCGTTCGCCCCGCGAGTGGTCCGGGCGCGCTTTGGAGGCGATGCCTCGCTGCATGGAGCTGTCGCCGTCGCGCTCGACGACAGCGTCAGCGTCGGGGACCGACGATGATCGTGACGGTCACGGCCAACCCCGCGCTGGACGTGACCTACGCGGTGGAAGGGCTCATGCTCGACCGTGCCCAGCGCGTCAGCGAGGTGCACCGCCAAGCTGGCGGAAAGGGCATGAACGTCGCTCGGGCACTGACGCTCATGGGCGTGCCGGCGGTCGCGCTCGGCATCGTCGGCGGCGCTTTTGGCGACCTGATCCGCCAGGATCTTGAGGATGCAGCCATTGCCTACGAGCTGGTCGAGGCGGAGGGTAACTCCCGCCAGACCGTCACTGCGTGGTCCCCGGGCGGCCGGTTTGTCGAGCTTGACGAGCCGGGGATGACGATCACGGCAGCGACGTGGGACGCCTTGGCGAGCGCCCTCGACGCCCGGCTCGAGCCGGGCGGTGTTGTAGCGATAAGTGGAAGCCTTCCGCGAGGCGTGCCGTCTGGCGCCTACCGGCTCTTGATCGAGCTCGCACACGAGCGCCACTGCCGCGTCGTGCTCGACACCTCCGGTCCGGCGCTCGAGCTCGCTCTCGCGAGTGGCGTCGACGTCGTGAAGCCAAACGCAGCCGAGCTCGATACGTTGTCGAGATCGCGGCCCGAAACGACCGAGGAGATCCTCGCCGCTTGCCGGGTAGCCGGCGATGCGGGGGCGTCGGCCGTCGTAGCCAGCCTGGGAGCGAGCGGGGCGGTCGCCATGGGCGCCAGCGGTGCCTACCGCTTCGACCACCCTGCCCGCACTGGCAATGCCGTGGGTGCCGGGGATGTCCTTGTCGCCGGGCTCGCTGCCGGGCTCGATGAGCGACGGTCCTTCGTCGACTGCGTGCGCAACGGCGTGGAGTGGGCCTACGCGAGTCTCGGGCTCCCCTTCGCCGGGTGGCTCGACCCGACACAGGTCGCCGTCGGCCACTCCGTCATCTCGGTAGAGCGGCTCGACGTCGCTCCGATCGAGGGAGCCGCAGTACTCCGGAAAGCCGAACAGGAGGATCACTCATGACCAAGGTCGCAATCGTGGGGGCTGGCAGCCTCGTCTTCACCCGCACGATCGTCAGCGACCTGCTCCAACACGAGGCGACCGCCGACGCGGAGATCCATCTCGTCGACATTGATGCCGGCCGCCTGGACGCGGCTGTCCGGGCCGTCGAGCTCGTCGGATCGCGCCTCGGGCGGAAGCTCACTCCGGTCGCCTCCACAGAATGCGCGACGGGCGTTGGTGGCTGCGACTACGTCGTCAACTCCATTCAGGTCGGTGGCAAGTCAGCAACGCTGATCGACTTCGACCTTCCCGAGAAGTACGGAGTCCGTCAGACGATCGCGGATACCCACGGCATCGGTGGCATCTCGCGAGCGCTGCGGACGGTCCCGCCGGTGCTCGAGATCAGTCGTGTCGTCGCCGAGGTCGCGCCGGACGCGCTCATCCTCAACTACACCAACCCGATGGCGATGGTGGTGATGGCGCTTGCCGCCGAGTCGGGCCCGCGTCATGTCGGGCTATGTCATGGCACCGAGCACACGATCGACACGATCGCATCCATGCTCGGCATCGATCGCTCCGAGATCGCCTGGCAGGCCGCTGGGATCAACCACATGACCTGGTTGCTCGAGCTGTCCCGGCACGGGGTGGACCTCTATGAGGATCTGCGTGCGCTCGCGCGTAGCGCCGACCTCGAGCACCACGAGGAATCAGTGCGCCTTGAGCTGTTGCGGCGCTTCGGCTACTTCGTCAGTGAATCGAGCGTCCACAACGCCGAGTACTACGCCTGGTTCCTTCGGCCCGGCGTGCCCGTCCCGAACGGAGTGCGAGTGCGCGAGTACCTCTACCGCCTCGACGACCTCGAGCGGGAGTTCACTTTGGAACAGAGCGCTGCCGACGATGGCGAAGTGCGACCACCCGAGCCTCCAAGTGACGAGTACGCGCCACAGGTGATTGCCGCGCTGGAGGAGAACCGAACCTACCGTTTCATGGGCAACGTCGCCAACGAGGGTGCAATGGTGGTGAATCTCCCCACCAACTGCTGCGTCGAGGTTCCCTGCTTTGTCGATGGTCGGAAGATCGTCCCGGGGGTCGTCGGCGCCATCCCCGAGCAGTGTGCCGCCCTGAACCGTTCGGCGGTCAATGTCCAGCTGCTCGCTGTCCAAGGCATTCTCACCAGGAACCGGGACGCGATCTACCAGGCAGCACTCGTCGACCCATTGCTTTCCACACAGCTCACGACCGACGAGACCGTGGCACTCGTCGACGAACTGATCGACGCGCACGGCAACCCTGCGGGTCTGTGAGTGGCTCCGAGCACCGACGTTACACATGATCAATACAACATCGACACAGAAGGGGGAAAGAAGTTGAGAAGACACCCAATGGCCAGAAACATCGGCACGGCATCGTTGGCTGGTGCGCTGGCGCTTGTCGGCAGCGGCGTGGCGAGCGCCACCACCCACGTCACGAGGCA
>JAJZCK010000037.1 GCA_021846125.1 Actinomycetes bacterium | reverse complement strand
GTCGTCGGCGGGGGTGCCGTACACCTCCTCGTCGAAGGGAGGCGGCTGAAAGGGTGAATCGCTCATCGGTTCGCGGTCACTCTGCCGGCTCGACCTGGGCCGGCTCGACCTGGGCCGGCTCGACCTGGGCCGGCTCGACCTGGGCCGGCTCGACCTCTGCCGGGACCGCGCTGGCTTTCGGGCGGGCCTTGCCCGCAGGAGCCTTGCCCGCGCCGCGCGCTGGACGCTGGCGCGCCACCGGCTTCGGCTTGGCGGGGCGCGCGGTTGCGAACTCCTCCCACGCGCCGGAGATCTCGAGGAGCTTACGGACCGTCTCCGTCGGCTGGGCGCCCTTCGCGAGCCACGCGAGCGCCTTCGCGTTGTCGACGTCGACGGCGGACGGCTCGGCCCGAGGTGCATAGGTACCGACGATCTCGATGAACCTGCCGTCGCGCGGTGAATGGCTGTCCGCTGCGACGATCCGATAGGTCGGCTGCTTCTTCTTCCCCATCCGCATGAGGCGGAGCTTGACGGCCACGTCGTGTCCTTCGCTTTCTCTTCTGTCGTAGTGGGGCCTGCGACATGCAGGCCCGACGGCTGGGGCGGCGTCTCCGCCCCGTCCGGCTGGGCGCTCCTAGCGGAGCGAGCCGGCGTCCTTCAGCGACGGCGTGACGCGGCCGCCCTTGACCTTCTTCGCCTTGCGCGCCCCGGCGCGCGCCGCCGCCCCCATCGCGCCGCCGGAGCGCATCAGCTTCTGCATCTCCTTGAACTGGCGGAGCAGATTGTTCACGTCGCTCGTCGTCCGTCCGCTACCGGCCGCTATGCGCAGGCGGCGAGACCCGTTGACGAGCGACGGATCGTCCCGCTCTGCGGGGGTCATGGAACGGATGATTGCCTCGACCCGTGCCACGTCACGGTCGTCGATCTGCGCGTCCCGGACCTCCTTCGGCACGCCGGGCAGCATCCCGAGAACGCTCTGCAACGGCCCCATCCGCTTCATCTGCTGGAGCTGGTCGTGGAAGTCCTCGAGGGTGAACCTCCCCGCGCGGAGGCGCTCGACGGCCTTCTCGGCTGCGCCGGCGTCGTACTCGCGCTCCGCGCGCTCGATGAGGGTGAGAACGTCACCCATCCCGAGGATGCGGCTCGCCATCCGGTCGGGGTGGAAGGCCTCGAAGCTCTCGGGCCGCTCGCCGGTCGAGACAAAGGCGATCGGCTTGCCGACGACGTGCTTGACCGACAGTGCAGCGCCACCTCGAGCGTCACCGTCGATCTTGGTGAGGATGACGCCGTCGAGATCGAGCGCCTCGCCAAATGCGGTGGCCGAGCGCACGGCGTCCTGACCGGTCATCGCGTCGACGACGAAGAAGGTGTAGTGCGGCTTCACCGCTGCGGCCACCCGGCGAACCTCGTCCATGAGGTCCTCGTCGATAGCGAGACGCCCGGCGGTGTCGACGACGACGACGTCTCGGCCGACCCTGACCGCCTCCTCGACGCCCTTGGTCGCGACCGCGACGGGATCGGTGCCCTCGCTGAACACGGCGGCGCCGACGCCCCGCCCGAGCACTCGGAGCTGCTCGACCGCTGCAGGCCGTTGGAGGTCGGCTCCGACGAGGAGAGGATGCCGGCCCTGCTGCTTGAACCACAGGGCGAGCGCGGCAGCGGCAGTCGTCTTCCCCGCTCCCTGGAGGCCGGCGAGGAGCACGACCGTCGGCGGGCGCGGGGCATAGGCGAGCCGGAAGGCCTCGCCACCAAGGGTCGCGGTGAGCTCCTCGTTCACGACCTTGATGACCTGCTGAGCGGGTGTCAGGCTCTTCGAGAGCTCGGCTCCCGAGCAGCGGGCGCGAATGCGCTCCACGAGGTCCCGCACGACCTCGAGGCTCACGTCGGCCTCGAGGAGCGCGACCCTGATCTCGCGTAGCACCTCGCCGACCTCGGCGTCGCCGAGTCGGCCGCGTCCGCGCAGGCGCTTGAAGATCCCGTCGAAACGGTCGGTCAGTGTGTCGAACATGGGCACTGCAAGGTTACTCGCCCCGAGCCCATGGGCCGTCAGCGACTGTCGCGCTACGCGAAGAGCGCGTCGGCGAACTCCTCGGGATCGAACGGGACGAGGTCGCTGGCGCCTTCGCCGAGGCCGACGAGCTTGATGGGCAACCCCAGCTCGGACCGGATCGCGCAGACGATGCCACCCTTCGCCGTCCCGTCCAGCTTGGTGAGCACGACGCCCGTCACCTCGACGGCCTCGGCGAACTCGCGCGCCTGGACGAGACCGTTCTGACCGGTCGTCGCGTCCAGCACGAGAAGGACCTCGGTCACCGTGCCCGGAGGTCGGGCGGCGACGCGACGGACCTTGCGCAGCTCGTCCATGAGGTTCACCTTCGTGTGGAGGCGTCCGGCCGTATCCGCGAGGACGAGGTCGGCGCCTCGGGCGGCGGCGTGCTGGACCGCGTCGAACACGACGGACGACGGATCTGCGCCGTCGGCGCCGCGCACGATGTCGGCTCCCGATCGCTCCGCCCACATCGCCAGCTGGTCGCCCGCCGCGGCACGGAAGGTGTCGCCGGCCGCCACGACCACCGAGCGCCCCGACGCGCCTTCACGAGCCGCGAGCTTGCCGATGGTCGTCGTCTTGCCCACGCCGTTGACTCCGACGAACAGCCAGACGCTCGGTGGATCGGACGCAACCTGGAGCTCCCGGTCCTCGCCGGCGAACAAAGCGACCACGTCGGACTTCAGCAGGTCCAGCAGCGCCGTCGGGCTGTCGCCCGCCTCGCCGGAGCGCACGCGGGACCGCAGGTCTGCGAGCAGCCGGTTCGTGAGCGGCAGGCCGACGTCCGCGAGGAGCAGTGCCTCCTCCAGCTCCTCGAACGTCGCATCGTCGATCCGGGCGCGCCCCCGGATCGCCGCGAGAGAGGTACCGAACAGGCTCTTCGCGCGCCCGAGGCGGTCGGCGAGCCGCGGACGGGCATCGACGGGCACTGGTGGTGCGTCGTTCTCGGCCCGAGTGCCCGTCCCGCCCGATCGATCGGGCTCGGGCTCGGGCTCGGGCTCGGGCTCCGCGGGTGCGATGGACGGATCGGCGGCGCGCCCGCCCAGCCCTGCCTGGTTGCGGCGGAGGACGGTTGCCGTCCCCGCGCCGAGAAGTGCCAGGAGCAGCACGATGACGACGATCAGGACGACTGTCACTGCACCTCCAGGGTGCGATCTTGAGTGGGTGTGTGCCGGCGGCGCACCTTCTCGCTGACGACCTTCGATGCGCCGCCAGGCTGCATGGTCACGCCGTAGAGAGCATCTGCGACCTCCATGGTGCGCTTCTGGTGGCTCACGATGAGGAGCTGCGCCTCGTCGCGGAACTCCTCGACCAGGTCGAGGAAGCGACCGAGGTTCACGTCGTCGAGCGCCGCCTCGACCTCGTCCATCAAGTAGAAGGGCGACGGCCTGCTGCGGAAGACGGCGAACAGGAACGCCATGGCGACGAGCGATCTTTCCCCGCCCGAGAGCAGGGAAAGCCGGCGCAGGCTCCTGCCCGCAGGGCGGGCCTCTATCTCGATCCCTGTCGAGAGCAGGTCGTCCGGGGCCGTGAGTGACAAGCGGCCGGTCCCTCCGGGGAACAGCGTCGTGAACAGACCGGAGAAGTGCCTCGACACGTCGTCGTAGGCGGAGGAGAACACCTCGGCGATCTCGCGGTCGACAGCGCCGATCACCTGGCCGAGCTCGCGTCGAGCAGAACGCACGTCCTCGATCTGGCGCTCGAGGAACGTGCTCCGCTCACGGAAGCTCTCGAGCTCGTCCCGGGCAAGGGGATTGACCGAACCGATGCGCTCCATCTCCGCCTCGACCGATCGCAGGCGAGTGGACGCGTCAGCTTCGGCACCGAGATGGGGAAGCGGTGCCTCCCCGAGCTCGTCCGGATCGACCCCGAGGTCGCGTCGGAGCGTCTCGAGAGCCGTCTCGTGGCGGACTCGCGCCTCGGTGCCTTCGATCTCGAGCCGCTGGCGCCGCTCGCGCAGGCTTGCGAGCGTGCGCTCCAGCGAATCGCGTCGCGCGCGCAGGGACTGGAGCCTCTCCGCCGCCAAGCGCGCCGCTCTCGTCCGGCGGTCGCGCTCCGCGGCGACCTCCGCAGCGACGCTCCCGAGACCGGCGAGGCACTCCTCGAGCGCCGACGCGAGGCGCGCGAGTGAGCGGTCGTCACGCTCGTAGCCGGTGCGCAGCCTCTCCGCCTCCACGGCCTCGTCACGCCGCTCCGCCAGCTGGCGCGCGACCTCCTCGCGTCGAGACCCGAGGGTCGCAAAGCGCTCCTCGAGCGTCGCTGCTCGCACCTCGAGCTCCCGCCGCCGCACACCGAGCACCCGCGCCCGGGTCTCGATCTCACGGCGTGCCACCGCCACCGCGTCACGCTGGCGGGCAGCGTCCGCCTCGATCCGCTCGAGATGCTCGAGATGCTGCTCGCGCGCGCCAAGGAGCTCGAGCGCTCCGTCGAGCTCGGTCCTCGCAGACACATGATCGCCGACGACGCGCTCCTTGTCAGCCTCGAGCGTCTCGAGGGCCTCCGACAGTGCCGCTGCATCGCCGAGGTGACGCGCGAGGTCCGCCCGGAGCGTCTCGAGCCGCCGGCGGGCGACCTCGGCGGCGTCGCGGCGGGTGGCCGCCTCGACGGCTGCCCGAGACGAGATCCCGGCGAGCTCGGCTGCGCGACGGCGGGCGGCATTCGCTCTCTCCTCGGCCGCCTCGAGAGCGGCGCGGGTGGCTCCGGCCCGTCCCGCGCCGAGGCGCCAACCCTGCCACGACAGCCTGTCCCCTTGCGGCGTGACGACCACTCGGTGCGGATCCGCCAACCACACGTCGAGCGCGGAGTCGAGGCCGCCGGGGCAGAGAAGTACCCGGCCGAGCAAGCGGTCGAGCAACGCCTCGACGAGCGGGTCGTTCGAGCGGACGCTTGCGCGCAGCAGCTCGGTCCCGGCAGCGACCGATCCGTCAGCGGAATCGACCTGCTCGCTCGCCACCTCCACCAGGGGGAGCACCGACCCGTCCCCGCCGTCGCCGCGGAGCAGCTCGAGTGCCTCCCGGGCCTCGAGGCTCCCCGCGACGAGCACCGCGGCGAGTGCGCCGTCGAGCGCCGCCTCGAGGCCGAGGCCGACGTGCTCGGCGACCTCCACGACGTCGAGCAGGGTGCCGACCACTCCGGCGGCGCCCGCCAGCCGCTCGACGCCCGCGCGCGCCCGGGCCTCGTCGAGCGCTAGGGCGAGGACCTCGGCTCGCGCTGTCGCCGCGTGGACCTCCTCCTCGGCCGCGCGGAGAGCTTCCGCTGCGGCGTCGGCAGCCGAGAGCGCCGAGACCGAAGCTCGAGCGAGCCGCTCGGCCTCCGTCGTCGTAGCCTCGTCCTCTGCGGTCAGCGCCGCTGCCGAGCTGGCGTGGTCTGCACGGCGGGCCGCCAGGTCACCCCTGCGCTCGTCGAGCGCTTTGACGCGCTCGGTCACTCGTGCCAAGAGCTCACGCGCCGACCCCGCGCGGGCCCGCGCCGCGGCCGCGGCCGCGCGCACCTCGCCGAGGTCTGGTGGCGGGGCGCTATCGAGCGCGTCCGCCGTGGCACCGTCCTGCTCGTCGAGAGACGCGGTCGACGCCAGGTCCGACTCGGCCTGCTCGAGATCGTCCCACTCGGGAGCGAGCAACGCGCGCTCGCCGACGACCCGGGCAAGATCCTCGGCGAGCTGCGCGGCATCGGCCTCGAGAGCGCTCACGTGGTCGGTCGAGCGAAGCGTCTGGAGCAAGACGCCGAGGGCGCGCCGGCGCTCGCTGCACACGCTGAGCGCCTGACGCGCGCGCAGGCGCTCGGCCTCGCAGTCGCGCCCGAGCATGTCGAGCGCCCCCGCCGGCTCGCCGAGGTGGACGTCCTCGGCGATCGACAGGGCCGACCAGGTGCGGGCGAGATCCCCGCCGGTGACCGCCGTCTCCGCATCGAGCTCGTCCCGCCGGCGCTCGCCCGAGGAAAGTCGCTCGCGCAGCTGGCCGATCTCCGCTCTCGCCAGGTGGAGCCGGAGCGCCCGCTGCTCCGCTACCAGCTCCTCGTGGCGAGCGGCAGACGCAGCCTGCCGCTCGAGAGGTCGGAGCTGGCGTTGTACCTCTCGAAGCAGGTCTTGGAGGCGAGCGAGGCCCGCTTCACTCGACTCGAGACGCCGCTCGGCACGCTCGCGGCGACGCCTGTACTTGAGGACCCCGGCTGCCTCCTCGACGATCGAACGCCTGTCCTCGGGACGTGCAGACAGAACCGCGTCGAGCTGTCCCTGGCCGATGATCACGTGCTGCTGCCGGCCGACGCCGCTGTCGGAGAGCAGCTCCTGGACGTCGAGGAGCCTGCAGGGCGCGCCGTTTATCGCATACTCGCTCTCCCCCGTCCGAAACAGCGTCCGAGTCACCATGACCTCGGTGAAGTCGATCGGCAGGCGCCTCGAGGAGTTGTCGATCGTGAGGGAGACCTCGGCACGCCCGAGAGCCGAACGCCGGGGGGTGCCGGCGAAGATGACGTCGTCCATCTTCGCCGAACGCACGACGCGCGGCCCTTGGGCTCCGAGAACCCAGGCCACGGCGTCGACGACGTTCGACTTGCCTGAGCCGTTCGGTCCGACGACGACCGTGACGCCAGGTTCGAGCTCGATGGTCGTCGGGTCTGCGAAGGACTTGAAGCCCTTCAGCGTGAGCGTCTTCAGGTACACGGCGCGCTCACGATACCCGGGCGCGCCGGCCAGCTCGCCGGCGGTGCAGCCGCCGCGTCACGACGGCCGCTTCGCTCACGACTGGCACGACGGGCAAAAATGAGCAGACCGCCCGGCGACGCGGGAGCCGACGACCACGGTCGCGCAGCGCAGGCAGGGCTCGCCGGCACGCCCGTAGACCGCATGGTGGTCCTGGTACGAACCGCGTGCTCCGCCCAGGTCCCGATAGCGTTCGTCGCGCAGCGTCGAACCTCGGTGGGCGACAGCCGCCGCCAGCACGTCCAGCACCGCGTCGCGCAGGCGGGAGACCTCGTCGGGCCGGAGGCTCTCGGTGCGCCGGTCGGGCCGAAGGCGCGCGGCAAAGCAGATCTCGTCGGCGTAGATGTTGCCGATCCCTGCCACACCCCGCTGGTCGAGCAGGAACGCCTTCAGCGCGGTGTGCCTGGACCGGAGCAGCGTCGCGAGGCGCGCAGCGTCGAGCCCGTCGGTGATCGGGTCCACCCCGAGCCCCGACAGTGCGGTCGGCACGCCGTCCGGGCCGATCTCCGACGTCACGAACAGCTCGCCGAAGGTGCGCGGGTCGACGAAGCGCAGCTCTGACGCGTCGTCGAGGCCAAGCACCGCATGTGTGTGCGGCGCCGTCCCACCGGCATGCTCCCCAGCTGGCACGAGCCGGAGCTGACCGCTCATCCGGAGGTGGACGACGAGGACTGCGCCGTCGTCCAGACCGGCGAGCAGGTACTTGCCCTTGCGGCGAATGGCGGAGAACGCGCGCCCCTCGAGTGCCGCGCAGAGCTCCGTCGGACGCTGGCGCCGGACAGTGCGCGCGCCGGTCACCGAGGCGCGCACCACGCACCTTCCGACGACACGGGCCTCGAGATCGCCGCGTACCGTCTCTACCTCGGGCAGCTCAGGCACCGCGTGGCACACCCACACGCCCGCCGTGCCGGCAGGCCCCGCCGGCGGCTCCCCCCGCCGGCGCGCAGGCACCGGCCAGACCTCGCTCCCCGAGCGCCTCGAGCGCCTCGAGCGCAGCGGCCCTCTCTGCCTGCTTCTTCGAATGCCCGGCGCCCCGGCCCGCCACGGCGTCGCCGACGACCACGACCGCTGCGAAGCACTTCGCATGGTCCGGACCGCTCTCGCTCACCTCGTAGCGAGGGAGCTCTCTGCCGAGCCGCGAAGCCAGCTCCTGGAGCCGGTTCTTCGCGTCTCCGAGCTCCGCCACCGCCGACGCGTCCGCGATCTGCTCGCCGAGGAGGTCGAGCACGAGCGCCCGCGCGGCGTCGAGCCCGGCGTCGAGGAACGTGGCTCCGACGATCGCCTCGAACGCGTCGGCGAGTATCGACTGCTTCTCGCGGCCACCGGACAAGTCTTCCCCGCGACCGAGGAGCAGCGCGGCACCGACACCAGCCCTCGCAGCGACAGGTGCGAGGGCCGCCGTGCTCACGACAGCCGCCCTGATCCGGGCAAGGTCGCCCTCCGGGACACCGGGCAGGGACAGATAAAGGTGCTCGGAGACGACGAGGCCGAGCACTGCGTCGCCGAGATGCTCGAGTCGCTCGTTCGAGACAGCGCCGGACGCCTCGGCGCAGTGCGAGCGGTGCGTGAGCGCGTTGAGCAGGAGGCTCTCGTCGCGCAAGTAGGGCGCTAGCCGAGACGCGAGGTCGTCCACTGTCCCGTACGGCCCCGCTGTGCCGGCCATGCCGGCCCGGTCAGGCCGTCGCGAGCTTCGCCGTCACGTAGTCGACGGCGTCACGCACGGTCCGCAGATCTTCGAGGTCGTCGTCGTCGATCCGGAAGCCGGGGACCGCCGGCGCCAGCTCCTCTTCGAGCGCCTCGACGAGCTCGATGAGCGCGAGCGAGTCCGCGTCGAGGTCGTCCGCGAACGACGACGACTCGCCGATCTTCTCCGGAGCGATCTCGAGGATGTCGGCGAGCTGGGTACGCACGAGATCGAGAACCTCGTGGCGGCCCATCGGCACGGCAACGGGTGAGGTCGACTCGCTCACGGTGTCTCCATTCGTCTCGGGCACGCCCCGCACCAGGCGGGCATGGCTCAACACTTTCATCCTACCGGGCCAGACCTCACGTCTACGAGCGGCGGAGCTTGTCGCTGGCAGAGCTCGCCTTACGCCGGCTCGGCGACGAACGCAGCACGCAGCTGCCCGACGAGGTCCTTCTCCGCCATCTCGTGCGCGACCCGCACCGCATTCACGATCGCTCGCGCCGAGGAGCTCCCGTGGCTGACGATGCAGACTCCTTCGACACCGAGGAGCATCGCACCTCCAGTCGCCTCGGGGTCCATCTGCGCCCAGTACGGAAGAAGGGCGGGCAGGAGCGCGTCGCCTCCGGCCTTGGCCTCCGGGCTCGAGCCGATCGCCCGCCCGAGGACGTCGACGAACGTCGAAAGGGCGCCTTCGAGCGTCTTCAACGCGACGTTGCCGGTGAAGCCGTCCGTGACGACGATGTCGGCCGCACCTCGAAGTAGGTCGCGTCCTTCCACGTTACCGGTGAAGCGTAGGTCGCCTCGTCCGGACAGCAACGCGTGGGCGCCTTTGACGAGATCGTTCCCCTTCGTGTCCTCCTCGCCGATGGAAAGCAGCGCCACGGACGGGTCCTCGACGCCGTAGCGCGCCCGCATGTAGACCGCCGCCATCCGCGCGAACTGCACCAACCACTCGGGACGGCACTCGGCGTTCGCTCCCGCGTCTATCAAGATGGTCGGCCGTCCGTCGGGGACCGGTAGCGGTGTCGCGATCGCAGGACGCACGACGCCGGCGATCCGGCCCATCCGGAGAACCGCGCTCCCCATGGCGGCACCGGTGTTGCCCGCGCTCACCATCGCCGAGGCACGCCCGTCCCGCACCGCCTCGGCGGCACGCACAAGCGTGGAGTCCTTCTTCGTCCGCACGCCGCGCACGGGGTCCTCGTCCATGGCAACCACCTCGGACGCCGCGAGCACCTCCAGGCCTCCGACCTCGCCGAGCGAGCCGTCGTCCGGTCCGACGAGCAACACGGGGACACCGAGCTCTTCGTGGGCCTGCCTAGCTCCGGCCACGATCTCACCGGGCGACTTGTCGCCGCCCATCGCGTCGACTGCGACAGGTAGCGTCAGTCGACCTCGACCGCCTGGCGGCCCTTGTACCAGCCGCAGCTCGGGCAGACCACGTGCGGGAGCTTCGCACGCTGGCACTGCGGGCATCGGCTCTGCGCGGGCGTCGAAAGCGTCCAGGCCGAGGCCCGGCGGCTCCTGCTCTTCGACTTCGACGTCTTCTTCTTCGGGACGGCCATGACGCTCTTCCTAGTCGGCGGTCTCGCCCGCTGCCTCGTCGGGCCGCGTGGCGCCTCGTGCCGGTCGAACCTGCGGCGTCCCTCCCCCCGTCAGCGACAGCGAGCCCCACCGTGGATCCGGCGGAGGCTCGCACGAGCACTGCTCGAGGTTGCGGTTGACGCCGCACTCGGGGCAGAGCCCGAGGCAACCCTCCTCGCAGAGGGGCGCGAGCGGCAGCGCGAGGATACACGCATCGTGGACGATCGGCTCGAGGTCGAGCTCGTCGCCGTCGAGGGGGTAGGTCGTCTCCTCGTCACCGGCCTCCACGCACAGCTCCCGGACCTCGACCACAAGCTCGCCCTGCGCAGGCTCGAGGCAGCGCCGGCACGCGCCCTGCCAGGTCGCAGTCACGGTCCCCGAGACGAGGACGCCGTCGTGGACGGACTCGAGAAGCACGTCGACGGCGACCTCCGCGCCATCTCGGACCCGCGACCCGCTCACAGCGAGGTCCTCGACCGCAGCAGACGTCGTCACGCGCCGGCGCGAGCCCGGCTCGCGCAGCAACGACGCGACCGGGACCGCAAGCAGCCGGACGCGGGACCGCCGCTGCGGTGGCACTGGCGCCGAGCTCACGACTCGTCCTGGTCGAAGAAGCCCTCCTCGGGACGGCTTGCCACGTCGGGGCCATGCGGGTCGGCATCGTCGCCGCCCGGGTCGTCCGGCACGACGGCGAGACGGTCCCGACCAGCTTGGACGGTCCGCATGGTGCGGTCGAGCACGATCTCGAAGGCCGCGAGCTTGCGGTCGACGTAGTCGTCGGCCTCGTGGCGGACCTTGCGGCCCTCGGCCTCGGCCTCTTCGATCAGTCGTTCTGCGACGTGGCGCGCCTGGCGCACGACCTCCGTGCGCTGGACCATGTGCGCCGCCTGAGCCCGCGCCTCGTCCATGAGCTCGGAGGCCTCGCGCTCGGCGCGCTGGCGCACCTCGTCTCGGTCCTGCAGGACGCGCCGTGCACGCTGGAGCTCGCCGGGCAGGGCTGATCGGGCGGCGTCGAGCAGCTGCAAGACCTCGTCCCGGGCGATGATCGCCGACGAGGAGAGCGGCATCGACTTCGCCTTCTCGACGACGGCGACCAGCTCGTCGAGCAGTGCCTCCACGTCGCCCGGCTCTGCCGGGACCGGCTGGCCCTCGGGCGTCCCGCCGTCAGACACCGAAGCGCTCCTTCATCCGCACGAGGACCGGGTCCGGCACGAAAGCGCTGACGTCACCGCCATAGCGGGCGATCTCACGGATGAGCCGCGACGCGATGAAAGAATGCGTCGAGCCGGTCGGGATGAAGAGCGTGTCGATGCCCGAGAGCTGCTGGTTCATCTGGGCCATCTGGAGCTCGTTCTCGAAGTCCGACACCGCACGGAGCCCTTTTACGATGATGTCCGCCCCGACGGTCCGGGCGACGTCGACGACGAGCGTCGACATCGACACCGTCTGGACCTTGTCGCTGTAGCCGACGCTCTCGTTGATCATGTCCTCCCGCTCCGCGGCCGAGAAGAGCGTCTCGGCCTTCTGTGGATTGCGGACCACGGCGACGACGACACGGTCGAACAGCCGGATCGCACGCTCCACGACCTCGAGGTGCCCGTTGTGGAACGGGTCGAACGACCCGGGGAACAGTGCAGTCGTCACCGCCGGAGCTCCTCGTCCGGCCGCTCGCCGGCCGGCTCCACCGGTCCGGGCGCGCTGGCCTCGGTCACCACTGTGACGAGCGTACCGCCGTGGCGGTAGACGCGATGGACGGCGAAGCGGTCCGGCACGTCGACCGGGGAGGAGGACTCGAGGACTGCGCAACCGGCGCTCAGCCGGGAGAGCAGCGGGCCCCAATGGTCGAAGCGGTACGGTGGGTCGACGAGAGCGAGGTCGTAACGGGTACGCGAGGTCGCGAGGAAGCCGAGCGTCTCGGAGCACACCACCCGCATGCCCGGACGGTCGGAAAAGCCGACACGGGAGAGATTTGCCTCGACGCAAGCGACCGCGCGACGGTCGATGTCCACGAAGGTCACCGTGGAGGCTCCGCGCGAGATCGCCTCGATCCCGAGCGCGCCGCTCCCCGCGAAGCAGTCGAGGACGGTCGCGCCGTCTACCTCGCCGAGCGACGAGAGCACGTCGAAGATCGCCTCGCGCACCCGGTCCGACGTCGGGCGCACAGCCGGCGAGGTCGGTGCCCGCAACGGCCTGCCCCGCGCTTCCCCGCCGATCACGCGCACGTGCGCACGCTAGCTCCGCCCGCACGGACGGGCCCGCAGGACCTCGCGTGCCCCCCCCGGTGCGACGCCCGGGCGAGCGCCACCGAGCATGCGCGGGCCTCGCCCGCGCGTTCAGCTCCGGAACAGGTACGCGGCCTGCTCCTCGCCGACGAAGAGCCGCAGCTCCTCGGCGAAAAGCGGGTGGTGCTCGAGACCCGGGTCGCTGTCGAGGACCGCCTCCGCCAGGGTTCTCGCCTGCTCGACGAGGTCCCTGTCCCTCGCGATCGACGCAAGCTTCAGGTCGTTGCGACCCTGCTGGCGCGCGCCGAGAACGGTACCCTCGCCACGTAGCTCGAGGTCGACCTCTGCGAGCTCGAAGCCGTCGGTCGTCGCTTCGAGCGCCCTCAGGCGACGCGCGGCCGGGGTCTCCTCGCCCGCAGGAGCGAGCAGGTAGCAGACCGAGGCCGACCGGCCACGGCCAACGCGCCCGCGCAGCTGGTGGAGCTGGGCGATGCCGAAGCGATCGGCGTCCTCGATGACGACGACCGTCGCGTTCGCGACGTCGACCCCGACCTCGACGACGGTCGTCGCGACGATGACGTCGAGCGCACCCGCCCGGAAGTCCGCCATGACCTTGGCCTTGTCACCAGGGCGCAGCTGGCCGTGGAGCAGGCCGACGCGGCAACCGGCGAGCTCACCGGTCGCGAGCCTGGCGTGCTCGTCCACCGCAGACCGCAGCACCCGCGAGGCCGCGTCGGGAACGAGCGCACCTTGCGCGGACCGCTCCGTCGCGTCCGGCTCGGCATCGGCATCGGCATCGGCATCGGCATCGGCATCGGCATCGGCATCGGCATCGGCGAGATCATCACCTGCGCGGACGAGCGGGCAGACAACGTAGGCCTGGTGGCCGGCCTCGACCTCGTCCCGCACGTGCTGCCATACCGCTGCCTCCCCCGAGGGCTCGTCCACCCAGCGCGTCCGTACGGGGGTGCGTCCAGGGGGAAGCTCGCCGAGCACCGTCGCGTCGAGGTCGCCGTAGACGGTCATCGCTGCCGTGCGCGGGATCGGGGTCGCCGTCATGACGAGAAGGTCCGGGTCCTGACCGAGTGCACCCTTCTCCCGCAGTGCCGCCCTCTGGTCGACGCCGAAGCGGTGTTGCTCGTCGACGACGACGACGCCGAGGCGAGCGAAGCGGACGTCCTCGGTGAGCAGCGCATGGGTGCCGACGACGACATCGATGCTCCCGTCCAGCAGTCCCGCCGTGGTCCTAGACCGCTCCATGGCTCCCGTCCGGCTCGTGAGGAGCGCTACCTCGACGGGGCGCACGCCACCGAGGCGCGTGCCGTCTGCGATCTCGAGGCCCTCGAGAAGCTGCGCGGCGGCGAGAGAATGCTGCTCGGCGAGGACCTCCGTCGGGACCATGAACGCGCCCTGGTAGCCGCCGTCGACGGCGGCGAGCAGCGTCGCAAGCGCTACGACGGTCTTGCCCGAGCCGACGTCTCCCTGGAGCAGCCTGTGCATCGGGTATGGCGCCTCCATGTCCTGCCGGATCCGAGCAAGCGCACGATCTTGTGCGTCGGTGAGGGCGAACGGCAGCCGCCCCACGAACGACTCCACGAGCCCGGAGCCGGCGAGGTGACCGATCCCCCGTGCCTCTGCCATCGCGGCCCGCTTGCGCATGACGAGCGCGACCTGCAGCCGCCAGAGCTCGTCGAACGCGAGACGTCTCCGTGCCCTCGCATGACCCTTGGGGTCGCTCGGCACGTGGATCTCGTGGAACGCCTCGGCGCGGGAGACGAGACCGAGGCTGGCCCTCCTCCGGTCGGAGAGCGGATCGGCGAGCGCTCCCAGGGAGTCTGCGAGCCGGAGCGCCTCCTCGACGTGCTCGGCGATCTCGTAGGACGCGATGCCTGCCCGGTCGGACTGTGGGTAGACGGGCACGATCCGCCCGGTCTGACGCCCCACCCGAGCACCCGCGGGCGATCCCCCGTCGACGAGCGATCCGTCCGGTTCGCCCCCCGGCGAGCGACCCAGGGCACCCGAGACCACGTCGAGCTTGGGATTCGTCATCTGCAGGCCCCCCCGGAACGTCGCCGGCCTTCCGTGGACCACGACGTCGGCGCCCTCGACGAGCTGGCGAGACCGCCAGGGCTGGTTGAAGAAGGTCACGCACAGCTGTGGTCCCGAGCCGTCGACGAGGATCGCCTCGACCATCGATCGTCGACCCCGAAGGTGGCGGACCGCGCAGCGGCGCACCTCGGCCCGCACGGAGACCTCTCCTCCCTCGACGAGCTCCGCGATGCACGACATGCTCGTGCGGTCGTCGTAGCGACGCGGATAATGCAGGAGCAGGTCGAGAACACTCGTGATCCCGAGCGCTTCGAGCGCCGCAGAGCTACGGGGGCCGACACCCCGCAGGTCGGCGACGGCCAGCTCGGCTAGCCCAGCGAGCCGCTCGCTCACTCGACCGAGAGCAGGAACGGATAGAGCGGCTGACCTCCCGAGTGGCGCTCGATCGAGAGCTCGGGGTGCTCGGCTCGGATCCACTCGGTCACCTTCCGACGCTCGGCGACCGACGAGCCCTCCCCTTCGATCATGGTGACGATCTCGTGGCCCGGACCGACGAGCCGGTCGATGAGCTTGCACGTCGCCTCTCCGAGCGTCGCCGCGACCGACTCGACGCCGGCGCGCGAGAGGCCGATGAAGTCGCCGGCGGAGATCGCGCCGACAGGGCTGTCCGCCGCACGCACCGCCCGCGTCACCTCGCCGGCGACGATGCGGCTGGCCGCGTCTGTCATCGCTTCGGCGTTCTCGTCGACAGGGGCCTGCGGGTCGTACTCGAGCAGCGCGGCGAAGCCCTCCTGGACGCCCCGGGTCGGCACGACGCGGACACGCTTGGTCGAGCGCAGGGCGGCCTGCTCGGCGACCGGGATGATGTTCGAGTTGTTGGGCAGGAGCACGACGTCCCCAGCGGGAACCGCTTCGAGCGCGGCGAGGATCTCCGCTGTCGACGGGTTCATGGACTGGCCGCCGGCGATCGTGAGCCCGACCCCGAGGGAGCGGAAGATCCGCCGGACACCGTCGCCAGTCGCGACGGCGACCACCGACGTGACGGGAGGCGGACCCGACGGCTCGTCGACCGTCGACGTCTCCGCCCTGCGGACCCACTCCTCCTCCTCGACCTGCTCGACCAGGTCGGTGACGCGTATATCGCGGGGTCGCCCCGCGTCGAGAGCCGCCTCGACAGCGGCGCCGATGTCGTCGGTGTGGATGTGGCAGTTCCACAGCCCCGAGCCACCGACGACCACGATCGAGTCGCCGACCCCGGCCCATACCTCCTTGAACGCCGGGATCGCCTCGTCGGGAGCGTCGAGCAGGTACATGACCTCGTAGCGGAGCACGACCCCCTCCGTGCCGGCCGCCGGCACGGACTGGGGCGCGCCGGCACCGGACGCGAGCGTCGCGAGCACCTCCGGTGGCAGCTCGAGCCCACCTGCGGTCTCGCCGGTCACGACCTCGTCGAACGCATCGAGCAGCAGGACGAATCCCGCTCCGCCCGCGTCGACGACACCGGCCTTGGCGAGCACCGGAAGCTGCTCCGGCGTGCGCCACAATGCAGACACTGCAGCGGCGTGCGCAGACCCGAGCACCGCCGCGAGCCCCAGCTGAGCACGCGCCGCTCCCCCCGCCGCAGCAGCCGCTGCGTCGGCGACCGACAGCATCGTCCCCTCGACGGGTCGGAGCACTGCTTGCCTCGCCGCAGCTGCGCCGTCAGCGAGGCCGGCGGCGACCTCCTCGGCTCGGACGAGGCCTTCCGGGGCCATGACGAGCCGCCCGGCGAGCCCGCGCAGCACTTGGCAGAGGATGACTCCGGAGTTCCCCCGAGCTCCCATCAACGACCCGTGTGCAACTGCCGCGCAGACGTGCTGCATCGCCGCCGCGCCGGCACCGACGGACTCGAGAGGTCCGACCTCGTCGACGACCGAGCCGAGCGTGAGGAGCATGTTCGTCCCGGTGTCGCCGTCGGGGACCGGGTAGACGTTGAGCCTGTTGATGGCAGACTGGTGCCGGGCGAGCAGATCACGTGCGACGACCATCGCCTCGGCGAGGCCACGAGCGTCGAGGGCGGTGGCGGCAGGCGCAGCGCTCCGATCCATGGCGGAGGATGGTAACCTCGTCAGCCGTCCCCCGGGCAGGTCCTTCTCGGACGGGTCGGGAGCTCTCCGGCGGTCGGGGCGCGCAAGGCGTAGACGAGGCGTGATGAGCGCGAGCGAGGTGGCAGGTCGTCGTGGCAGCGGTTTGTGAAGTGTGCGGCAAGCGCCCCAACTTCGGCATGAACGTCTCGCACTCCCACCGGCGCACGAAGCGTCGCTGGGATCCCAACATCCAGCGAGTGCGCGCACTCGTTGGCGGGGCACCGAAGCGAGTCAACGTCTGCACGTCGTGCATCCGGGCCGGGAAGATCACCAAGCCACCGCGCACCACGGCAGCCAACCGCCCCTCGTAGACCGACGAGGCGGTGGGCTCGGGCTCGTGCGGCCGGTCCTGACCGGTCCGCCCCGTCAGCCGAGGAGGTGCTCGTATCCCGAGACGGGCATCTCCGCTCCGAAGAGCAGCCGAGACGACGCGTCGGCCGTGCACGTGCCGATCTCCAGGGGCAGCGGGAGGTGCGCGGCGGCGAAGTGCTCCTTGACGCGCTTGACGTCCCGAGCGGCGAAGACGAGCTCGTAGTCCTCACCCCCTCCGAGAGCGTCCCCGAGCGTCGCGCCGGCGGCGACGGGCACCTCGGTGAGCTCCACGCCCACGCCGGACGCGAGAGCGAGCCTGTCGAGGTCGATTGCCAAGCCGTCCGACACGTCGATCATCGCGCTCGCTCCCGAGAGGGCGGCGGCGCGTCCATGAGCCAGGCGGGCAACCGGTCGGCGGTGCGCCGTCTCGAGCTCCCCGCAGCGGCGAGGATCCTCGCGCAGCGACCGCATCCCGGCAGCTGCCCGGCCGAGCACCCCCGTGACGAGGAGCGAGTCCCCGGCGCGTGCACCGGAGCGCAGCACGGGACCCGCCGCCCGCATGGACCCGAGCACGGCGATCGACACGACGAGCTCGGACGCGGCCGAGAGGTCACCTCCCACCACCGGGCAACGGTACGTCGCTGCCGCGTCGACGAGGCCGCTGTAGAGGTGCTCGAGGTCCGCGACGGTCGCGCCGGCGACGGCGACGACGGCAGCGACAGGCTCACCGCCCATCGCTGCGATGTCGCTCACGTTCGCGGTGAGGGCCTTCCAGCCGACGTCGGCAAGGCTCGACCACCGGAGGTCGAAGTGCACGCCGGCGACGAGGCTGTCGGTCGCGAGCAGCAGGCTCGCGTCGCCTTGGCCCGACAGGACCGCGGCATCGTCGCCAAGCCAGGTCTCGCCGGCCGGAGGGCGGGGCAGCGCCGTCGACAGCAGGGCGACAGCCTCGCGCTCCGTGCCGTTCCGCTCCACGGCGCTCGACCCTATCCGCGCAGGGAGGGGCGCTCGCGCGCCTCGGAGCGGCGCCGTCTGGCGACATCGGACTGCGTCGA
>JAJZCK010000267.1 GCA_021846125.1 Actinomycetes bacterium | reverse complement strand
GACGATACGGTGCAACGGACCGCTGCGGGTGTCCCAGCCGTAAGCGAACCACCACCGTCCAGCCTCGATATCGGCGCTTGCCCCGCCACGGCTGGGCGGCTGGAGCGGCAACCCGGCCGGTTGAGCACGCCGCCGGTTCACAGGTAGAGCCCCAACTCGTGGTCCGCGGTGTCCCTGTCCGCCGGCGGGAAATCGGCGGTAACAATCCGCGGGTCGTGTCCGCCAGTGGGGTCGCCGACGCGGCGGGCCCGGCGGGCTGCGACTTGCTGGACCAGCCGGCGGACGCTGCGAGCGTTGCCATCGTCGTGTGCGCCGATCTCGGGCGCGAGGCGGCGGCGGGCGGCTTCGAGCGCGGCGGTGTCCGGCTCGTAGCCGAGCCTCTTTGCCTCCGCGACGAAAAGAGCGACCCGCTGGTCGAGGGTCAGGGTCGGGAATCTGATGTGGTATCCGATCCGGCTGGCGAGGCCGGGGTTGTCGTCGAGCATGCGCAGGGTGGGTTGCTCGTAGCCTGCGAAGATGACCAGCAGGCTGTCCCGGCGGTTCTCCATCTCCGCGACCAGCACGGCCAGGGCCTCGGCGGCGAAATCACCGTCGCTGGCCGACCGCAGCGCGTACGCCTCGTCGATGAGAAGGACACCGCCGGCGGCGCTGTCGACTACTGCCCGGGTTCGGATGGCTGTCTGGCCGATGTAACCGGCGATCAGATCGGCGCGGCTGGCTTCGGTCACGTCGGGACGACTTAAGAAGCCCGCCGCGTAGGCGATGCGACCGAGAAGGCGGGCGAAGGTGGTCTTGCCGGTCCCGGGCGGCCCGAGGAGCAGCAAATGCCGGGAGGTGTCGAGGCGCCCCAGCCCTCGCAGATGACGGCGCCGATTCTCCGCGTGTAAGGCGAGCAGGTCCGCGACAGCCTCTTTGGCCCCCTCTGCGGCGGTGAAACCGTCCAGCTCCGCCAACACGGCGTCGAGGTCGTCACCGGCGGGGCGGGGTGCGAGCGCTTCCAGCCCGAGGCGAATGTCCGCCTCCTCTAGCACCAAGCGGCCGCTAGCCCCGGTTCGCATCCGTTTGGTGGAGGCAAGAGTCGCGGCGCCGTGAAGCCTCCGCGCGGAACGAACTCCGGCCCACCCCGGGAGGGTTTGAAGTTCGGCGAGGGCGTCGCCGAAAGCGCGAACGGCATCGGGGGCAGGGCTAAAGGTCACGAGCCGCCGACCGTGACTCTCAACAGCGCGCGTTAGATCGGTCGGTGTCAGTTGCGGGAACTGTACCGGGGTCGACGTTAAGCCCGCCAAGTCGGGATGGGCCCGGGTGACCCCGACGACCTCGCTAGCCGATCGGGCTGCGAGCAGCAACGTCGGCCCCGACGGCGAGGTGAGCGCCTCCACCAATCCGGCCAGATCCTCTGGTGCCGCAAGGTATCCCCCATCGGATGCCTGAGCGAGACCGGTCACCACTACCAGCCCGCGACGAAGGCCGCTGAGGGTCCGCCACGTGTTGTGATAGGAGAACAGCACCGGCGCGGACACGGTGACCGGGCGGATCCCCTCAAGTAGACCGTAGCGGCGCCAACGCCCGAGCAGCCATACGGCCGCCTCCTGCTTTCCCGACCCGGCTGGCCCCACAAACGCCGCCAACCGGCCACGACCGTCGACGCCCGGCGGGTATTCAGCCAAAGCGGCGAGCCCGGATCGCGTCGCGTCCGCCAGCCACGGCAAACGCCAGCCGACGTCCTCCCGAGCGGAGTAAGCTACCTCGCCGGGCACAGCGCGAGTAGCGGCGGGCCGCTCGGAGAGTATCTCGGCCACAGCGTCGGTCAGCTGGCCGTCGTCGACTAGGAGCAGCTGCTCGCGACAAGCCAGTGCCGCTGCAACGGGGTCGTCGCCGGCTTCGATCCCGGCTCGGCGTAGCAGGGCGACCAGCGCCGTGGGGTCCTCGGCGAGCAAGTAGGCCACCACGCCGGGCAGGATCCGCCGGATCAGCGCCGCGTCGGGCCGGTTCTCGAGGGCCCGACGTAAGCTTTGCGCGCTTTGCTGGGCGACGCGAATCCGATTGCAGGAACGATCCCACACACGTAGCACAGCCAGCTCTACCCGCTGGCGGATCAGGTCGTCGGGTTCGGTGTCGCGGCGCAACATCAGCACTCCAAGCATCTACAACAGGAAACGGGTCAACAGCATTCGAGCGGAACCCGACAGCGTGAACGACATGGTCGCAGCGGCCTGGGACACACCGGCGTCGCCGCTAGGGCGCTCAGTATTCAGGGAAAGAGCCGTGTGAGCGGAGCCAGCGAACCTCGTCGAGCAGACGCTGGGCCACCTCGGTGCGAGCCAGGAGGAGCGCCTCCAGGAACTGAATACGCTCCGCCGGGTCGGAGGGGCTTTCAGGTGGCGCCGCGAAGACGGCGAAGCGGTCCGGCGCGATCAAAGGGTCGAGCACCACAGGCCGGCCAGCCGCCACCAGGGCCTGGCCTGGCCTGCCGGTGATCTCGCAGATGGTGGCGCTCCGCCGACGGGCCGCCTTTACAGCCGAGCGGACTCCATCGGCGAGCCGGGCCGTCTCGACGGGGTCAGCGGTCCGCGGCAAGCTGAGCTCCACTTCTAGCAGACCCTCGACGTCCTTGCCGGCGCGGACGATCCTGCAGCGGGGATCGACCTCGTTGAGCGCGTCGCTCAGCTCGCCGAGCACCTCCAGCCAACCCGAACCGACCCGCCGCCTGAGCCCGGCCGCCCACGCCCGCCGCTCGGGGTGGCCCCCGGGGACTGGGCGGACGCCGCCCATGTCTTCAGGGACCCGAAACGAAGGTCTTGCGCTCCCAAGACGGCGGAGCCTCTCAGCGGCGCCGAGCTGGTCGAGCGCCGCGACGTCACTTGGGTCTTCAATAGGTTCGAGTTGATCGTCGCCTGTCATGACTGCGATACTCGCCGAGGCCTGGGACAACACAGATCCGCTGCGACACGGGGACGCCCATCTGGCTTGCGACCACCGCGGTACCTTCGCTGCCGGCACGAGAGACCGAGACGAGAAGAGTCGGTGGCACGAAACGCTTGTCTCACGCTCATGCGAAGCTAGAGGCGTGACCGTCACCTCGCCGAGGCCTACCAAAAAGGCTTCCACCCGACCCGGAGCGCGACG
>JAJZCK010000036.1 GCA_021846125.1 Actinomycetes bacterium | reverse complement strand
GTCGTGAACGGTCACGTTGTGCCTCAACTGCCACGCCTCCTCCAGCAGGGGCGCGACCGACACGACCTCGAGTGGCCAGCCCGCGAGCGCTGCGACGAGCTCCGTCGCTTCCTCGTCGCTCAGTAACCCCCGCAGCACGTCGCGACGGAAGACCCTCGCGACCTCGACGTGAAAGTGCTCGACCGTCCACAAGTCGCCGCGTCCGCTCCGGCGCAGCCTGCGCTCCAGCGACTCGCCCGCGGCTGTGCGCTGGAGGATGTCGACGCCTGCCGAGGCGTCGAGCACGTACCGGCTCGGCAACGGTCAGTCGCTGGAGCGCAGCTCCGCGAGCACGTCGGCCGCCGGACGGTCGCGAACCGTCCGAGGCAGCTGCTCCCAGCGCGCCCACCACTCGTCGAGCGCCTTCGGGTCGGCGTCGCTCGTCACTCGGATCGCGGGATCGTTCGCCACTACGCTCGGGAGAGCCATAACCGCAGCGTAGCTCGCCGTTCGGGGTCCCGACAGCGGGCACCCTTACCCCGACCGACGGCTCGACCTCCGTGCGAGCCCCGGCGGAAGGGCACTCCGCGGTAACGTGATCCTCGCCTCGACGGTCAGGGGGCTACGCGAAACCGCAGGTCGCGACGTTCCCCTTGCTGTTGCTCCCCTCCCGGGGGCGCCAGATTCTGCAAACTGCTATTGAGATGATTGCGTGGCGCCGAGCAGAGGGGCAGCCGCCCAGTGCTCGGGTTGCAGCAGGGATCTGCTCAGGCGCTCCGGAGCGGTTGGATCCGTTCGAGCCTCTCGGCCAGGCGGTCCCGCTCGACTTCGAGGTCGTAGCGTCCCTGGAGGTTCAGCCAGAACCGCTCGGTGGTGCCGAAGTACCTCGCCAGCCGTAGCGCCGTGTCGGCGCTGATGCCGCGCTTGCCGTGGACGATCTCGTTGATCCGGCGCGGGGGGACGTCGATCGCGACCGCTAACCGGTGCTGGGTGATCCCTAGCGGCACGAGGTACTCCCCGAGCAGCACCTCCCCTGGATGGATCGGCGCCATGGTCGTAGTCGGAGCCACGATGTCCTCCTCCTCAGTGGTAGTCGACGATCTCGACGTCTTCGGGCCCGGCGGCGGTCCAGCGGAAGCAGATGCGCCACTGCTGGTTGATCCGGACGCTGTGCTCACCAGCTCGATCACCCCGGAGCTTCTCGGGCCGGTTGCCCGGAGGAACCGTCAAGTCGCTCAGCGCGTCGGCCGCGTCGAGGATGAGCAGCTTGCGCAGTGCCGACCGCTGCGTGGGCTCGTCCAGCCGTCGCGAGCGCTGTCGCAGCCAGACCCGCTCCGTATCCTTGTCCCGGAACGACCGCAGCACCTAGGAAGCATAACGCGATGCGTTATGAACGGCAAGCGTTATGCCTCGGGTCCTTCGACATCGCTCCTGCCGTCAGCTGGCGGCGTTGCGTCCGCGGAGGACCCCTCGCTGCGATCGGCGTTCCGCGACGTCCTCGAGGAGTTGCCGGATCGCACGCGCTTGGGCCAACCGCAGCTCCTTGGCCTCGTCGCCGGAAACGACGACGATCTCAAAGCTGAAGGTTGGCTCAGGCGTCGCCGCGCCCGGGACCCGACCATTCCCGCTCGCTCCTTCGACCTCATCGTCCATGGCGCCCCTCCTCCTGACTCGAGAGGATCTTGAGCAACGTTCCAGCGAAGGCGTTCCCGGTGAGCGGTCGTCACGACCTGCCGATCTCGCCTGGCGCGCGGGCCGGAGCACCCTCGGGCCGCCTCCGCAGCTGGCGGCGACCGAGGGCGTCACCGGGCGAGATCGTCGAGAAGGTCGGCAAGGACCTGTTCCTCGTAGACCGCCACACCTGCGTCTTCCATGGACGGTCGCAGCCCATCGTCCCACGGCGACGCGAAGGCACGGCCGGACAGGGCGATCGCCCCGAGGTCACGCTCCACCGCCCGTCTATAGTCTGCAACTCCGAACCGCCACGGTGCCGCGACCGTGATCTTGCGTGCGAGCACGGAGGCGATGGCGAGGCCACGCCAGTCGAAGTCACCGTGGTACCGGACCCCCGAGCCAGCTGTGACGAGGCCGTCCAGGACCACGAGCGCCGCGGTCGACGGCATCCCGTCGAGGCACACCATCGTCGGTGAGCGATCGTCGAGCTGGTCTGCCGCTGCCGCGACGACAGCCGGGTTCTCGCTCACGTAGACGGTGTTGCCGATGGCGGCACGCGGACGCCACGACGACGCCTGCCGGAGCGTGAGACGAAGAGGCTCGGCGGACCAGCCCGTGAGGTTGAGGACGAGGACGTCGCACGACAAGTCGTCGCATGCCACGCCGGCCTCGGACCAGGTGCGCCGCCAGTCTGCGGCGTCGCGGGGAAATGGCTGCGCCGACAGCCAGGACAGGGCATGAACCACGAGCGTCCCGGTGGGCCTGCCCCGATCGAGCCCGTGGGCGTCGCCGGTGAGCTCGGCGGCCAACACGGCGAGTCGGTGACCACTGTCCCTGCTCCGCAGAACAGCGAGCACGTCGAGCGCGGTCGACACCACCTCCCCCTCGTCGTCACCTGCGAGCCGGCGAGCGACGCCGCTCGCGCGTAGGTGGTCCAGCCAACCGGTGAACGCCGAGTCGTCGCCGACGGCGGAGTGGGCTGCAAGATCCGCCCACTGCTGCTTCCTGTCCGCGTCGCTCCGCACCTTCCGTCCTCGGCGATCGACCGGCGGTCCGCCGAGGACGGAGAGGGTGTCCAGCAAGCCTCGACCAACGACGGACGAGCGCAAAGCTCGGTCGAGGGCGCTGAGCGGCACGCGAAGCGAGCCGTCGACCGGCCGGCGGACGCCGAGCAGGCCTGCAATCGCGTCCGCCTCTTCAGGGGTCAGGCCTTTCAGCCTGAGCGGGGTGCCTTCGAGAGACAGTCCGTTGGTCTCGACCCTCCGCCGGGCAGCCGCCCAAAGCGGCTGGTACGCGGGTCGATCGAACGGATCCACGGCGTCAGACCTCGGCCATCGTCGCACCGTCCCACCTGACGGCGAACGCCGAGACGCCCTCGAGCGGCGGTTGACGGAGGAGGTCGTAGACCATCAGCGCTGGCACCTCTTCGTACGCGCCCCAGAGCTCGTGGCCGGTGAGCAGGATATCGAGATCGAAGCGGACGAGCAGCCCCATCAGCTCGGCTCGCATGCCTTCGTCGATCCCGGCGAACGCCTCGTCGAGCGCGATGAGGCGCGGCGACCCGTCGCCCGCGGCGTCGTAGTGGGCTGCGGCAGCGGCGAAAAGGGGGAGGTGGAGCGCGACGGCCTGCTCGCCGCCCGAAAGGCTCCGGAACAGCGTTCTCGTCAACCGCTGGACCCCGCCGCCGGCGGAGCGCACGTGGAGCACGAACGCGTGCCAGGAGCGGTAGTCGAGGACATTGCGCAGGATCTCGGCGTCCTCGTGCCAGCCACCCGCCTGTGCGGCGGACTCGAGACGCCGGAGACCTTCGTCGAAGGTCGCGTCGTCCATGAGCTGGTTGGACAGGGCGAGGAACGTGGGCGTTTTGCCCGCCTCTTTCGGAAGGGGCGGCGCCGCCATGGGCTGTCCTCCGGCAGCTAGGGCAGTGCCACTTGTCAATATCAGTCCCGCGGAGGAGCTGCGGGCTTGCTTCGTCCATCGTCAGCCTCGCGTCTCGGGCCCGGATCGGCACCGAACAAACCACGTAGACGGGGCGCCCCCGTGGTTCAGCGAACAAAATGAAGCAACACAGGCCATGCTGTCATGTCGGTCATACGAAGCTGGGCTCGGCGATCCGCACGCGGGTCTTGTCACGAGCCTGCGCAAGTGACCAGAACGTCTCGGCGATCTCGGCTGGTCCGATCGCGGTTGGCGTTGCCGTCGCTGTTCCCTTGACGGACCCGGCGATCGTCACCTCGCCCACGTAGATGTCGAACTCACGCAGGCGCTCGGCGAGGATCCCGACAAGTTTAGATTTCGCAGCGTTCTCGAGCGAGACACCGTCGTTGTCGAGAAGCTTTGAGAAGGTGTCGGCTTGGGTGGTGTGCTCGCCAAGGGCGCCGTTGGCGACCAGGATCGCGGCACCCGGACTGGACTTCAAGTCGTCGAGCGTTTCCTGCACACAGGTCAGCAAGCCCGTGATCCCGACGTCGAACACGCGCTCGATGTCCTCTGGACGGCTCGCAAGCACATCTGTCACGCCGCCGCTTCTAAACGCGGTCCAGAGAACTGCCGAGACGGTCCCGAGATCCTCTCTGATCCTTGCGATCGTCGAGCGAACCATCGTCGGATCCTTCGCGTCGCACTGATAGCTCGTCGCGTCGATGCCGCTCGCCTTCAGCCGGGATATGCCATCTGCAAGTCGGTCAGCGCTCCGCGCAACCAGTGCCAGGGAGTAGCCCTCGGATGCGAACCGCTCTGCGGTCGCGTGCGAGATCCCGGGACCGTAACCAAAGACAACCAGTACGCCCATGATCGACTCCTACCTCCAATCGGAGGTTCCTCCGATTGGACGGACGTTACCAGGTCGCAGTAGAGCTCGGGACGATGCCATCCACTGCCCCAGAACCACCACGCGCACGCGTCGCGGAAGCACGTCGCAACCGCCAGAACCTGATCGCTGTCGCCGCACGTGCCTTCGCGTCCGGCACCAGACGCGTCCCACTCGAGGAGATCGCCAAGGAGGCAGGGGTGGGGATCGGCACGCTATACCGTCATTTCCCGACACGAGAGGCTCTGGTCGAGGCTGTCTACCACGACCAGGTAGAACGCCTCCGGATCGGCGCTGCAGAGCTTCTGTCAGCTCATCCGCCGGCAGGCGCGCTACGCCTGTGGATGGACCTGTTCGCCGATTGGGCCGTCACGAAGCACGGCATGGTCGACACACTCAGGGCGATCATCTCCTCCGGGACACTCGAGTTCGATCAGATGCGCTCGGAGCTCGTTGCGATCGTGCGGACCTTCCTCGATGCCGGCGCGGCCGCTGGAGACATTCGTCCAGACGCAGACGCTGACGCAGTCGCAGCAACCCTCGCCGGCATCTTGAGCGTTGCCGGAGAACACGAGCAGCGCGACCGAGCTGCTCGCATGCTGAGCCTGCTGATGGACGGCCTACGCCCCTAGGATCCACCACGGACTGACACTGTCGAGTAGGCGGGGGTGCGAATCTCCCTCACCGGGGATAGCCACTAATCGTCTAGCCCGTTGGTACACCTTTGCCACGCTTGCCGTGGACGATCTCGTCTCGGCAGGCACCGTGCGAAATCCGCCCTGCTGGACCGAGCAAGCCGCCCGTGACGCGGCACGACGAAGTCTGCCGGGCCGTCCAGATGCGCCTCGCCACTGCGGGAGCAGGACGGCTCGACACGCTGCCAGCGGTCCACCGCGAAGAGGTGCGGTCTCTCGCGGCGCGACCACCTGGTACGCGCGACGACGTCGGACCGGAGCCCCGAGCACAGCTCCGAGCACGTGGTGCGCACGCGCGCCCGACAGGTGTCCTGCCTTTGCAAGCAGATACCGATCCGAGCGCGCATCGCCGCCGGCCGGCGGCGCGCACGAGAACCTGCGTCGCAGGTCGGCGTCGTGCACGTTGGTGGTGCTCACCGCCACGAACGACGTCGATCCCTCGCCCGCGGCTGCCCGTGGAGCGGGCGCAATGTATCCTGGAGCAGGATGACGTCGGCTTACACGGTTGACCGCAAAGGCGGGACGGCTCGGGGTCGATGACGGGAGTCGGGATCGCGTGCGAGGAGGGTCCAGCGTGCCGGTGAGCACCCTCGCCGCCGACACGACGAGCCCGCCTCGTGGCGCTTCGGCCACGGCGCCCGGCCCGCCCGGGACCGGCGTCCACTCCGCGCTGGCCCAGCATCGCGTCCACGTCGTCGGTGCAGTCTGCCTCGACCTCGTCTTCGCCGGCCTCGACACCGCTCCGCAGCCCGGCACGGAGGTCGGAGCATCTAGCCTCGGTCTCTCGCCCGGAGGCGTCGCGAACATCGCGGTCGCGCTGGCTCGGCTCGGCGTCGACGTCGGGCTGTCGGGTGTCTTCGCCTCGGACGCGTTCGGCCACTACCTCTGGTCGACGCTCGAGCACGAGGGGATCGACCTGCGCTCCTCGGTCAAGGTGCCGGACTGGACGACACCGGTGACCGCGTCGATCGCGTTCGCCTGCGAGCGGAGCATGGTCACCTATGCGGAGCACCCTCCGGTCTCGGCGACGAGCCTGCTGCCGGCGGTGGGCAGTGTCGACGCTGTGGTCCTCTCTCTCGGAGACGTCGACGTCGACCTGCTGGAGCGGCTCCACGCAGGCGGGAGGCTCGTCGTAGCGGACGTCGCCTGGGACCCCGACGCGCGCCTCTCCGCGGAGTTGCGCGACAAGCTCGCGCTCGTCGACATCTTCCTCCCAAACGCCCGAGAGGCTCAGACCTACGCAGGCTGCGACGACGTCGAGGCCGCGGCAGCTGCGCTCGCATGCGAGTCCGGGCTCGTCGTCGTGAAGGACGGCGCCGCCGGCGCCCTTGCCTGGGACTCGAGCACGGGGACCTCGCTTCGCGTGCCGGGGCTCGCCGTCGAGGAGCGTGACACGACCGGTGCCGGAGACGTCTTCGACGCCGCGTTCGTCTACGCGTCTCTCGAACGATGGCCGCTCGCCCAGCGCGTGCGCTTCGCGAACCTCTGCGCGGCGGAGTCGGTGAAGCATCCCGGAGGATCCCTCGCCGCACCGTGCTGGCGCGACCTCGGTGCGTTCTGGAACCTGCTCGAGGACCCCTCTCTCCGGCGCGCGTACTCCTTCCTCGAGCCCCTTCTCGCAACGTGCCCGTCGCACCAGGCATGCACGCGCGCGTGCCCGTCCATGTCGCTTCCGTTCCACGACGTATCGTGACAAGATGCGACTCGCGGCCGTGCCCGCGGAGCCAGATGCGACGTCTCGAGAGCCGATACGACCGACACGACTAACGGAGGTCACATGACGAGATCGCCACGACTTCGGACCAAGGTGCTGCTCGCGGCCGCGGTCGGCTTGTGCGCCGGGTCAGCAGCGGCCGCGGGTGCCCTCGCGGGCGGAGCGAGCGCTTCGACGGCTCCGGTCTCGTTCACCTACTGGACGAGCGGCTGGGCTCCGAAGGAGATCGCCACGATCGACAGCACGTTCGACGCGGCGAACCCCGGCTACAAGGCCGAGGGCCAGTACATCTCGACGTCCGACGAGTACCTCCCGAAAGTGATCTCCGCCCTGAAGACCGGCACTCAGCCGACGGTGCTCACCGACCAGAACCCGTCGGATCTTCCTCTCATCGCCGAGAGCGGGAAGCTCATCCCGCTCAACGGCAAGCTGGGCCAGCTGACCAACCAGCTCTACCCGGGCATCAGGGCCTCGGTCTTCTACCGGGGCAAGCAGCTCGGCATGGCGCTCGCCGACGAGGGCGACATCGCCCTCTTCTACAACAAGTCCGACTTCGCCCAAGCGGGGATCGCCTCGCCGCCGCAGACCTGGACCCAGGTCGAGGCAGATGCCGCCAAGCTCACCGACCCCGCGAGCAACCGCTACGGCTTCTACGTCCCGACAGGCGACGCTGAATGGATCTCCTACGACTGGGAGGCCCTCCTGTGGGCCGACGGTGGGAGCCTGCTCAACCCGAGCCAGACCAAGGCCACCTTCGACAGCCCGGCCGGCGTGCGGGCGCTCACGACATGGGTCGACATGGTCCGCAAGGAGAAGGTGGCGCCGGCGACGAGCTTCGCTTCCGGGGGGAACTTCGACGGCCCGACAGCGTTCAGCTCCAATGCCGTCGCGATGATCATAGACGGACCCTGGCTCGAGGGGGAGGTGCCGAGCAGCTTGAAGTACGGCATAGCGCTGTTCCCAGCCGGCACGAAGGGACGCGCGACCAACATCGGGATCGGCGTCGTCGCGCTCTTGAAGACGACCTCGGCGCAGGACAAAGCCGGGCTCGCCTTCATCAAGTTCCTCGCCTCGCCGAAGGAAGGCGCCTACCTCGCCTCGACCGGTGGCGGCCTGCCGTCGAGCCCTGCCCAGCTCGGTCAGTCGTCGCTCCGCCAAGCGGCAGCGAAAAACCCCAACTACAAGGTCTTCGCCGCGAACGAGAAGTACGGACAGGTGCGACCGATCACCCCGGCGTACACGGCGATCTCCGAGGACCTCTGGACCGAGATCAACGCCGCGATCAGCGGGAGCGTCTCGCCCTCCCAGGCGCTTCGGACCGCGGCGAACGAGGCTGACCAGGCGCTCGCGAAGAACGGCTGATGCCCCGGCGCCCGCCGGGTCGCACGAGCATGGTGGCGTCGGCTCGTCCCGCTCCGGCGGGTGCGGGGGGTGGCGGCTCGACTCGAGCGGGACGGTCGAGCCCGCGACGACCGAGAGCAGTGACGAGGGGCCGGGCGGTCAACCGGCCTCTCGTCCTGCCGTACGCGTTCATCGCGCCAGCAGTCGTGCTAACAGCAGTGTTCTCCCTGCTCCCGCTCGGGATGCTCGCCTACAGGAGCTTCTTCGGTGGCGGGGTGTTCGCGACCTCGCTCTCGTTCGTCGGTCTAGGCAACTACACCGCCGCGTTCTCCCAGGGCGGAGGGCACGCGCTCGAGGTGACGGCGATCTATACCGTCGGCTTCGTCGTGCTGACGATGAGCCTCGGGCTCGGCGTCGCTCTCCTTCTCGACGTAAAGCTCCCCGGCATGGACCGGCTCCGAGCACCGTTCATCATCCCGCTCGTCGTCCCCGGCGTCGCAACGGCTCTCATCTGGGGCAACCTTTTCGCCCCGCAGTTTGGCTTCGTCAACCGGACGCTCACCGCGCTCGGGCTCCACCAGGCGAACTTCACGGCGTCGCCTTCGCTCGCGCTTCTGACGATCCTGACCTTCGGCACCTGGCAGTTCTTCGGCGAGAACGTCATCTTGTACCTCGCGGCACTGAAGGCTCTGCCCGTCGACATCGTGGAGGCCGCAAGCGTCGACGGCGCAGGACCGTGGAGCAGGTTTCGACATGTCCGTTGGCCACTGCTTCGGCGCAACACGATCCTCATCTGGGTCATCACCACCTTGACCGGCCTGCAGACCTTCACTCAGATCTACGTTCTCACGAACGGCGGTCCCAACGGCGCGACGACTACAGCTCTCTACTACGTGTACAACGAAGGATTCGTGCAGTTCAACACCGGACAAGCCGACGCCATGGGGATGATCTTGTTCCTCGTCTCGCTCAGCGTCACCGTCGCGCAGGTCGGTCTGGTCGGACGCGGAGCACGACGTGACAGCTAGGTGGCGCCTCGGCGCGTCGCATGCTCTCGTGTACGCGCTCCTCGCGATCGCGATCCTCGTCGTCGTGTTCCCACTCGTGTGGATGCTCGGGACGGCGGTCAAGCCGAACGGTCAGATCCTCGACCTGCGCGCGTCGCTCTGGCCTTCGCACTTCGAGTGGGGCAACATCGCCCGGGCCTGGGACGCTGCGCCGTTTGGCCGGTGGTTCCTCAACAGCGTGATCTTCGGCGTCGGCGCGACGCTCGGGCAGATCGTCACGAGCCTGCTCGCCGGCTACGCGTTCGCGATGTACGACTTCCCCGGCAAGCAAGTGCTCTTCTACGTTCTGCTCTGCGGTCTCATGGTCCCGTTCACGACGATCATCGTGCCCGTCGTGCAGATCCTCGCGGACCTCCACTGGTTGAACACCTACCAAGGTCTCATAGTCCCGAACATCCAGTCCGCTCTCGGCGCGTTCTTGTTCCGGCAGTTCTTCCTCGGCCTGCCTTACCAGCTCGGTGAAGCAGCCCGGATCGACGGCGCGTCGGAGCTCGAGGTCTTCCTCCGCGTCTACGCGCCGCTCGCACGTCCCGTCGTCGCGGCGTTCGGGATGATCGCCTTCCTGCAGAACTGGAACAACTTCTTGTACCCGCTCATCGTCGTCAACACGACGAGCATGGACTTGCTCTCGCAGGGGCTCTCGGTCTTCCAGACCCAGTTCAACGTCAACTACAACCTGATCATGTCCGCCGCCCTGATCGCAGTCACACCGATCCTGCTCGTCGCCATAGCCGCCCAGCGCCAGATCGTCGAGGGGATCACGCTCGGGGCGATCCAGTGACCGAAGTGCGGTGCCAGGCTGACAGACAGGGCGACGTCTACGGGGTCGGAGGGGCAGCTGCGCCGTACGCGACGCTGAAGCCGTTCGTGCCGAGAGGAGACGGAATCGAGACGACGGCACCACCTTGGACGAGCACGTCCTCGATGACACCCGTCTCGACGCCGGTGAAGCGCGGCGTGCCGAAGGTCACGGACGGGACGTAGTCCCCGAGCGTCGCCACCGCGCCCGAGGTGCCCGACGTCGGCGCCTCGACGATCCATTCGGCCGAGCCCCCCGGCCCGTTGTAGCTCTGCGCGGTCACGAAGCTCTGGCCGCTCGTCTCGTCCACGACGGAGATCTGCCATTGCCCACCCCCCAGCGCGGAGACGGAGACGCTCATCTGGTCGCCCGGATGGACCGCCATCGCGATCGGCATCTCGGAGGCAGGCAGGATCTCCCACCATGCGTGGACGTCCACCGTGCTGCTCCCGGGCTGGATCTCCTCTTGGACGCCAGCCTGGATCAGGGAGCTGTTGTTCGAGCCGTCGATGCCGATCCACTCGGAGACGACCGACGAGCCCGAGCTCGCGACGAGGTCCGGGACGTCGAAAGTGCCGGACGCCGCGGTGAACGGTCCGCCGCTCACCTCGTAGCCGGACCAGTTCCGGGTCTCGACCACGGGCACTGGCGGCGAGAGGACCGCGAGCGACAAGACCGCCGATGCCGACTGCGGGACAGTTGCGGCCCGATCGCGGACCACGACCTCGACCGTCGACGCGCCGTCGGCCGCCGGCGTCCCGGAGACGAGGCCGCTTCGCGTGAGAGCGAGTCCGGCCGGGAGGGATCCCGCGGCGAGGGACCACGAGTACGGAGCCGTTCCGCCGGCCGCCGCGAGCTGCGTCGAGTACGGCTCTCCGGCGATGGCGGGGGGGAGCGCGGCGGTCGTCACCTCGAGCGGGACGACAGGAGGAGCCGGCGCAGCAAGCTGGTGGACGGTCTCCCCCCGCTCGATCCGCCCACCGGGACCAGCCACCGTGAACCACAAGACGAGCCGGCGCGCCCGGCCGAGGTCGGGCGGGACGATCGCCGTGCGCGCAACGAGTGCCCTCCTGCACGGAAACGAGCGCGCCCAGCCCGCGAGGGCGGGAGTGCTCGACAGCACGCAAGTGCTGGCTCGGCCGACCGCGGCCTCGAGGACGACAGGACCGCCCGAGGCCGAGACGGTCACGCTGGCGTGGACGAGCGCCGCGGTCGGAGGAAGGACAGCTGCCTCGGCACCTTCGCCGGCTCCAAGCACCGCTACACCGAGCGCCGCTACACCGAGCACCGCGGAACCCAGCACGCCCGCGACGACGCCCCTCGCTCGGACGGTGAGATCTCGCAGACGACGTCGGACATCGAACGCAGCTTTCACAGGCATCCTCCCCGGGTCACGCTAGCGAGTGGTTGTGCCACCGGCTTGCTCGGCGTCCTGGCGGCGGCAAGCTACGGCGCTGCGGCCCAGGGACGGCGGAGCAGACGCGCGAGAGGAGTGCGGTGCACATCGACGGCTACGCGGTGCTCGCCGGTGCAGCCGCCATCGTCGGCGTCGAGTTGACGTCGGTGGGCTCGGGCGGGCTCGGGGTCGGCGGGCTGATGTTTCCCTACTCTGGTCTCGCGGGACGCGTGCTCGTCGGATCGCTCTGTGGGCGACACTGCCCTCGGGGGAGTCCTCGCTGCCTTCGACGTTCACCGCCGTCGTGTGCGGCATGCGTGCCGGGTGCCACCGTTCCGGGTGCCACCGTTCGCCGGTCCCCGAGCTGCGACCGGCGTCGCTGGGCTCTCACGAGCCTCTCGCGACCGCGCTGTGCACTGGATGTGACAATTCACTCGGCACGCGCGAGCACCTGCGGAACGAGGAGGCGGAACCTCAGCCTGTGGCGATCCCCACGTAGCCACCGGCCCGCGACGGAGGGCGTCCCTCGAAGTGAGCGTCGCCGAACGCACGCACCGCACCCGACGCGGACACGACCCAGTAGCCGTGCCCGTCGGGAGTTGCAGCGAGGCCCACGGCGGGTCCGCCGAGCGGAGCGGAGCCGTAGGAACGGGCACTACCGAAGTGGTAGACGGCACCTGAGGACATGAGGAGCCAGTACCCGGGCGACCTTCCCGGTTGCGCAGGCACCGTGGCGATCGCGACGAGCGGGCCGCCGGGCCGGCCGACGGCCGAGCCGACGACCTTCGCGTCGCCCCGTCCGTAGACGGCCCCGGCAGACGTCGCCACGTAGTAGCCCAGGCCGTCGGCTGTCGAGGCGATGCCGACGACACGACCACGCAGCACGTGCCGGCCGCCCGGCCGGCCGTAGCTCCTCGCATGCCCGAAGGCATAGACGTCACCCGCGCTCGTCACCTCCCAGTAGCCGTCCCCGGCCGGGGTGGGCGCGATGCCGACGACACGAGCGACCGGGTGCACGTAGGGGTACGGATAGGCGTCGCCAAAGGCGTAGACGCTACCGTCGGACGTCGCCAGCCAGTAGCCGAGGCCACCGGGGGTGCCCGCGATCGCCGTCACCGCACTCGACGCGAGCGAGCCACCGATGCCGCCGAGGTTCGCCAGGCTGCCGAAGCCCGCGACCGATCCTGAGGCCGCAGCGAGGCGGTAGCCGGCGCGTCCGAGCGTCGCCCCGAGGGGGCCGACCGACGCCCACGTGCCGCGCCCGTGCGCGAGGTTCGACGCGACGACCCGGAAGGTGTACAGGTGGTCCGACGCGATCCGACCGATCACGAGCGAGTGGGTCGAGGCGGGCACCGTCCCTCCTGCTGGGGCCTGACCCGCTGCCAGGGCGACGACCGTGTAGGCCGTGACCGGCGAGCCGCCGTCGCTGGCGGGAGCCTGCCAACGGACCGTCGCTCGCGAGCCTGTCAGCGCCACGTGCACGGCCCGCGGCGGGGCCGGCGCGCTCGCGACGTAGTGGAAGATGCCGCCGGCGACCTGGGCGATGCCCGTGCGTGTCACCACCGTGACTGGCACCGTGGTCCCTGCAGGGCCCGGCGTCGCGTCTGCGACGAGCACGAAGGGGTCACCGTCGGGGTAGTCCCTCGTCGACGCGAGCAGCCGTGTCTCGAGCTTGCCGAACCGCACGGCGAGCGCGCCGTCGAGGTTGTCGCCGAACATCACGACCCTCGTCCCGCCTGACGCGGGCCCGCTCCTCGGCGTGACGGTCGAGAGCGAAGGTCTCCCTGGGGTGAAGTAGACGAAGGTGTCGACCTTGGGGTCAGGGGGTGCGCAGCCGCTCGCCGTGCACGGCTCGACGTCGACCGGCCCCGGGAGGTCCGACGGCGCCACCACGTGGAGGCTCGTCGCGCTGACCGCGGAGACGACGGCACTCGTCGACGCGCCGTAGCCGGAAGCCACCTCGCTCACGAAACGCACGCTCCGCACTCCGGCCATGTCCGAGCCCTTGACGACGATCGCCGTCCCGCCGGACGACGGCCCGCCGAGCACGCTCAACGAGCCGACGCGCGGCACACCCGCATAGCTGAGCGGGTAGACGTTGCTCAGCCCACCGGCCGTCTGCACGCTGACGCCTCCCGGCAGCACTGACCCTGCGCCGTTGGGGCTCGGTGGCGGGACGATCGTGATCGACGTCGGGCTGATCGCGCTGATCTGGGTCTGCTCGCTCGCCGACGACTTCGCCGGGCCGAAGTTGACCCAGTCGAAGGTGTCGAGGTCGAAACCGGAGCCCGTGATCGTGACGGGCGTCGTGCCCGTGCTGTCGGCAGGATCCGGCGTCACCGAGGTGATGCGCGGCAAGGGCGCGTAGTCGTACTCGGTCGCCGCCGGCGCCACCTCTGTCTCCGGGGTGGGCGCGACGACGCCTTGTGCGGTGAACACCACCGGACCGGAGAGCGCCGGCAAGATGCGCTCGACCGGGCTCTGAGCGCTCGAGCTGGCGACGACGACCTCGACCTGGCATGCCGCCGAGGGGTCGAAGCCGTTGCCCGTCGCGCACGCCGTGGCCGAGGTCTCGCGCGGGACGACGGCGCGCAGCTCGGTGTCGCTCACCACCTCCACCTGCCGTGCGGGGACGCCGCCGAAGGTGACCGAGATCGGGCCGTCCGTGCGGAAGCCGGAGCCATAGACGGTCACCGTGCCACCGCCGGCGACGTTGCCTCCCGAGGGGCCGATCCCAGCGACGGTCGGCACCGCCGTCCCGCTCGCCGACGTCGCGACGTACTCGTAGGTGGCCGCAGGACTCGCGGCGCTCGACTGCGAGCTCGTCGGTGTCCGGACGGTGACGACGACGTCGACCCGCCCTGCACCGGCGACCGGCGCTGTCGCCGGTGCGAGCCCTGCGCGTGGCGCCGTCACGGCGAGCGTCGTCGCGGTCACGGACACGACCGTGGCTCGTTGCGACCCGAAGCTCACGGCGACCGCCCCAGGGTCTCCCGCGGGGAAGCCGCTGCCGGTGAGCGTCACGGCGGTACCGCCCGTCACGGGGCCCGAACGCGGCGAGACCGCTGTCACCGATGGCGGTCCGGACGGGACGGCCGCACCGCTCGCGACCGCGCAGAGGCTCGACGCGAGCCCCCCGCTGCCCGCGGCGTCGACCACGGTCGGGGACCCGAGTCCGGAGGCGAGGTCGTAGCCCGGCGTCGCCGAGTACCCGAGCCCGAGCCCGAACACGTCGTTGTTGCCCGAGGTGACGTCGGTGAAGGACTGGGCGTAGGTCGTCGGGTCGGACGCGACCGCGTACAGCTCGGGCGAGACGAAGCCCAGGTCCCTACCGCCCCGGGTCACCGGCAGGGTGGCGCACGAGCCTCCGGAGTCGGCGATCTCGGCGAGGACGGCTGCCCACTGCGGCGCAGCGGACGACGTCCCTCCGATCATCGTCCAGCCGCTCGGAGGCGTGCCGAACAGACCTCGCGACTTGCCGCCGGGCGGAGCGAACGTGCTCGAGAACACGGTCACGCCACGCCACTCGTCGGCCGAGGCGCTCACGTCGGGCACCTCCCTGCCACCCGAGGTCGCGACTCCCGGCACTCCCGACGCGGCCTGCCATGCGGGGATCTGCCACGTCGTCGAGACGCCTCCTCCGCCGCCGCCCCACTGTGCGCCGTGGTTCCACACGACCTCGCTCGGCGGGTTCGTGTCCGAGAGCAACGAGGTCCCCCCTGCGGCGAGCACGTAGGGCTGGCTCGCCGGGTCGTCGACGGAGAGGTAGGGGGCGACGGCCTTCGTGTTCGAGAACTGGGTCCCGGCACAGTCGTCCGAGCCGGTGTCGCCTGCGGCGGAGACGACCGTCTGGCCCTGCGTCGCCGCCTCTTCGAAGATGTAGCTCTCGAGCTGCTGGGCGCCGGGCGCTCCGGTCTGGAGCGCCTGCTCGCACTCGCCCCAGCTCGTCGAGACGATGTTCGCACGGTCCTGGCTGACGATCGTGTTGTACTCGTCGATGCCGCCGAACGTCGTGTTTGGTGCCTCATAGACGACGATGTGCGCCTTGGGCGCCAGAGCGGAGAGGTCCTCGAGGTCGAGGATGGACTCACCGCTCCCCGGTCCGACGAGGTCGAAGCCGTCGACCCGGACGGTGCTCACCTCGGCTGCGTGGCTGGCTCCGAAGTAGCAGCGGTCGAACGTCGCGAGGTCGGACATCGAGAACGGCTCGAGCTCGAAGAGCGCTATCGTCTGCCCGGCACCGAGGTCACCGCGTGCGTAGAGGCTGTCGAGCCCGTACGCGTGTGCCATCTGGGCGTCGCTCCAGCCGCCACCGCCGAGCGCGTCGAGCGAGGCCGCGGAGCACGCGCGGGGCGCACCGGGCGCGACCGGGGAGATCGACGCCCTGTACGTGGAGGGCTTGACGACGTCCGAGAGCACCGGCGCGCGACGCAGCTCCGAGCGGGGCATCGCAAGCTCGTCGAGCCCGAGCACGGACTGGACGTCTGACGCAACTGCCGCCGGGAGCTGTGGCGCTGTCGCCGTCGCCCATCCCGCGCCCCCGCCTGGAAGCGCGTACGCCGTCAGCCGGGTGTGGAACGCCGACTCGACACGGGCGGCCACGCCCGAGACGCTCAGGATCAGCTTGTTCGCCGAGAGACCCGTGACGTCGAGACCAGCGGTGCGCATCTCGCGCTCGACGGCGGCGACGTCCGCCACGGTCGGGCCGAAGCGCGCCGCGAAGCCCGCGGTCGTCAGGTACCGGTGGTACTCGGGCGATCCGGGCGTCGAGACCCCTGCGGCGTAGGCCGCGAGCCCGGCCGGGTCCCGCGGCGCGAGCGAAAGACCTAGGCGCAACGCCCGGCGCCCGTCCAGCGGCCCGGCGGCACGGGCTCCCGGCGGTAGCACGGGCATCGGCTCGACCCGTGCGAGCGGATCTGCGAGCGCGCGGCGCGTCACGCCCGCCAGTGCCGGTGCGGCGGCCGACACGGGCGCGGCTGCCGCGGACACGGCGACGGCCCCGGGGACCAGCGCCGCGAGCGCGAGCGCTGCCCTGCGGGCGACCCGGCCGCGCAGCTCCGCGCGCGGCGACCTCCCGAGCGGCAAGCGCTCGTCTCCTCGTGACTGCGGACGTGACGTCACCGGGCCCCTCTCGTCGACGCGCCGGTCCCTGCCCGGGCGGCCGGTCCGCCTCGTCACGCTCGCCACGGGCCATGTGCTAGCCGTGCCACCTGTGCCGCAGCTGGGAGACCGTCCTGGCTGTCGGCGTGCGGCTCCCGCCGGCGGTCCACCGCCTGCAGACGGGTGGAGCGGTACGGATGCGATCGACTGGGTCTAGCAGCGCGGCATGCCGACTTCAACGCGAGGCCAACGCTTCGAGATCTCCGACAAGGTCGGCGACCGAGCCGACGACTCGCGTCGGCCGGAAGGGGAACCTCTCCACGTCCGCTTCGGCCGTCACCCCGGACAGCACGAGGATCGTCTCGAGGCCCGCCTCGATGCCCGAGACGATGTCGGTGTCCATACGGTCGCCGACCATCACGGCCGTCTCGGAGTGCGCGCCGAGCACGTTCAGACCCTCGCGCATCATCAAAGGGTTGGGCTTGCCGACGAAGTACGGGTCGATCCCCGTCGCGTGCTTGATGAGCGCCGCTACCGAGCCGGTGGCCGGGAGGATCCCCTCGGCGGACGGGCCGACGGGGTCCGGGTTCGTCGCGATGAAGCGGGCACCGGCCGACACCAGGCGGATCGCCTTGGTGATCGCGGAGAAGCTGTAGCTGTGCGTCTCGCCGAGCACGACATAGTCGGGGTCCTTGTCGGTCAGGACGTAACCGGCGTCGTGGAGCGCCGTCGTCAGCCCGGCCTCGCCGATCACGAAGGCGGTCCCGCCTGGACGCTGGGTGTCGAGGAACCGCGCCGTAGCGAGCGCAGAGGTCCAGAGCGATCCGACGGGGATGTCGAGCCCCGACGCGGACAGGCGCGCGGCAAGGTCACGCGGTGTGTAGAGCGAGTTGTTCGTGAGGACGAGGAAGCTCCGCCCCGCGTCGGCGAGCGCTCGGACGAACCTCGCCGCACCGGGGACGGCGTTCCCGCCGTGGACGAGCACCCCGTCCATGTCACACAGCCAGCTGAGCGGGACAGCACGGGCGTTCATGGCAACAGTATGGATCGCGGCTGCGGCGACGGCTGCCTACCAGAGTGTGTAGCCACCGTCGACGACAAGCGTCGCCCCGGTGACGAAGCTCGCGGTCTCGCCGAGCAGGTACACCACTGCGTCCGCCACCTCGGCAGGCTCGCCCGGTCTACCGAGGGGAGTGGCGCCGATCCAGTCACGCTGGGCGTCCTCTGTGAGGAGCAGGTCGGCCGTCATCGCCGTGCGTATATAGCCCGGGGCGACCGCGTTGACTCTCACACCCTTC
>JAJZCK010000266.1 GCA_021846125.1 Actinomycetes bacterium | reverse complement strand
CCGGTGTCGTGGTCGCCGCCGGCGCGTCCGGTCCCACGGCGGCTGCCGGCGTTGCGGAGGCCGAGGGCGCCGCTGGAGGTGCGAGGGGGCTCGACGCGGCGAAGATGTCGCCGAAGCTGCCGGTCGCCGGGCCGGTCCCGGCCGGTGGTGCGGCGGGGCCGGGCTCTGGTCCGGCAAGGTCGGGACCGGTGGCCGCGGCCATCGCGAGGCCGCTCATCGCGTGCTCCAGCACGTCGGCGGGTGCACGGTCGTGCGGTGTGCCGCTGTCGGGGGTGTCGGAGAGCAGGTCATGATCCACCTCGGGCGATCTGCAGGACGTCGTTGACATATGCCAGGGTCTGCGGGTAGGGCGGTATGCCGCCGTACTGGGCGACGGCGGCCGGACCGGCGTTGTACGCGGCGAGCGCGGTCGACGTCGAGCCATAGGCGGCGATGTAGCCGGCGAGCATCTGGGCCGCGCCGTCGATCGCCTGCGCGGGGTCGAGCGGGTTCACACCGAGACCGGCCGCGGTCGAGGGCATGATCTGCATGAGGCCCTGGGCTCCCGCCGAGCTCACCGCCTGGGTGTTGAAGCCCGACTCGACCTGCGCGACCGCCCTCAGCAAGCTCTCGGGCACGCCGTAGCGCTGCGACGCGCTCGCGAAGAGCGGGGCGAGCGCCACGGGCACCGACTGGGATTGGAGGCTCGGGGCGCCGGTCGAGGAGGCGGGGACCGCCGGCAGGACGCGACGGATCGCGACCGGGCTGCCGACGGGTTGGATCGAGACGGTCATCCCGGTCTGGGGTGCGTCGATCATCTCGCCGTTGCCGAGGTAGATTCCGACGTGGCCGGGCGACGTCACCGTCCCGTCGCTGCCTGCGTAGAAGACGAGGTCGCCGGGGCGCGCGAGCGCGAGCGAGGGCACGGCGGTGCCGGCGAGCGCCTGCTGCTCGCTCGTGCGCGGGAGCGCCACGCCGAGCTTGCCGTAGACGTACTGGACGAAGCCGGAGCAGTCGAAGCCGGCCGGCGTCGACCCGCCCCAGACATAGGGGACCCCGAGGTAGCGCTCGGCGGTCGAGACCACCGTAGAGGCTGACGCGGGCGTCGCCGCCGTGGCCTGCGCGGCACCGGGGGCGCCGGAGGCCGACGCAGGAGACGCTGCTGCCGGGCCGGCGAGCGCCGACTGGACCTCGGAGAGCACGGCGGCGAAGTCGCCCGTCTGGCCGGCTTGCTGCATCAGGGAAGGCAGGCTCGCCATCGTCGACTGCAGTGTCGAGATATAGCCCTGGATGGCCGAGAGGTCGCTCATCGTGAGCCCCCGGGGACGCGCGCCGCCGCGTCGCGCCTCTCGCTCAGGTACCGCGCCGTCACGATGTCGTCGACGACGGCGATCTCCGCGCGACGCTCCATCTCGGCGTGCTCGAGGCGCCGGCGGTCGTCGAGACGCTCGAGGATCTTCACCCGTCGCGACGCCGCGCTCCACGCGACCTGCGCGAGGGCGGCCTCGGCCGCGGCCGCGGCGACTGCATGTCGGGCCGCGGTGAGGACCTCGGCTGCGAGCGACGCGGCGCTCTGCTCGCAGAGGAGGGACTCCGCCGTCGTGGCGGTCGTGACCGACGCGAGCTCCCGGTAGCGGGCGACCTCTGCGTCGCGGGCGAGGATCGAGCGGCGCAGGCGGGCATTGGCGACGGAGAGGAGCTCGCGGGCCTGCTCCTCTTCGGCGCGGCGCAGCTGCAACACACCGTTGAGGCGGAACACGTAGCGCTTCATGGCGCCGTCCCCGCGCCGGCCGGGACCGCGGCGCCGGTCGAGTCGAGCAGCCGGGCGAGCCGGTCCCAGGAGTCGTGGAGATCGCAGGTCTCGCCGATGTCCTGGCACAAGAACTCCTCTGTCGCATCGAGGAGCTCGACGGCGCGGTCGACGAGCGGGTTGGCGCCGCGCGAGTAGGCGCCGATCTCGATGAGGTCCCGGGTGTCGCGGTACGCGGCGAGCAGGCGGCGGAGCTCGCGCACGCGCGCACGCTGCTCGCTCGTGGTGATGACGGACTCGACCCGGGAGATGGACTCGAGGACCTCGATGCTCGGGAAGTGGCCGGACGTCGCGAGCCTCCTCGAGAGGACGAGGTGGCCGTCGAGGATCGACCGTGCCGCGTCCGCGATCGGCTCGTTCATGTCGTCGCCCTCGACGAGGACGGTGTAGAGGCCGGTGATGCTGCCGACCTCGGCAGCGCCCGCCCGCTCGAGCAGGCGGGGCAGGAGGGAGAAGACCGACGGCGGGTAGCCGCGTGTCGCGGGAGGCTCGCCGGCGGAGAGCCCGACCTCGCGCTGCGCCATCGCGAAGCGCGTCAGGCTGTCCATCATGAGCACGACGTCCTTGCCCTGGTCCCGGAACCACTCGGCGATCCGCGTCGCGGTGAACGACGCGCGGATGCGCACGAGCGCCGGCTGGTCGGAGGTCGCGACGACCACCACGGAACGGGCGAGTCCGTCGGGGCCGAGGTCGCGCTGGATGAACTCCGCGACCTCGCGCCCACGCTCACCGATGAGCGCGAGGACGCAGACCTGTGCCGCGGTACCTCGTGCGATCATCGACAGCAGGCTGGACTTTCCGACCCCGGAGCCCGCGAAGATGCCGAGGCGCTGCCCCCTACCGCAGGGCACGGTCGTGTCGATGGCCCGGACGCCCAGGCTGAGCTGGCGGTCGACCATCGCCCGCGTGAGCGGATGTGGCGGGTCCGCGTCGACGGAGACCTCCTCGACGCCGGTGAGCGCGGGTCCGTCGTCGATCGGGTTGCCGAGGCCGTCGAGCACACGCCCGAGGAGGCTCTCGCCGACGCGCACCGGGAGCGGGCGCCCGAGGCCTTCGACGACGTCGCCGTAGCGGACGCCGCGCAGCTCGCCGAGCGGCATGCAGGCGAGGCTCCCCGCTTGGACCGCGACGACCTCTGCCGACAGGCGCGTGCCGTCACGTCGGACGATCTCGACGGCGTCGGAGACGGCGGCCTCGATGCCCTCGACCTCGACACGCAGCCCGACGAGCCGGGTGACCCGGCCCGTGCGCCGGGGCGCGGCTGCTGCGCGCACCCGTGCGCGGAGCACCTCGGACGCGAGCGCGCTCACGACGGCACCGCCTGGCGGGCGTCCGGGTGCACCGCCTGGACCTCCTCGC
>JAJZCK010000265.1 GCA_021846125.1 Actinomycetes bacterium | reverse complement strand
AGGGTCCACGCCGGGCCGCTATCTCCCGGCGGGGCCGCTATCTCCCGGCGGGGCCGCTATCTCCCGGCGGGGCCGGCGGACGACCAGAAGAGGAAGGCTCGGGTCGTCCACCTCGTCGCCCGCCCCCTGCGGGTCGGTCGGCGAAGGTCGGCCCGGGCACGGCGCGGGCCGCCGAGGCACCGGACCTCTCCTCGGGAAGCGGGACGTGGCGGAACCAGCTCCACAGCACGAGGTCGTAGGCGGCTTTCACCGTCCCGGCGAGAAGGAACGGCAGGCCGACGAAGACGCCCTGGGCGAGCCCCGCGAGGACGGGCCCGACCGGACGCGTGACGTAGCGGGCGAGGCCGGTCACGCTCGCCGCGCTCATGCGGTCCTCCGGCGGAACGAGCGCCATCACGTAGGCCTGACGGGTCGGGACGTCCATCTGCGACAGAGCGGCCCGGGCGACGAGCAGGCCGGCGGCGATGCCCAGATTGGGTGCGAACGCGACGGCGGCGAGGAACAGGTTCGACGGCAGGTGCGTAAAGACCATGGTCGACAGCAGCCCGAATCGCTCGCCGATGCGCGTGGCGACGAGCACCGACGCGGTCTGGACGAGGCCGAGACCGAAGAACAGCAGGCCGATCGCCGCGGTGCTCGCGCCGTAGCGGGTGCTCAGCCAGAACGCGACGAAGGCCTGCACGGTGAAGCTGGACCCGAAGGAGTCGACACCGAAGAGCGCCGAGAGTCGCAAGACGACCTCACGCGTCGGTGATGTTGCGGGTAGCAGGCGCCCGCGAGGTCCCGACGATGCCTCGATACCCGTGTCCGGGCCGGGACCCGGGGCAGGCCCGGAGGCGCTCTCGCTCGCGGGGCCGGAGGGCTGCGGGTGCAGCTCGACAGCCGCCGAGAGCTTCGCCCCGCACGCGCCGCCGAGCAGGGCGAGCGGCACGAGGAAGAGGAACGCGGCCGCACCCGACCTCGACGCCGACGAAGCGAGCCCGACCGCTCCCGTCCCACCAGCAACCAGCGCACCGAGCGAGCCTCCGGCGGCCGCCACGGCGTTGTACACGCCGAAGCCCCGCAGGCGCCGGCGCCCGGTGCTGAGCGCGGCGAGCATGGCCTGCTCGATCGCGGTGAACGGACCGGAGTCCATCACCTCGGCCGAGAGCGTCCCCGTGAGCGCGACGGCGGCGATCGGCCACCACCATGGCGAGAGCGCGAGGGTGACGGCGGCGAGGGCGAGGATCGCGTAGCCGGCGACGTAGACGGCCCGCCGTCCGAGCTGGTCGGCGAGCCGCCCGACGACGAGCAGGCCGAGCGCGGAGCCGGCGACGACGGCGCTGAGCACGACGCCGACCTCGAGCCGGGAGAGGCCCCGGCGGTGGAGGTCGACGCCGAGGAGGACGGCGCAGTAGCCGTAGGCGAGCGCCCGAAGGCCCTGCCCGGCAAGGATCAGACGTCGGTCGCGCCGGTTCCGGTCGGTGACATCCTCGTGGCCACCCGGCGGCGCAGGCGGGCCGGACGCCGGGCCGCTCACGGCGCGTCGCTCACGGCGCGTCGCTCACGAGATGTCACCCATGGTGTGTCACCCACGATGCCCCGTCGAGCGCGTGCGCCGTCGCTCGGCTGACCTCGGACAGGACCGTTCCAGCCGGGCTCGCTGCTCGTAGACGTGCACAGGGCTCGTTCCCCTCGGAAAGTGCGGCCGGCATCGGGCGCACCGATGCCTGCGGTGATTGTAACCACGGTTTCGGAGACATTGCGAGGGCTCCGGTAGGATGGCGGGGTGGACGCCGCGATGCACTGGGCCATGCTCGCCTACCACCTGCCCCGCGAGCCGTCCACGCCCCGGATCGTCCTCTGGCGCCGGTTGCGCCAGCTCGGCGCGGTCCAGCTCGGCGACGGCATCGCCATGCTGCCGGACACGCCCCGGGCGCGCGAGCACCTGGAGTGGCTGGCCACCGAGGTGCTCGAGGCGGCCGGCGATGCGTCCGTCTGGGTTGCGAGCCCGGTGTCGGCCGCCGTTCACCTCCAGCTCGCAGAGCGCATGTCCACGGTAACCGCGACCGAGTACGACGAGGTGCGCCGAAAGGCGGTCCTCGCCGCAGACGAGTCCGCCGCGGCTCGCCGCAAGGCGCTCGTCCGCCTGCGCGGGGAGCTCGCACGGGTCTCCCAGCGCGACTACTTCCCGCCACCGGAGCGCGAGCAGGCCGTCGCTGCCGTCGAGCGCCTTGCCCATGTCGTGCCGGGGCCAGTGGGCGCGGACGACGACCGACGAGATGGGTGACCCGGGCAGGGTGCCACGTGGACCGGGCTGGCTGTGCCTGGCTCATCCGCCGCCGCGTCGACCAGGGCGCCGAGCTCGACGTCGTCGAGGACCTCTCCGCGCTCCCGGCCGACGCGACCGAAGCTCCAGGGCTCGATGTTCTCGTCCGCGGCCTGTCCATGGTCGTCGACGACCGTCCCGGTTCGCGCACGGGTCGCCAGCGCTCGCTATCATGAGATATCAGGAGGTGAGCGACGTGACAGATGTGCTCGTCCGTGATGTCCCTGAAGATGTCGTCGCTGCACTTGACCGTCGGGCGTCTCGGCTCGGTCTCTCCCGCAGCGAGTACCTGCGTCGGAGACTGGCGCAAGAGGCCGTCGTCAGCCCTCAGCCGGTCACTGCCGAGCACCTCGTGGCGTTTGCCGAGACGTTCGCAGATCTCATCGACCCAGAGGTCATGAAGGGCGCGTGGGAGTGACCGATTGGCTCATCGACACCTCTGCTCTTGCACGTCTGGGCGCGAGTCCCGAAGCCGAGGTGTGGGCCGAGCGGATCGACCGGGGGCTGGTCCGCATCGCAGCCGTGACTCGCTTGGAGGTCGGCTACTCCGCGAGGTCAGGCCCCGAGCTGCGCTCTGCCACGCTCAGACCGCCGCTCTCCGCGATGCCGATCGAGTACCACGTCCCAGCGAGCGAGGACCGAGCCTTCGAAGTGCAGGCGCTGCTCGCCGATAGCGGGCGGCATCGGGCACCCTCAGTGCCAGATTTGATCGTCGCCGCCACAGCTGAGCTGGCCGGCCTCACCGTCTTGCACGTCGACAAGGACTTCGAACTCATCGCCGAGGTCACCGGACAACCGACAGAGCGCCTGAGCCTGGCATGACACGTCTCGAGCGAATACG
>JAJZCK010000264.1 GCA_021846125.1 Actinomycetes bacterium | reverse complement strand
GGGGCTCTCCGAGGAGCGCCTCGGTGCCGCGCTTCGCTCGTGGCCGCGCGACGAGGTCGTCGTGTCGAGCAAGGTCGGGCGACTGCTCGTGCCTACCGACGAGGACGTCGACGGGATCGAGGGCTTTTTTGCCACGCCACGGCGCAGCCGCGTCCTCGACTACAGCCGGGACGGTGTCCGGCGCTCCGTGGAGGAGAGCTGTGTGCGGCTCGGCACCGACCACCTCGACATCGCGCTCGTCCACGATCCGGACGACGTCTTCGACGTCGCTCTTCGCGAGGCGATCCCCGCGCTCCTCGACCTGCGTGAGCAAGGTGTCGTCCGAGCGGTGGGCGTCGGGATGAACCAGGTCGCCATGGTCGAGCGCTTCGTCGCGGAGGCAGACCTCGACTGCGTGCTCATAGCGGGCAGGTACTCCCTTCTCGACGCGAGCGCGGCGGAGAGCCTGCTGCCCGCGTGTGCAGCGAGAGGTGTCGCCGTGCTGGCTGCGGGGGTGTTCAAGAGCGGGATCCTCGCGGACCCGCGCCCCGGGGCAACCTTCGACTACCTGCCCGCACCTGAGGCGCTCCTCGCTCGCGCGGAGGCGATCCGCGTGGTCTGCGCGCGCCACGGCGTCCCGATCGCCGCGGCTGCGCTGCACTACGTGCTCGCACACCCCGCGGTGACGGCTGCGGTCGTCGGATCGCGCTCCGCCGCGGAGGTGAGGGAGAATGCCCGCCATCTCGCGACCGCGGTCCCGGACGAGCTGTTCGACGAGCTCGCCACGCACGGCCTGCTCGCCGCACCGGTCGTTCGATGACGAGACCACGTTGCGATGCTCACGTCCACGTCTGGGACCCGGCGGTGCGCGACCACTCGTGGCTCGCGGCCGAGGATCCCCTGCTGCGCCGTCGGTTCGACCTCGACGACTACGCGCGTGACGCAACGCCCGGCCCCGACGACCAGGTGGTGCTCGTCCAAGTGCTCGCCGATCTCGACGAGTCTGTCGAGACCCTTGGCGACGCGGCAGGAGCAGATCTCGTCGCCGGTGTCGTCGGCTGGGTCGACCTCGAGGCGCCCGATGTCGCCGACCGTCTCGCTCGGCTCGCCGATGGGCCTGGCGGGGAGAAGCTCGTCGGCGTCCGCCATCTCGTCCAGTCGGAGCCCGACCCGCACTGGCTCGCGCGGCGCGCCGTGCGGCGAGGCCTCGGTGCGGTCGCCCGAGCGGGGCTCACCTACGACCTCCTCGTGCGCCCACGGCAGCTCGGGGCCGCTACCGACGTCGCGCGGGCGCTTCCCGATGCGAGGTATGTCGAGTGGATCCTCGAGTCGTTCGGTCCGGCGAGGCTCATGTTCGGCTCGGACTGGCCTGTGTGCACGGCGGAGGCGACCTTTGCCGAGGTCGTCGCGCTCGCACACGACACGCTCGCATCGTTGTCCGAAGCGGAGGCCGACGCCTTTCTCTCCGGTACCGCGCACAAGGCCTATGCCCTGCCGCGCGCGACCGCAGGGGCGTGAGCTATGGCGGTGACCGACGAGGCGATCGAGAAGATCAAGGAGATGATCGTCTCCGGCGTGCTCGAACCCGGCGACCGGCTCCCGAAGGAGGACGAGCTCGCAGCTTCTCTCGGGCTCTCGCGCAGCTCACTTCGCGAGGCGGTGCGCGCGCTCGTGCTCGTGCGCATACTCGACGTGCGCCAGGGCGACGGGACCTACGTGACGAGCCTCGATCCTGCGCTGCTGCTCGACGCGGTGAGCTTCGTCGTCGACTTCCACAGAGACGACTCCGTGCTGCACTTCCTCGAGGTGCGTCGCCTCCTCGAGCCCGCGGCGACGGCGATCGTCGCGAGGAGCGCGTCTTCGGGTCAGGTCGCACGGCTCCACGAGATCCTCGACGAGGTCCCACCGTCGTCGCCGGCTGAGGTCTTCGTCGAGAACGACCTCGCGTTCCACCGCACGATCGTCTCGTGGTGCGCGAACCCCGTGCTCGTCTCGCTGCTCGACTCGCTCGCCGGACCGATGCACCGGGCACGCGTCTGGCGGGGCATCACCGACGAGGATGCGCACGCACGCACCCTGCGCGAGCACCTCGCAATCGTCGACGCGATCGCTCGGCACGAGCCGGAGGTCGCAGCAGCGAGAGCGACTGCGCACATCGCCGGGCTCGAGGACTGGCTGCGCAACGCGCGCTGAGCCGGACCGTCACTGTTCGAGGACGACGATCGCGTGACCGTCCGGTACCGAGACCGTCGTCCTCACGTAACCGTCGTCGTAGGTGAAACAGAGCTCCTCGCCATCGGGCTGACGCGTCACGCGCGTCGGCCTCGTATCCGAGCGGATCTGTAGGTCGAGGTCGACGAGCGGGAAGGGGTCGTAGACGAGGTCGAGATCACGTGCGAGCCGGCTCGGTACATAGCTCAGCAGGTGCACCGCGGTTGTGCTTTCGTGTCCCACGACGGACGTCTCGAGATGGGCGGGACCGCCCGCGCGCACGAGCGGTCGCGCGAGGAGGCGATCGAGGATGGAGGAGATCACCGCCCTGTACTCCTCGTTTCCCTCGAGGGCGGCTGCCGTGAACAGCGGAACCGTGGTGACGACCGCCTTTCCGGCCTGGAGGACGGCCGCGCACCGCGCGGATCGAGCGGGTGGCGTATACGAGTGCCCACTGAAGTGCTCGTAGCTGCGCTGGAAGTAGGGCTCGGCGAGACCGAGCAGGACGTCGCAGCCTGCAAGCGGGGTGATCCGGTGCGCCTCGCCAGCGATGCGGATGGCGATCCCTCCTCGTGCGAGGGCGTTCGACGTATCGGCCATGTCGAGGAAGACGGGGTCGAACTCGAGGACGCCATGCCGTTCGACATGCAGGTCGGCGAGGAGCGTGTCGCCTGCGTCACCTGCAGGAATCGCCGATGCCGCGATGAGCAGTGGGCCGCCAGCGCGGACGTGCGCACGCAGCCGCTCGCACAACGCGTCGTCGACAGGTGTCGACTCCGGGACGATGACGACCGTGCGAGGATCCAACGGCGCCTCGACGGGGAGAACGTCGAACTGCTGGCGTAGCTGCTGAAGCAGGCGCACGGCTCCGACGACCGCGTCGCCCGGGCTGTCGCTGCGCTCTGGGTCGACGAGCAGCGTGACGTCGGTGAGGTGACGTTCACCAGTGACGAAGGGCTCGCACGCCTCGATGTATGCG
>JAJZCK010000035.1 GCA_021846125.1 Actinomycetes bacterium | reverse complement strand
GGCGCGACCGGTGAGCGTCTCGCCGTCGAGCTGCACCTGGACCTCCCGACCGAGAGTCGAGCACGCAGCCCGGTACCTCTCGGCGAGGAGCTCCCGGCCACTTGCCGTCTCGAGGTCCCGCGCGCCGCCTGCGACCTCGGCGAGCAGAGCATCCTCCACCTCGTGGCGCGCGACCGGCCGGCCGGCCGCGCGCTCGAGCGTCGTGGCGCCACGCACGAGCGATCGGAGAGGGCCAGGTGGTGGCCATCCCGGAGGCCACGCGACGTTGATCCCGATGCCGACGACGACCGCCTCCGGCCCGCCGACGAGCTCGGACAGGATCCCCCCGACCTTCGCGTCCCCGACGACCAGGTCGTTCGGCCACTTGAGGGCCGCGCCCACGCCGGCGACGGCGCGGACGGCGCGGAGCGCCGCGAGCCCGACGAGTGCGGGGGCGAGATGGACCGTGCCGGCGTCGAGGCCGCTGCGGAAAAGGACCGAGCACAGCACGGACGACCCCGGGGGTGCGATCCAGGCCCGGTCGCGGCGTCCGCGGCCTGCGAGCTGCTCGGCGGCGAGCACTGCAGAGCCGTGCGGTGCTCCGGCGAGCGCCGCGTCGCGCAACCAGCGGTTGGTCGAGTCGACGACCGCGATCCGGACCGGGCTCGCGAAGGCCGGACGCCCGCTAGCCTGCTCGCCTGGGCCGGGGTCGACCTGGTCGCCGTCGGCTGCGCCAGCGCCCGGACTCCGCACAGGCGCACGTTAGGCCGAGACGTGGGAGTCCGTGAGGGGTCGACCGGGTGTTCGCCAAGGTTCTTGTGGCAAATCGAGGCGAGATCGCCGTTCGCGTGATCCGGACTTGCCGCGAGCTCGGCGTCACGAGCGTCGCGGTCTACGGCGAGCAGGACGCGCGGGCGATGCACGTGCGCTTCGCCGACGAGGCGTACGCGCTCCCGGGTGGCGGCGCGTCGAGCTACCTCGCCGTCGACGCGATCGTCGACGTGGTACGCCGCTCCGGCGCACAGGCCGTCCATCCGGGCTACGGGTTCCTCGCCGAGAACGCGGGCTTCGCCCAGGCGGTCGCGGAGGCAGGGGCGGTGTTCGTGGGCCCGCCACCGGCGGCGATCGAGACGATGGGATCGAAGCTGAGCTCGCGGGCCGCGGCGCAAGGTGTCGGTGTGACCGGAGTGCCTGGACTGAACGACGAGGTCACCGACGCTGCGGTGGTCGTGGCGTTCGGGGAGGAGCACGGCTGGCCGGTCGCGATCAAGGCGTCGTACGGCGGAGGCGGCCGCGGCATGAACGTCGTGCACGGCCCGGCGGAGGCGGCTCCTGGTCTCGAGCAGGCTCGGCGAGAGTCCGAGGCGTCGTTCGGTCGCTCGGAGGTGTACCTCGAGCGCTACCTGCCCGCCGCGCGCCACGTAGAGATGCAGGTCGTCGCCGACCGCTGCGGCACGGCTCTGTGGCTCGGCGAGCGCGACTGCTCGTGCCAGCGACGCCACCAGAAGCTCGTCGAGGAGACGCCGGCACCCGGTCTCGCCCCGGGGGTGCGGGAGGCGATGGGGGACGCGTCGGTGCGCATCGCCCTCGCGTGCGGTTACGAGGGTGTCGGGACCGTCGAGTTCCTCTACGAGGACGGCCGGTTCTACTTCCTCGAGATGAACACGAGGCTCCAGGTGGAGCACCCCGTGACCGAGCTCGTCACCGGGCTCGACCTCGTCGCGATGCAGCTCCGCATCGCTGCCGGCGAGCCCCTCGGCCTCTCGCAGTCCGACGTCGCAGTGCGGGGGCACGCGATCGAATGCCGCGTCAACGCCGAGGATCCGGCGGGAGGAGCGTTCGTTCCGAGCCCGGGGACGATCACCGGCCTGCGGCTCCCGGCCGGGCCGGGGGTGCGTGTCGACGCCGGCTACGAGGCGGGCGACGCGGTCAGCCCGTCGTTCGACAACCTCGTCGCGAAGATCGCCGTCTGGGGGGAGGACCGGGAGCAGGCACGGCACCGGATGATCCGTGCGCTCCACGAGACGGTCGTCGAGGGCATCGCTACGACGATCCCGGCGGAGATCGCGATCCTCGAGCACGAGACGTTCGTCGGCGCGCTGCACTCGACGCGCTTCGTCGAAGACGATCTCGACCTGTCGGGTGTCGCCGGTGTCGCCCCCTCGGACGGGACGCGGCGGGAGGACGCGACGGTGCTGCGCACCGTAGACGCCGAGGTGGACGGCCGGCGCTACCGCGTCCGTCTCTGGCTGCCCGAGACCGCCGGCGACGCGCGCGCCCCGGGCCACTCGCCGGCACGTCGCGAGAAGCGCCAGGGCTCGGCGCCACCGACCGACGGGACGGTCCTCGCCCCGATGCAGGGCACGATCGCGCAGCTCCACGTGGTCGTCGGCGACGCCGTCGTCGCCGGCCAGGTCGTCTGCGTCCTCGAGGCGATGAAGATGGAGAACCCGATCGTCTCGCCGGTCGCCGGCACCGTCGAGGACCTGCGCGTCGGCACGGGCGACGCGGTCGGCCCCGGAGACGTAGTGATGGTGGTTCGATGAGCGGCGCCTCGGTCCCGGGGCGCTCGGCGCCTGACGGGGCGCGGCGGGCGGTCGCCGACGTGGTCCGGCGCGAGGCGACAGGGCTCGTCGCGCTCTCCCACCGCATCCACGCCCACCCCGAGCTCTCCTTCGAGGAGGAGCACGGCGCAGCGTGGTGTGCGGAGGCGCTCGCGGCCGGCGGGTTCGACGTCGCCGCGGGCGTGTGCGACCTGCCCACGGCCTTCTCGGCGACGTACGGCAGCGGTCCGCTCGTCGTCGGGATCTGCTGCGAGTACGACGCCCTCCCCGAGGTCGGCCATGCCTGCGGGCACAACGTCATCGCAGCCGCGGCCGTCGGGGCAGGGCTCGCGCTCGCGGCCGTCGCCGACGGTCTCGGCCTCACCGTCCGGGTGCTCGGCACGCCTGCCGAGGAAGGCGGCGGGGGGAAGATCCTCATGCTCGAGCGCGGCGGTTTCGACGGTCTCCACGCGGCGCTCATGGTCCATCCTTGGCCCTCCGAGCTGCTCCAGATGCCGTGCCTCGCGGTGTCCCACTTCGACGTCGATTACACCGGCCGCGCCGCGCACGCGTCCGCCTACCCCGAGCTCGGTGTCAACGCCGCCGACGCGATCACCGTCGCCCAGGTCGCCGTCGGGCTCCTGCGCCAGCACGCGGCACCCGGCGACCAGGTGCACGGCATCGTCACGCTCGGCGGCGCCGCCCCCAACATCGTCCCGGCGCACACCCGCGCCAAGTACTACGTCCGGGCGAGCGACCTCGAATCCCTGTCGACATGGGAGCCGCGCGTCCACCGCTGCTTCGAAGCCGGTGCCGTCGCGACCGGTGCGAGCGTCCAGATCGTCCCGCAGGGACCCGTGTACTCGGAGTTCCGCGCGGACCGGGAGATGGCCGCCTTCTACGCGCGCAACGCCCTTGCTCTCGGCAGGCGCTTCGCGGAGCCGGCCGCCAAGATCGTCGCAGCTTCGACGGACATGGCGAACGTGTCCCTCGCGATGCCGGCGATCCACCCGACGCTCGGGCTCGACTCGCTTCCCGCCGTCAACCACCAGGCCGAGTTCGCCGCCCACTGCGTCACCGAGATCGCCGACAAGGCCCTGCTGGACGGCGCCACCGCCATGGCGTGGACGGTCGCCGACCTCGCGGCAGACCCCGAACAGCGCGCTCGCCTGCTCACGTCCGCCTTCCGCGCTGGCTGAGCCCCGCTCGAGCCTTGGCGCAACCGACAGGGCGGGTGTCCAGCCCGAGCGGCGGGCGCCTTCAGACCGTCGCCGGACGCCTCGCTACGTGGGGCATGCAGAGCTGGTCGTACTCGGCGATGACGATCGGACCGGCCTCGGGCCCACATGCCGGGCACGAGGGGTCGCGACGCATCGTGAACGTGCGCACGTCCTGGGCGAGCGTGTCGTACGCGAGGAGCCGCCCGACGAGGGAGTCCCCGATGCCGAGCAACATCTTCAGCGCCTCGACCGCCTGGATCGAGCCGATGATGCCGGGGAGGACGCCGAGGACGCCGGCCTCCGCGCACGAAGGTGCGAGCTCTGGCGGCGGCGGCTCTGGGACGAAGCACCGGTAGCACGGGCCGTTGTACGGGTCGAACACGGTCACCTGGCCCTCGAAGCGGAAGATCGAGCCGTGGACGACCGGGGTGCGCCGCAGCAGCGACGCGTCGTTGACGAGGTAGCGGGTCGGGAAGTTGTCGGTCCCGTCGACGACGAGGTCGTAGCCGTCGAACAGCTCGAGGATGTTGTCGGCTCCGATGCGCGCGTCGTAGGTGCGCACGTCGACGTCGGGGTTGAGGGCGGCGAGGGCAGTCTTCGCGGAGGCGACCTTGGGCTCGCCGACCCGGTCCATCGTGTGGAGGATCTGGCGCTGGAGGTTCGACGCGTCCACGACGTCCATGTCGACGATCCCGATGGTGCCGACACCTGCCGCCGCGAGGTACAGCGCGGCGGGCGATCCGAGCCCACCCGCACCGAGGAGGAGGACCTTCGAGTCGAGAAGCTTCTGCTGACCGACCTCGCCGACCTCGGGAAGGAGCAGGTGGCGCTGGTAGCGGTTGCGCTTGTCGGCGTCGAGAACCCGAGGCACGGCCCACGTCCGCCCCTCGTCCTTCCACTGGTTGAAGCCGCCCGTCATCGAGACGACATCCGAGTAGCCGAGCTCGGCGAGCGCCTTGGCGGCGAACGCGGAACGCACCCCTCCCGCGCAGTACACGACGACGGGAGCGTCCTTGGCAGGCAGGGCACCCTCCACCTGCAGCTCGAGCATGCCCCGCGGCAAGTGCACCGAGCCGGGTATCGCGCCTTGCGCGTACTCGTCGGCCTCCCGCACGTCGAGGAAGGCGGCGTCGCCGAGGCGGGCGGACGCCTCGAGGGGGTCGACCTCGCGGATCTCCGCCTTCACCTTGGCCAGCAGCTCTCTCACGCTCGGCACGCTCATGCTCCTTCGTCGTCGCGCATGCACCCGGTCCGGTGATGGGGCACGCGTGCACCTCGACCTCGTCGTGTTGCCGGACCTCGTCGTGTGCCTTGTGCGGACCGGGTGCCGCAGGCTGTCCTTCCAAACACTACCAGCGGAGTCAACATTCCATCCCGCCATCCCGCCATCCCGCCATCCCGCCGTCGCGCCGTCCGCCGCTCCGGAGGTACACCGCGCCCTACCGGCTGTACGGTGCCGCCATGGAGCTCACCGACGTGCTGCGGCGACGCAGGATGCACCGCAGCTTCACAGACGAGGCAGTCGACGCCCGCGTGCTCGACTCGATCCTCCGCTCCGCGGTCCGAGCACCCTCTGCAGGGTTCACCCAGGGCGTCGACCTCCTCGTCCTCACCACCCCCGAGGCGCGGGCGCGCTTCTGGTCGCTCGCTAGCGAGGAGAGCTGGCGTGCGGGCGAGCACGCGCCGGGCCTGCTCGCCGCCCCGGTCGTCGTCGTGCCGATCGCCGATCCCGGCGCGTATGCAGCCCGCTACGGCGAGCCGGACAAGGCCGGCTCCGGGCTCGCCGGGCGCTCCCCCGAGAAGTGGCCGGTCCCCTACTGGACGGTCGACGCCTCCTTCGTCGTCATGCAGCTGCTCCTCGCGGTCACCGACGAAGCGCTGGGGGCGCTGTTCTTCAGGCTCCACGGCGATCCGGGCGCGCTCCTCGAAGGTCTCGGGGCACCCCGGCACCGCACAGTCGTGGGCGCTGTAGCGATCGGCCACCCTGCGTGCAGCGGGCCGGGTGCGCCGGCCGCGAGGAGACCCCGTAGACCCCTCGCCGAAGTCGTCCATCGCGAGCGCTGGTAGGTCGAGTCGCGCCCGCCGCCCGAGCGGCTCGCGTCCGCCGTTCGTCGCTACGTCCTCCTGGCATCTCGCCGGTCGGTGCGCTCGCCTCGAAGGCCGACCAGCACGAACGTGCAGAGCGGATCCTCGTGGCTGACGTCGACGGACCGCTACCCTCGGCAGGCACCCGAGCGCTCGCTGCTCGAGGAGCACGGGCTCGGGTCGCCTCGGCCCGGGTCCGCCGGCACGGGAGGGACCACATGGAGCCACGAGCTGTCGATCTCGGCGTCTACCGGGACGTCCAGGGCCTCGAGATCGTCTCGAGCTACCAGCTCGGCGACCAGGTGGTCGTCTTCCCACGCGACCGTGCCACCGGTGCGCTCGGTCTCTGGGTCCTGCCGATCGACCGGATCGGCGATCTCGTGGCCCCCCGCCCGCTCCTCCCGGAGCCGGCGGCACGGCACCACCCGGGCGCAGGACGCGCATGGGCGGTCGACCCGCTCGTCCACGTCGGCGTGACGGGGGACGCGAGCCGGGACCAGCTCCTGCCCGGCCGGTCGACGAGGGACGCCGAGAGCACCCACCGCCTCGTGCTCGAGCACCAGGAGGTCTTCGAGCGGGACGGCGCGACCTGGGTCGAGACGCACCTCGCGAGCTCGGAGCTCGCGGTCGTCCACCGGCTCGCCGCGCGGGACGGCCAGCAGGCAATGCGGTGCAGCACCGAGGTAGAGAACCGCTCCGCCGTCCCGGCGACGGTCGAGTCCCTGTCGAGCCTCGCGCTCGGAGGGATCTCGCCGTTCACCGACGACCCGACGCCTCGACTCGTCGTCCACCGCGTCCGCTCCCACTGGGGTGCCGAGGGCCGGATCGTGAGCGAGCCCCTCGAGGCGCTTCACCTCGACCGTCCCTGGATACCCGTCTGGTGGGCCACCGAGCGGTACGGGCAAGTAGGCACGACACCTCTCAGCGGCTACGGCCAGCTCGTCGCGGTCGAGGACGTCGTCGCAGGTGTCACATGGGCGATCCAGCTCTGCTGGGGAGGCTCGTGGCAGATCGAGCTGGGCCGCCGGGACGACGCCCTGTGCGTCTCGGCGGGCCTTGCCGACTACGAGCTCGGGCACTGGCGCAAGACCCTCGAACCCGGCCAGAGCTTCGTCGCGCCCGAAGCTCTCCTCGCGGTCACGAGCGGCGACCTCGACGACGCGTGCGCTCGGCTCGTCGCAAGCCACGACTCCGTGACCTGCGGCCGTCTCGAGGCCGGGACCTCCCTCCCCATCCAGTTCAACGAGTACGCGACGACCTGGGGCGATCCGTCCGAGGAGCGCGCGCTCGCGATCGCCCGGAGGCTGTCCGGCACGCCCGTGCGCTACCTCGTCGTGGACTGCGGATGGTTCTCCGCACCGGGCGCCGACTGGGGCCGGACCCATGGCGACTGGGAGGCCGACACCGAGCGCTTCCCGGGCGGGCTGGCCTCGTTCGCCGACCAGGTGCGCTCGCTCGGGCTCGTCCCGGGGATCTGGATGGAGCCGGAGACGGTCGGCGACCTTTCGAGCGCGTACGACCGCACCGACGGGCTCCTCCAGCGAGACGGCCTGCCGCTGACCGTCGGACGGCGGCGTTTCGTCGACCTCACGACCGCGGAGAAGGCCGGGCGCCTCGGCACGGATGTGGCCGAGCTCCTCCTCGCTGCCGGGATGGGCTACGTCAAGCTCGACTACAACGCGAGCGTCGGCCTCGGGTGCGACGGAGCCGACTCGCTCGGCGAAGGCCTGCGCCGCCAGGTGGAGGGGACGGGACGCTTCCTCGAGACGCTGCACCGCCGCGCTCCGGGGATCGTGGTCGAGCTGTGCGCGTCCGGCGGTCACCGCAACGAGCCCTGGTTGCTGTCTCGCGTCGACGTCGCGTCCTCCTCCGACGCATTCGAGGTCGTCGAGATCCCGATCGTCGCGGCGAACGCCCAGCGCCTCGTCCCCCCGCACCAGTCCCTCGTGTGGTGCACGCTCAGGGCCGAGGACTCCGACGAGGAGCTCGCCTACAAGCTCGTGAGCGCGTTCCTCGGCAGGATGTGCCTCTCGGGCGACGTGGTCGAGCTGTCCGGGGCGCAGTGGTCGCTCGCCCTCGACGCGATGGCTCTCTACGTGCGCTGCTCGCCGACGATCCGCGACGGCACGTCCCGGCGGCACGGCGGCGAGGTGGCGAGCTACCGCCAGCCCGAGGGCTGGCAGGCAGTCGTGCGCACGGCGTCGACGGCGGACGAGGCGCTCGTCGTGCTCCACTGCTTCGGAGGCGCCGTGCCCCCCGAGGTCACGATCCCCGTGGCCGGCGGACCCTGGCGGATCGCGGGGTCGTTCCCCGTGCACCCGGCGCCAACCACGCCGGCGCAGGTGCCGGTGCCGGGCGGTATTCGCTTCGGCGACCTCCGGAGCTGGTCGGCGCGCGCGGTCCTGCTCGCCCGGGATCACTGAGCACGCCGTCTCCGGCTCGTGACCGTCGACGGCCCCGGGCCCGAGCGTGCTAGGCAGGGGGAGATGTCGACAGTCGAGGCCCAAGCCGAGCGTACGATCGACGCTCCGGCAGCCACTGTCTACGGCTACCTCGCCGACATGCGCGAGCACCATCCCCGGTTCCTACCGCCGGCGTTCTCCGACTTCGCGGTGGAGTCAGGAGGCGTCGGCGCGGGCACGGTCGTCAGCTACACGGTCAACGCGGGCGGGCGCCACCGGAAGTGCCGGATGGCCGTCAGCGAGCCGGAGCCGGGACGCGTCCTCGTCGAGTCGGACACGACGTCGTCGCTCGTCACGACCTTCACCGTCCTCCCTCGAGGTGCCGCCGCACTCGTGAGGATCTCCACGAGCTGGAACGGGGCGCAGGGTATCGGCGGCTTCTTCGAGCGTCTCTTCGCGCCTCGGGCCCTGCAGCAGATCTACGGCGACTCGCTCGACCGCCTCGAGGCGTACGCGGCGGAGCAGGCGAGCAGGACCGCAGGCTCGTAACGGCCGCGCCGATCCTCCGGCTGCCGGGCGACGCCAGCTAGGGCTCGAGCACGAGCCAGCCGCGGCGTTGCAGCTCTGCCGCCAAGTGTCCGGACGGCACGTCGCGGAGCACTCGAAGCGCCGCTGCCGTCGGTGCAGCCCTGTCCGGTGCAGCCCTGTCCGGTGCAGCCCTGTCCGGACCGACGATCGTGGCGTCTCGGGAAGCGCCCGCTCCCCCTGCGTCCCGGCCGGGCCCGCCACTCTGCTCGAGCTGCTCGATCAACGCGGTCGCTTCTACACGGGTGAACCTCCCCGCAGCCTGGCGCTGGTTGAGCCCCAAGGGACCACGGGCGTCCCGGAAGCCCGAGTGGCCGGCGCGCTCGAGAAGCGCTAGCAGCTCCTCGAGCTGACGAGGCGACGCTGGTGGTCCTGCCGGCTGTCCGAATGCCATCGGCGCAGTCTCGCGGACGGCCGCGACAGGGTGCCACCACGCCGAGCCGGCTCGCGGCGGCGCCACCGGCCCGCCGGCCCCGAGGCGTCGACTGCCGAAAGGTGACCCGTGACCCCCGGTAGGCGGACCAGTAGGACCGGCCACCACACTGCCACCGACAGCTCGTACAACCGACGCACAGGAGGCGGCGATGACCTCGCTCGCAGGCTTGGAGGACGCAGTCGTGATTCGGGTCGAAGCGTGGCGAGACCCCGTCGTCGAGGCTTTCGGCCACGACGCTCGGTCGCTCTACGTGGAGACGTTCTGGCTCCCCGTGCTCGGCCCGTCGACGACCTTGCTCATGCGCCGGCTCGCCACCTGCCTCGAGGCGTCCCCTGCAGGAACGGCGATCAACCTCGTCGCCACGTCGCGGGCGCTCGGCCTCGGGGAGAGGGCCGGGCGCAACGGCCCGTTCATGCGGACGATCGCCCGCATGGTCGACTTCGAGATGGCCCGGCCCGCGGGGGTCGCGACCATCGCGGTCCGCACCGCGCTCCCCCCGCTGCCCCGTCGGCATGTGGCGCGCCTGCCGGAGCCGCTGCGGGACGAGCTGGCTCTGCTCGAGCAGGCGCCCGCACGAGCCGCCGTACCCGAGCCGGACGAGCAGCGCCGGCGGGGCCGCCGGCTCGCGCTCAGCCTGGTCGACCTGGGCGAGGACGAGGGAGCGGCCGAGCGCCAGCTGCTCCGCTGGCGCTTCCACCCGGCGCTCGCTCGCGAGTGCGCGACCTGGGCGTCCCGCGCGCGCGCCACCGGTAGTCTCGAGGGACGATGCCCGGCTACCTCGATCTCGTCCGCGAACGGGTCGTGATCTTCGACGGAGCGACAGGCACGAACCTCCAGCTGCGCGAGCTCGGGCCCGACGACTTCGGGGGGCCCGAGCTCGAAGGCTGCAACGAAGCCCTCGTGGTCTACCGGCCCGACGTCATCTCGGACCTGCACGCCTCGTTCCTCGACGTCGGCGTCGACGTCATCGAGACGGACTCGTTCGGCTCGTTCCCCACGGTGCTCGCGGAGTACCAGATCGCCGGGCGGGCTGCCGAGCTCGCCCTGCGCTCGGCCGAGCTCGCCCGGGAGGTGGCGAGTGGCTACTCGACACCGGACCACCCGCGCTTCGTCGCCGGCAGCATCGGTCCGGGGACGAAGTTCCCGACGCTGGGGCAGATCCGCTTCGCGGACCTGCGCGACTCCTACGAGGTCGAGGCGCGTGCGCTGCTCCAAGGCGGAGTCGACCTGCTGCTCGTCGAGACCTGCTTCGACCTGCTCGGAGCGAAGGCCGCGCTCGTGGCGTGCCGGCGGGCGATGCAGGCAGTCGGGCGGGAAGTGCCGCTCCAGGTCCAGGTGACGATCGAGCTCACCGGGAGGATGCTGCCTGGCACGGAGATCTCGGCCGCGCTCGCTGCGCTCGAGGCGATGCGCCCCGACGTCGTCGGACTGAACTGCGCGACGGGTCCCGCGGAGATGTACGAGCCCCTGCGCTACCTCACGGGGCATGCGCGCATCCCCGTGTCGACGATGCCCAACGCCGGCCTGCCCTCGGTCGTCGACGGGCGCATGCACTACGACTTGAGCCCGGACGAGCTAGCGGACTACCTGCACAGCTTCGTCACCGAGCTCGGGGTCTCCGTCGTCGGAGGATGCTGTGGGACAACACCGGCGCACCTCGCGCGGGTCGTCGAGAAAGTCGGTGGTCTCGTGCCCCGGCGCATCGTCCCCGACCACGAGCCGGGCGTCGCCTCGCTCTACAGCTTCGTGCCGTTCGCCCAGGACCAGTCGGTCCTCGTCGTCGGCGAGCGGACGAACGCGAACGGCTCGAGGCGCTTCCGCGAGGCGATGCTCGCCGGCGACTTCGAGACGACCACCGAGATGGCTCGGGACCAGGTCCGCGAGGGCGCTCACCTCATCGACGTGTGCGTCGACTACACCGGGGCCGACGGCGTCCGGGACATGGACGAGGTGATCAGCCGCCTGGCAACCCAGTCGACCGTCCCGATCATGGTCGACTCGACGGAGCCCGCAGTCGTGCGGACTGCTCTCGAGTGGCTCGGCGGGAGGTCCGTGCTCAACTCGGTGAACCTCGAGGACGGTGACGGCCCCGGCACGCGCCTCGACGCCTTCCTCTCGCTCGCGCGCGAGCACGGCGCCGCCGTCGTGTGCACCTGCATCGACGAGGAGGGCCAGGCGCGCACGGCGGAGTGGAAGCTGCGCGCGGCGCGCGCTATCCACGACCTCGCTGTCGGGCGCTACGGCCTTGAGCCCTCCGACCTCCTCTTCGATCCACTCGCGCTGCCGTTGTCCACGGGGATGGAGGAGAGCCGTCGCGACGGCATCGAGACGATCGAGGGGATCCGCCGGATCAAGGCCGAGCTGCCGGGCGTCCACACGATCCTCGGGCTGTCGAACGTCTCGTTCGGGCTGTCGAGCGCGGCCCGCCAGGTCCTAAACTCCGTGTTCCTCCACGAGTGCGTCGCCGCAGGCCTCGACGCTGCGATCGTCCATGCCTCGAGGATCCTCCCGCTGCACAAGGTGGACGAGCACGCACGCGAGGTGTGCCTCGACCTCGTCTACGACCGCAGGCGCGACGGCTACGATCCGCTCCAGGAGCTGATCGCCCTCTTCGAGGGCGTGAAGGACGCCTCGCTCGCCAAGGAGGACAGGAGCGGATGGCCCGTCGAGGAGCGGCTTTCGCGCCGGATCGTCGACGGGGACCGCCTCGGCATCGAGGACGTTCTCGACGAGGCGCTCGCCGCGGGCAACACGGCGCTCGCGATCGTCAACGACGTCCTGCTCGCGGGGATGAAGACGGTCGGCGAGCTGTTCGCGTCCGGCGAGATGCAGCTGCCCTTCGTGCTCCAGTCGGCCGAGACGATGAAAGCAGCGGTCGCGCACCTCGAGCCGCACATGGACCGGGCCGAGAGCTCGGGACGAGGTCGTGTCGTCCTCGCGACCGTGAAGGGCGACGTCCACGACATCGGCAAGAACCTCGTCGACATCATCTTGACGAACAACGGCTACGAGGTCCACAACCTCGGGATCAAGGTGCCCATCGCCGAGATGCTGTCCAAGGCCGACGAGGTCCAAGCGGACGCTATCGGGATGAGCGGCTTGCTCGTGAAGTCGACGCTCATCATGCGTGAGAACCTCGAGGAGATGAACCGGCGCGGCTCGTCGCACATCCCCGTCCTGCTCGGCGGGGCTGCTCTCACGCGCAGCTTCGTCGAGCGGGACCTTCGCGACGTCTACGAGGGCAAGGTCTTCTACGGCAGGGACGCCTTCGAGGGCCTGCGGACCCTCGAGCAGCTCATGGAGATCAAGCGCTCGGGCGTCGAGGATCCCGGCTTCGGCACCGTCCCCACCGGACGCGTGCTCCCCGAGCGCAAGAGCGCGCAGCTCGCGCGGGTCGACCTCGCCACGCTTCCCGAGCGCTCGCCGGACGTGGCGACGGACAATCCCGTCTTCACGCCCCCCTTCCTCGGGGCGCGCATAGCGAAGGGGATCGCTCTCGACGACATCCTCCCCTATCTCAACGAGACGGCCCTCTTCCGCAACCAGTGGGGCTACAGACCCGAGGCCGGCGAGAGCGACGCGGACTTCAAGGGTCGCGTGCGCGCGGAGCTGCGCCGCCGGCTCGACGAGGCGAAGGCGGCCGACGTGCTCGTGCCCCAGGTCGCCTGGGGCTACTTCCCGGCCAGCGCGGAGGGCAACAGCCTCGTCGTCCGCTCGGCGGCCCCAGGCGGTGGCGAGCTCGCCCGCTTCGACCTTCCCCGCCAGCGCGAGGCGCCGTACCTGTGCATCGCCGACTTCTTCCGCGACGCACGCTCGGGTGAGACCGACTACGTCGGGCTCGTCGTGGCGACGATGGGCGCGCGGGCGTCCGAGCACGCCCGCGAGTTGTTCGCGGCCGACCGCTACGTCGACTACGTCGGGCTGCACGGCCTGTCGGTCGAGATGACAGAAGCGCTCATGGAGCACTGGCACAGGCGCATGCGCGAGGAGTGGGGGTTCGCCGGGGAGGACGGGCCGAGCGTGCAGGGCCTCTTCCGCCAGCAGTACAGAGGTGGTCGGTACTCCTTCGGCTACCCGGCGTGCCCGTCGCTCGAGGACAACGCGAAGGTCGTCGACCTGCTCGACGCGGCTCGCATCGGCGTCGAGGTGAGCGACGGCAGCCAGCTCGAGCCCGAGCAGACGACGCTCGCGATCGTCTGCCACCATCCGAGGGCGAAGTACTTCGTCGCCTGAGCCCCGGCGCCGGCCCGGCCGACGGTCAGCTCGGCGGGGCCGCCGTCGCGACGCGGTCCCGACCCTCGCGCTTCGCCTGGTACATGTGCGTGTCACCTGCCGCGATGAGCGCGCCGATGTCGCCGTCGGGACCCATCGTCGAAACGCCGATGCTCACGGTCACCGGCCACGTCCCGACGTCCTCGCGCCACGGATAGGACCGCATCGCGGCACAGACATCCTCCGCGACGGCCGCAGCCGCGTCGCGGTCGTAGCCGGGCAGGACGAGGAGGAACTCCTCGCCCCCGAAGCGCACCACGAATCCCGTCGGCTCGACGACATGTCGCATGAGCTGGGCGGTGGCGACGAGCACGCGGTCGCCCATCTCGTGGGAGAGCTCGTCGTTGATGCGCTTGAAGTGGTCGAGGTCGGCGACCGCGACCGACAGCGGGCGGCCAGTGCGCCGGGCGATCCGCACGAGCCGGGGAAGGCGGTCGCTCAGGTAGCGACGGTTCCATAGCCCGGTCAGGGGATCCCTCTGGGCGAGCTGCTCGAACTCGCGGCTTCGTCGTCGCGCGAGCTCGGTGTCGTACAGCGCCTGCAACGCTGCCGCCTGTGCCTCCCCCTCCGTGGCGCGGAGCTGCTCCCAGCGGTCGTAGAAGGTGACGTGCATGCGATAGGCCTGCTCGAAGTCGCCCTCGGACGCGTGGACGCGGGAGAGCTCGCGCAGCGCTCGCGCCTCCATCTCGAGAAGCCGGTGACCCGACGCGAGCTCGAGGCAGGCCTCGAGGGGCTCACGGGACGCGCCCGGACCGTCGCGGACGGCCACGATCTCCGCGAGCGACAGCAGCGCCCCGGGGAGCGCCGTCGAGTCTGTCTGAGGCGCTGGGTCGGGACCGTCGATCGCGGCGCGCAGCAACGCCTCTGCGGCGTCGACGTCGCCGACTTCGAACCTGACGCGCGCGACCGTGTCGATCGTCGACAAGTTGAGCCGGGTCCCACTCGAGGCGGCGACCGCGAGCAGGTCCTCCACCGTCGAGCGAGCGGCATCGAGGTCACCGGACTCGTAGCGGATCCAGGCCATGTTGTTGAGCACGGCGAGCTGCATCGTCGGCTCGCCGAGGCGATGCGCTAGCTCGAGCGCGCGATCGAACAGGTCGAACGACACCGTGCCCGAGCGGAACGAGCTCGTGAGCAGGGCAAGCGTCATCGTGTGGTCGAGCTGGAGGTGGAGAGGGCTCGAGTCGTCGAGGAGCTGGACCGCCCGCTCCGCCTCGTCGAGGGAGTTGACGCGTGCACCGAGCCGGTCGAGCGCGTTGGCCATGATCGCGTGGCAGCGGGCGAGCACGACACGGTCGCCCTCGGTCGCCGCGAGCTCCTGGACCGCCCGGACCAGCTCGACGGCCGCTATCACGTCGTGGCTGCGCGCGAGCACGTCGGCCTCGACGAGGCGGCTGCGCAGCTCGGCCGAGCGGTCACCCGCCGCTCGCGCCCGTTCGGACAGCTCTCGCGCCTTGGCGTCGACGCCGTCGAGGTTCGAATAGACGTCGATCTCGAGCCTGGCCACCTCGTCCTCGAGGGAGAGGCCATCGCCTCCTCGCCCCGGCACGGCGGCGACACGGGGGCCCTCGGCGTCGTACGGCCCCTCGTCTTCGCCTTCGCGCGTCTCGCCCATGACCGTCCCAGGCACCCGTCCCCCACACACTACGCCCGCGCCCCGCAAGGCGCCGGGAAGAGACCGTAGGCGCCGGGCCTCCACATGGCATGCCTCCGGCGCCGTCGCACCTTACAGGACCTGCTGGCCGGGCTCCTCGGGCACAGCCGGCTGCGCGGATGGCCGCGTCGAGCCGGTAGCTTCGTGGCATGGGAGTCGACGCGACCGACCAGAGCTTCGAGGCAGACGTTCTCGCCCGCTCCGAGGAGGTGCCCGTCGTGGTCGACCTCTGGGCACCATGGTGCGGACCGTGCCGTACTCTCGGCCCGATCATCGAGCGAGCAGTCGCCGCGACGGGTGGCAAGGTCGAGCTCGCGAAGGTGAACGTCGACGAGAACCCCGAGGTGTCCGCTGCGTTCCGCGTCCAGTCGATACCGGCGGTCTTCGCCGTCGACAAGCGCAAGGTCGTCGACAGCTTCGTCGGCGCGCTTCCCGAGAAGGCGGTCGAAGATTTCGTCGGGAGGCTGATCGCTGCGCCGAGCGAGGCGGACATGCTCGCCGCCACCGGCGACGAGGCCTCCCTCAGGCGTGCGCTCGAGATCGAGCCAGGTCACGCGGTCGCGGTCGTCGCTCTCGCCGAGCTGCTGGTCGGCCGGGGTAAGCCGGACGAGGCGCTCTCCCTGCTCGCAAGGATCCCGGAGACGGGGGAGACGCGCCGCGTCGCCGCCCTCGCGAGGCTCGCTGCGGCGGACGGCGCGCCAGCCGGGGCGGTGCCGGGCGGCACGGTCGACGAGCGCCTCGCCGGGCTGCTCGACCGCGTGAAGGACGACCCGGCGGCCCGCCAGGAATACGTCGACCTCCTCGAGACGATGCCTCCGGGCGACGAGGCGCGCGAGCGGCACCGCCGGGCTCTCGCGTCACGACTGTTCTGAGCGCTTTGACGGCGCCGACCCGGACGGCCGAGCCGGAGAGCCGATCTCCGATCCCGGCGGGCGGCCCGGGCGTGGCGCGCCCGTCGCTCCGACAGAGCGTCGCCCTCGGTTCCCGACGCTACGACTGCACCAACCGTGCCCTCGTCATGGGCATCCTCAACCGCACCCCGGACTCCTTCTTCGACCGGGGGGCCACCTGGGCGCTCGACGACCTGCTCGCGAAGGCGGACGCCCTCGTGCGCGCCGGCGCGGACCTGCTCGACGTCGGCGGAGTAAAGGCAGGCCCGGGACCCGAGGTCGGCGAGGAAGAGGAGCTCGAGCGCGTCGTGCCGACCGTCGAGGCGCTCTCCGCCCGCTTCGACGTCCCGCTCTCGGTGGACACCTGGCGGGCGAGCGTCGCCGAGGCCGCGTACGCGGCCGGCGCGGTGCTCGGCAACGACATCAGCGGCTTCGCCGATCCCCGCTACCTCGACGTGGCGGCACGAGCGGGCGCCTCGGTCGTCGCCACGCACATCCGGCTGGCCCCGCGCGTCGCCGACCCCGAGCCGAGCTACCCCGACGGAGACGTGGTCGCCGCGGTCGAGCGGTACCTGCGGGAGCGCCTCGCCTGGGCCGTGCAGGCCGGGATACCGCGAGAGCGCGTCGTGCTCGACGCAGGCCTCGATCTCGGAAAGAGCGCGGCGCACTCGCTCGAGCTGCTGCAGAGATCGGACAGGCTCGCCGCGATCGGGCAGACGTTGCTGCTCTCCGCGTCGAACAAGACGTTCCTCGGCGCCCTTCTCGGGCTCGAGGTCGGGGAGCGGCGCGACGCGTCGCTCGCGGCCGTCGCGCTCGGTGTCTCGAGGGGTTGCCGCATCGTGCGCGTCCACGACGTCGCCGGGACCCGGCGGGTCGTCGACGTGCTCGCGGGGATCCTCGAAGCGTGAGCGCGACCAGCCCCGTCGCCTACCTCGTCCAGGGCGACGACGTCGGGCTCGTGAGCCAGGAGCTCACCGCGCTCGTCGCCCGCCTCGCCGCCGGTGGAGCCGGTGGGCCGACGCCGGTCGAGGAGTACGGCGATCCGGGCCGCGGCGAGGCGAGGCGCGACGAGGCACCTCCGGTCGCGCTGGCCCTCGCGGCGTGCCGCACGCCGCCGTTCCTCGCCGAGCGGCGTGTCGTCGTTCTTCGCGACACGGCCGGACTGGACGCGAGCCAGGTGAAGGACGTCGTCGCCTACCTGTCCGACCCCTTGCCGTCGACCCTCCTCGTTCTCGCATGCGCGGGCAAGTCCGCACCGGCTGCGCTCGTCAAGGCCGTCCGTGCCTCCGGAGTCGTCGTGGACGCCGCGCCGGCAGCGGTCGGCCGCGCGCGCAGCACGTGGTTCGCGGAGCGGCTCCGGCAGGCCCCGGTCCGCATCGCTCCCGCAGCGGCGGCGCGTCTCGAGGAGCACCTCGGCGAGGACATCGCTCGTCTCGAGGGCATCCTCGCCGCGCTGCACGCCGCCTACGGCGACCGGGCCGGAGTCGGTCCGGAAGAGCTCGAGCCGTTCCTCGGCTCTGCAGGGGGCGTCGCTCCGTGGGACCTCACCGACGCGATCGACGCCGGCGACGCCTCTCGGGCAGTCGACGCGCTCCAGCGCATGGTCTCGGCGGGCGAGCGACATCCGCTCCAGGTGCTCGCGACCTTGCACCGGCACGTCGGAGCGATGCTCCGCCTCGACGGAAGCGACGCCACGGACGAGACGTCGGCGGCAGCCGTCACCGGGCTCCGCCCGTACCCGGCCAAGAAGGCGCTTGCGCAGTCGAGGCGCCTCGGTCACGAGCGGATCGCGCGAGCGGTGACGCTCCTCGCCGCAGCGGACCTCGACCTGCGTGGCGGGCTCGGCTGGCCGGATGCCCTCGTCCTCGAGGTGCTCGTCGCGCGCCTGGCCCGCCTCGGCCGACCACGGTCCAACGCTGGCCGGGCGCGACGCGCTGACTACCATTCGGGCGACCAGTAA
>JAJZCK010000263.1 GCA_021846125.1 Actinomycetes bacterium | reverse complement strand
GACCCGACGGGCAGCTTCCCTGCTCACGTAGACCCCGGAGCCATGGCGCATCACCAAGACGCCTTCCGCCTCGAGACGGCGAAGCGCCTCGCGCATCGTCGGTGCTGCGACGCCAAAGCGCTCGGCGAGCGAGCGCACAGGAGGGAGCCTGTCACCGGCACTGAGATCCGACTCGCCGACGAACCGGGCGACACCGTCGGCTAGCTCGTCGGTCAGCGACGGACGCCTGGCACGAGCGCCGTCGCTCCAGATCTGGCTCGGGTCGGCTGTGATGACCACGATCGGCAACCCTCCTCTTTGCATGATTCTACTAGATCACAAGGTGAACTGTCTATACACGATGAGATCGTGTCACCGGGTGACCTGGTCAATATTGGCTGCCGAGCCTGACGACGGAATGGGCGACGACGCGGCACGGCAGAGAGTTGCAGAGGCGCGCGAGCTCAGCCGTGCAAGCCGGCGAAGCGCGCGCGAGCGGCCACGACGATCATGTCGACGCACGCCTGGACCGGCAGGGCCGTGCTGTCGATCGACACGTGGTAAAGCGTCCGATCGGACTGGCTCACGCCGTAGAAGACGTGTGCGTACGCCTCGCGCACACGGTCCGCTTGCCGCTGCTCGGCCCTGGCGGTCTCAACGTCGACTCCATTGAGCGCCGCCGCCTGCGCAGCACGGGCGTCCGCCGGACCGTCTAGACGGACGCAAAGCACGTCGGGGCGGCCGCCGAGCACGACCATCGCAGCCCGTCCGAGCACGACACCGCCCGGTCCGTCCGCGATCCGGCGCAACACATCCTCGGTGCTCGTGCAGTAGCTCGTCCTGGAGCCGAGCATCTCGCGACAGGGATCGGGGCCGATCGGGACAGCGACGTTGGCGAGAGCGGCGAGCAGGCGATCGACGAGACGTGGCGGGTGCTCGTCCGCCGCGACCGCCACGTCGTCGTCGATCGCGAGCCTGCGGGCGACCTCGAGCGGTATCGCCCTGTCGAAGAACTCGAGACCGAGATGCTCGGCGACAGCGGGACCGACGTACGCGCCCGCGGCTCCATAGCTCGCCGAGATCGTGACGACCCCTACCATCAGGTGGCGCCCTCCCCCGCCGCGTCTCGTCCCGCCGGTCGCGTCCCCGTCGATCTCGCCCCGGGCGCCGCTGGCGCCCGGACGTGGGTGACGCCGAGCACGCGACGATCACTCCTTGGTGGCGACGTGGTTGGGCACGACGTTGGGCTTCGGGACGTACAGCTCGCGCTCGACCTCGCGCGGAGCGAGGCGCATCGTGGCACCGAGCTCCCCGACGCAACCCTCGCACGGACCGTAGAATCGCCCCGCCGGCCCAGGCCTGCCGCAGCGTGGGCACGGGAGCCAGCTTGCCGGCGCAGCGACAGATGCCACCTCGGCGCGAAGCTCGCCGTCGTCGGTGTCGCTCACGTCGACACCGTAGCGCCATGCACGCTCGAAGAGCCGGCGCATCGCGTCGCCGCCCGACGACGCGCAGGACCGCTCGGCCGAAGTGCTCATCCGGCGAGCAGCCTCGCCGATGTCACGATCCCGAGTAGCACCACGACGACACGCAGGACCGGAGCCGGCACGCGCCGCGCGGCACGCGCGCCGACGTAGCCGCCCACGAGACTCGAGCCGGCCATCAGACCTGCCGCAGTCCACGCGACGGGAGCGCTCACCATGAAGATGAGCGCAGCAACGGTGTTCACAATCAGCGACAAGATGCTCCTGAGGCCGTTCACCCGGACGAGGGTGTCGGGCATCGACAGACCGAGGACTCCGAGGAACACGACACCCAGACCGGCACCGAAGTACGCACCGTAGACCGATGCGACGAAGGCGCCCACATGCATTGCCGACCGGTGGGCACGCGAGCGAGTTCGGTCGCCCACGCGTACCTTTCGCGCCACGAACGGCTGCACGCCGAAGAGCGCGCACGCGAAGAGCACGAGATAGGGCGCCACGAGCTTGAAGACGCTCGTCGGCGTCGTCAGGATGAGCACCCCACCGACGACTCCGCCGACGACCACCGTCGCTGCGAGCTCGCGTAGGCGGTCCCGCTGTGCCCCGATCTCGTTACGAAAGGCTGCGGATCCGCCGAGATAGCCGGGCCAGATACCGACCGTCGAGGTGACGTTCGCCGCGAGCGCGGGGTAGCCGACGGCGAGGAGTGCCGGGAAGGACACGAGCGAACCGCCCCCTGCAACGCCGTTGACGATCCCGGCGCCGAGCCCCGCGAGCCCGACGACGATCTCCCGCGACGTATCGAGGTGGGGTAGGAGCATGGCGGATGCTACCCGCCGCCCGGCGGTCGGTCCGAGCCCGGTCGAGCGACTGCTTTCCAGGCGCACGACGCTGGGGCCCCGTCGATGTGCTCTGGCAAGGCCGGGTCGCTGCAGTCGGACGGTGCCGATCACCGGTATGCCGATCACCGGTATGCCGCGTGTGGCGTCCACTCTCCACGACTCGCCGACCGCTTGGCAGTTCGGCCCGTTCCAGCTGCTGGTGATGGCAGCCGTGGTGGTGGCGACCGTGTGGTACAAGCCTGCCGGCTGGAAGCTCGCACAGCGCGGAGGGTCGTGGCGCGGACGGCGAACTTGGGCCTACGTGGTCGGACTGGCAGCCATGGTGAGCCGTCCGCTCACCGCCCGCGCTGTGCCGCGGCGCCATGCACGTGCTCTTCCTCACACCGACGATCGGCTTCGCGATGGCGCACATGGCGCTCATGGACCTGACCAGCGTGGGCTTCCTCTTCGGCGCCACGCTGCTCTGGTGGCCGACGATCGGCATCGACCCGGTGATGCGGTGGAGGACGGGTTACGACGCGAAGACGCTCAGCCTCCTCATCGGAGTCCCGGTCGAGAAACGGCTCGGGATCGCCCTGACGGATAGAGAGGACGCTGGCAGTTCGAGCCGACGCAGCGCTCGACGCGGCGCTCGTCGAGCAACGGGCGGCGTTCGCGTGCATGCTCGACAGTGGCTCGCTCGGCGGCGTCGACAGTCTTGCCAGCAGGTGGGAGGCATCGATCCGCCCACCCGTCGATCCTTTGTGGCACGTCCCGGCACCAGCGCGAGGCTCCGGCGGTCGTGCAGCTCAGGCAGCGGAAGCCCCTGGCCCTTTCGGCTGGTAGCGTCGCTTTGCGTGTCGGCGGTGCTCGGGACCACGGCGACCGAC
>JAJZCK010000262.1 GCA_021846125.1 Actinomycetes bacterium | reverse complement strand
CTACAGCATGAAGGGCGCCTGAGCCCCTCTGCGGTGGCCATGGCCCACAGCGAGGATCCCACTACTTCAGGAGTCCTGGACTCGGTGTGCGGCGGGAGGTTCCGGTTGCCGGCGGGCTCGCCCCACGGCAAACGGGACAAGGAGGTCGATCGTGGCGGGTTACGAGCAGCTGGGCTTCCCCGAGCTCATCGACATCGCGAGGCTGGCCGACCTGCTCGGGGTCGGCGAGCGCTACGTCCGGCGGATGGTCGCCGAGCGCCGGGTGCCGACGGTGAAGGTGGGGCGGCTCGTCCGCTTCGACCTGGCGGAGATCCGGCGCTGGATCGAGGAGCAGCGCCGTCCCGGCCGGAGCTAGGCGCCACAGCCGCGTGGCAAGATCACGGCTCGCGCTCGAACGGAGGAGCGATCCCATGGCCAAGCGTCACTTCGGCTCGGTCCGCCGGCTGCCGTCCGGCCGCTACCAGGCGAGCTACTGGCACGAAGGTCTGCGCCAGATCGCTGAGCAGACGTTCGTGACGAAGGGGGACGCGCTCGCTCATCTCTCCTCGATCGAGACCGACCTCCGCCGTGGCACCTGGCTCGATCCCACTGCGGGCAAGGTGACGCTCGGCGCGTGGGGGACGAGGTGGTTGGAGAGCCGGACGGACCTGCGGCCGGTCACGAGGGAGAAGTACCGGCACATGCTGGACCACCACGTGCTGCCGGTTCTCGGCGAGGTCGAGCTGGCCAGACTGTCGCCGTCGATGGCGCGCTCGTGGTACTTGGCCCTGCGCGAGCGGTTCGTCACGACAGGCGACGACGCCTACCGGATGCTGCGGGCGATCCTCAACACGGCGGTGACCGACGGGCTGATCGCCAAGAACCCCTGCCAGGTCCGCGGCGCCGGGCGCACCCGGTCGGCGGAGCGACCCGTGGCGTCGGTCGCCGAGGTCGCCGCGGCGGTCGAGACGGTGCCCGAGCGCTACCGCCTGGCGATCCTGCTCCCGGCGTGGTGTCAGCTGCGCCATGGCGAGGTGCTCGGGCTGCAGCGGCGTGACGTGGACCTCCTCCACGGCACGATCCGGATCGACCGAGCGGTCGTGCGGCCGATGGACGGCTCGACGGTCGTCGGCCCGCCGAAGACGAGCGCTGGCTCCCGGGTCCTCGCCGTGCCGGCGAACGTGCTGCCGGACCTGCGGGCTCATCTCGAGCGCTTCGTCGAGGCCCGGCCGGACGCCTGGCTCTTCACGAGCGAGGCCGGTGGGCCGATGGTCCCGGTCACCCTCAACCGGGTCTGGCAGCGGGCCCGCCGGGCGATCGGCCGAGGCGATCTGCACTACCACGACCTCCGCCACAGCGGACTGACCTGGGCGGCCGCCTCAGGTGCCTCGGTGGCCGAGCTGATGCGTCGCGGCGGCCACGCGAACCCGGTCGCTGCGCACCGTTACCAGCACGCCACCGAGGACCGTGACCGAGCGATCGCCGACGCGCTGGCCTCCCTCGCGACCGGCGAGATGGCTCGTCTCGGCGACCGTCATCGCGCACGATCGCGCACGTAGCGCGCACGCCGGCGTCCGAAGCCGAGCGCTCGGGAGCCGCAAACACCCTCTGAGCTGCGGAAAGGGCTGGCACCCCCAACGGGATTCGAACCCGTGTTTCCGCCTTGAAAGGGCGGCGTCCTAGGCCGCTGGACGATGGGGGCCCGGGTCCCGACGGGCACGAGGCTACCAGCGGGTCCGGAGGTGGCGGCTCTCCGCACCGCAGACCGAGCGTCGCAGCCGGCTCCGTGCCCGTCGAACGGTGCGACGGGCCGCCGACGGCGGGCTACGGTCGGCGAGGGACCGGTCCGTCGACCGGCGCAGAGGTCCGCCCGCTCGGCGGGCCCCTGGTCCGGGCGCACGGAGCACGACAGACGGGCACGACAGACGGGAGAGCGATGACAGGCGATGCGTCACAGGCGTCCTGGGCGGAGATCGACCGCTACATTGTCGAGCACCTCGTGCCGCACGACGAGGCTCTCGATGCGGCTCTCGACGCGAGCGCGGCAGCGGGGCTGCCCCCGATCAACGTCGCGCCCAACCAGGGTGCCCTGCTCGGCCTTCTCGCCACGATGACGGGCGCGTGCAACGTGCTCGAGATCGGCACCCTCGGCGGCTACAGCACGATCTGGCTGGCCAGGGCGCTCCAGCCTGGGGGGCACCTTGTCTCCCTGGAGGCCAGCGCGCGCCACGCGGACGTCGCGCGAACGAACATCGCCCGTGCCGGGCTCGCGGACGTCGTCGAGGTCCGGGTCGGCCCGGCTCTCGCCACCTTGCCGCTGCTCGAAGCGGAAGGGGCGGGTCCGTTCGACATGGTCTTCGTCGATGCCGACAAGGCGAGCAACCCCGAGTACTTCGACTGGGCACTGCGCCTCGCCCGTGTCGGTGCCCTCGTGGTGGTCGACAACGTGGTGCGGCAGGGGCGCCTCGTCGACGCCACCTCGAGCGATCCCGACATCCTCGGCACGCGCCGGCTGTTCGACGTCGTGGCTGCGGAGCCGCGGGTGCGTGCGACGGCGATCCAGACGGTCGGGAGCAAGGGTCACGACGGCCTCCTCGTGGCGCTCGTCGTCGGCACCTGATGCAGGGGAGCGCGCTCCGCCGCCCTACGGTAGAGCGTGCCCGCTACGGCGGAGCCGCACGGCGTCGTGGGGCGCACGGGACGACGAGGGAGCGACGATGACCGAGGACGGGACGAGCGTGCAGGTGACGCGGGCAGGCGTGGCGCACGTGGAGCGCCACTTCTCCGACTGCCCGCGGCTCAGCGCGGCGGTCGGGCCCGCGCGGCGCCCCGACCCGAGACCGTGCACCTGCGACCCGGAGCGCCTCGATGCGGCGCTCCGGCCGTCGACCCGGGGTGGGCACCGGCCGACCTGAGCGCCCGGCCCGTCGACGGTCCGGATGGGCGGCTGCTCACTTCGCCGACGCTTCGGTGAGCAGCCACTCGGTGCCCTCCGAGCTGTCACGCAGCTCGACGCCGAGACCGCTGAGCACCTCGCGTACGGTGTCGGCGTCCTCGAAGCGTCGCTCGACCCGCGCGCGGCGCCGTAGCTCGACGAGCGCATCGACGAACGGCCCGACGACAGCTCGAGGGTCGCGCAGGCCGCCTTCCGCGAGCCGGCCGAGCTCGACGACCATCGCCCGCAGGCTTGCCCGCGCCCGGTCG
>JAJZCK010000034.1 GCA_021846125.1 Actinomycetes bacterium | reverse complement strand
CGAGCTCGACGCTCGAGCCCGTGCCGAGGGCATCGTCCTCACTCCCCACCTCACCCGGCCGTTGCCTCGCGACGGCCGGAGCGTGACGGAGAGCGACATCCTCGGTTCCGGCATGTACAACCTCGGTTTCGTCGCCGTCTCGGCACGCGCTGCGGAGTTCCTCGAGTTCTGGAAGGAGCGGCTACGACGAGACTGCGTAGCCGACCCGGCCAGGATGCGTTTCGTCGACCAGCGCTGGGTCGACTTCGTCCCCGGGATGTTCGGCGCCGGGATCGTCCGCGACCCGACGTACAACGTCGCTTATTGGAACCTGCACGGGCGGACGCTCACTTTCGACGGATGCTCGCCCCGGCTAGATGGCGAGCAGGTGCATTTCTTCCACTTCAGCGGCTACAGCCCGGACAGCCGCCACATCCTGAGCAAGCACCAGGGAGACCGGCCGCGCGTCGTGCTCTCCGGCCACCCCGACCTGGCCCGGCTCTGCGACGACTATGGCGACCAGCTCGTCGCGGCGGGCCACGGGCGAGATAGCGCTGTCTTGTACGCATTCGGGCGCCTTGCGAACGGCCTCGACTACGACCCGGTGATGCGCTCTCTCTACCGGTCGGCGCTGCTCGCGTCCGAGGAGAGCAGCGGCGCAGCGAGCCCGGAGCCCCCGAACCCCTTCATCCGCGGGGGGGCGCAGCTCTTCCTCGACTGGCTCAACGCCGTGCCGCACGAGCGTCCGGGCGGGCACCTCACCCGCTATCTCTCGGCGTTGCATGGGAGCCGTCCCGACCTCGTCGCGGTGTTCGCGGACCCGGACGGCAAGGACCTAGCGCATTTCGCCGAATGGAGCCGTCACGAGGTCGCGCAGGGCCGCCTCGACGCTCGACTCGCGCTCGAGGTGCCGAAGGGGGATTCGACGGCGCCTGCACCACTGCTCCGGCTCGAGGCGGGCATACGTGTGGCCGGCTATCTGCGAGCGGAGACCGGAGTCGGCGAGCACGGGCGCCTGGCCCTGCTCGCTGCGCAACGTGCGGGCATCGTGACGTCGACCTATGTCGACGTCACGTCCGTCAGCCGCCAGGGCCACCACGTCGCCGAATCGGCCGGTCCCGACCTCGACGTCAACCTCGTCTGCGTGAACGCCGACGAGCTCCCGCGCTTCGTGCGTCGCGTCGGCCCAGGATTCTTCGCCGGGCGCTACACGATCGGGCTCTGGGCGTGGGAGCTCGAGGACTTCCCCCGGCGCTTCGAGGAGTCGTTCGACTACGTCGACGAGGTCTGGGCGAACAGCGAGTTCACGCGCCGCGCGATCGATGCGATCTCGCCCGTTCCCGTCGTCGCCTTCCCGCTACCGGTCGTCGAGCCGAGCGTGCCCACGTCCGTCGGCCGCCGCGATCTCGGGCTGCCCGACAGCTTCTTGTTCCTCTTCTGCTTCGACGTCATGAGCGACGTCGAGCGGAAGAACCCGTTCGGTCTCCTCGACGCGTTCGGCCGGGCGTTCGCTCCAGGCGAGGGACCGGTCCTCGTCGTGAAGGCGGTCAACGGCGACCGGCGCGCCGGCGAGGTCGAACGGCTGAAGTGGGAGGCTGGACGCCGTCCCGACGTGATCGTCCTCGACCACTACCTCGACCGTGGAGAGCAGTCGGCGCTCATGGCTGCATGCGACTGCTACGTGTCGCTCCACCGCTCGGAGGGCTTCGGCCTCACCCTCGCGGAGGCCATGGCCCTCGCGAAGCCAGTGGTGGCGACCGCGTACTCCGGCAACCTCGACTTCATGTCGCACGAGAACTCCTACCTCGTCCCGTACTCCCCGGGCGAGGTGCCCGTCGCGCACGACCCGTACCCGCACGGGGTCCGCTGGGCCGAGCCCGACCTCGATGCCGCTGCAGCGTTGATGCGTGAGGTGTACGAGCATCCTGAGACTGCGCGCGCACGAGGTGCCCGGGCACGGGTCGACGTCCTCACGGAGCACGGCCTCGACGCGCGCGCCCGTGTCGTCGCCGAGCGCTTCGCCCACGCGCAGTCCGTGCTCGCCGAGCGCCGCCGGGTCGCCGCACGCCAGCGGCCTTCATGGCGCCTGCGGGCGGCGAGGCCGCGCTGAGGCGCGGCGCTGCAGGAGGCGGCCCTGCCTCCGGAGCCGCCCGCGTCCGTCGGGAGACGCTCGCCTGCCGGTGACGGTTCGGCAGCGTGGCCCGACCCCCTGTAGGCTTACAAGGCCATGGCGACGATCGAGCCGACCACGACGAGCGGCGAGTCGTGCCGGGTCTGACCCCGAGCTGGGCCGCTGCCGAGACCCACGCGGACCTCGGGCTCCCGGTCGGACCGGGGAGGTTCCGGTCGGTCCGGCGCCTGCTCGGCCGGCTGCTTTGGCCGTTCCTGCGCCATCAGGTCCAGGTCAACCGCTCCTTCCTCGCTGAGCTGGATGCTGTGCGCGCGCGCCTCGACGCCGACCTCGTCCATCTCGCACGTGTCGATGGCGATCTCGCGCATCACAGCAGCGTCCTCGTCCGCCACGAGGAGCCGCTCGACCGTCACGAGTTCCTCCTCACCCACCTCGAACGGGCGACCGGCGACCTCATCCGGCAGATCGACCTGGTCCAGGACAAGGTAGATCTCGGCCAGCGCCAGGCGCTCGCCCGCTACCACGACGGCATCGGCCGGTTGCGGTCGGCCCTCGACGAGGCGGAGCTGCGCCTCGACGAGCTGGAGTCCTCTGTCCCGACGGTCCGAGAGGCAGCGCTCGCGGGCGCATCTGCACGCGCGGCGGAGGCGGTCGCTGCCGCTGCCGACCGCGCGGCCGAGACCGCTGCCGCGGCGGCTCGGGAGAGTCTCGAGTCAGCGGTCGCCGCGGCGGTCGGTGCCGCTCGCGACGCGGCTCGCGACGCGGCTCGCGACGCGGTCGCGGAGGCGGCGGGCCACAAGGACGCCTGGCGGGCCGCTCTCGACGACGTCTGGCTCCGCATGGGCCAGCTCGACCTCTTCCTCGCGGAGGCGCGCCGGAGCTTCCCGGGGGTGCCGCCTCTCGAGCAGCTCGCGTCCTTGCCGAGTGGCTTCGAGAGCCTGGAGGCAGTCTTCGCCGAGGCGTTCCGGGGGCCGGCGCCTGTCGTGCGCGAGCGGGTCCGTCCGTACCTCGAGGACCTTGCCGGTCTCGGCGGCCCCGTCCTCGACATCGGCTGCGGCCGGGGCGAGCTGCTCGACATCCTCGCAGCAGGAGGAGTGGATGCGTACGGCATCGAGTTGAACGCCGAGCATGTCGCCCATTGCAAGGAGCGCGGGCTCGATGTGCGTGGCGAGGGCGCGCGCGCCCATCTCGCCGGCCTCGCGCCGGCATCGCTCGCTGCGGTGACCGCCATCCAGGTCGTCGAGCACCTCGCGACCGACGAGCTGATCGAGATCATCGAGCTCGCGGCGCAGGCGATCCGCCCGGGAGGCGTGATCCTGCTCGAGACCCAGAACCCCGAGAACGTCGTCGTCGGGGCGTCGTCGTTCTACCTCGACCCGACACACCGCCGGCCGATCCCGCCTGCGCTCCTCGCGTTCCTCGTCGGTGCACGCGGCTTCGGCGCGGTGGAGGTCCGCCGTCTCGAACGCGCCGAGCAGGCACAGGGTCTCGAGCGACCGAAGCCGGACGAGCCTTGGGCCGAAGCAGTCGGTGCGCTCGTCGACGTCGTCAACGTCCACCTGTTCTCGCCCGCCGACTACGTGGTCGTCGGCCGCCGGCCGTAGGGACTCGCTCCCATGCGGGTCGGATACTTCTCTCCCCTGCCACCGGAGCGGACGGGGATCGGGGACTACAGCTACGAGCTGCTCGAGGAGCTGAGGAGCCTGCTCGACGTGACCGCCGTCGTGAGCGACGACGTCCTCTACAGCGTCCGCGCCCCCGACGGGGTGGAGGTCGTCGGGGCCTCGAGCGTCAGGGAAGATGCGTTCGACTGCAACATCTATCAGATGGGCAACAATCCGAACTTCCACCGGTTCATCTACGGAAGGGCGTTCGAGGAGCCGGGCCTGCTCGTCCTCCACGACCCCTCGCTCGCCGACTTCACCGCGGAGATGTGCGGCGATGCGCAGAGCACGATCTTTCGTGAGGAGGTCGCCTACGACCGGCCGGAGATCGGGCTCGACGACGATCTCCCGCTCGTCGACGCTGGCAACGGCAGGATCGACCTCGACCGGCTCGAGGTGCTTCTGTCTCGGCGTATCGTCGAGTCGAACGTCCGCACGCTCGTCCACTCCGCTGCGATGGCTCGCGAGATGACCCGGCGCTACCAGGGTTCGGACGTCGCCACGATCCAGCTTCCGGCCCAGCTCGTCCCCGACGTACCGCGCCCAGTGGCGCGCCAGCCAGGTGAGGTCGTCTTCGGCGTCTTCGGCGGCATCAACTACTACAAGAGGATCTTGCCGATCGTCGAGGCGTTCGCCGAGGTGCGCTCTCGCCGTCCGCTCGCTCGTATGGTCGTCGCAGGGCGTTCCGACGACCGCCTCCTCGAGATCGAGATCCGGAGGATCGCGGAGCGACGTGAGCTCGGCGGCGCGCTCGAGGTGAAGACGAACCTCCGGCTGGAGGACCTCGAGCGGGAGATGTCGCTCTGCGACGTCGGCATTTCGCTGCGCTGGCCGACCGCCGGCGAGATGAGCGCGACGCTCATGCGGACGCTCGGTGCCGGCCGCCCGGCCATCGTGAGCGACGTGCTGCAGTTCCGCGAGCTCGACAGCCGCTACTGCTGGCGAGTGACGACCGACTTCGACCGCGAGCACGACAGCCTCGTCGAGCTGATGGACGCGGCAGCGTCCGATCCCGAGAGGTGCCGGCGCGCCGGCGAGGCAGCGAGACGCTTCGTGGAGCGCGAAGCGACGTACCGAGTCGTCGCCGAGCAGTACGTACGTCACGTCGAGCACTGCGCGACGCGACGCGACGCGACGCGAGAGCGCCGGCGGCACCTGCTCCTCGCGACGCGTGCCGTTCTCGGGGTCAACCTGTTCACGCCGGGCGGCGACGGCGGGACGGCATTGGCCGCCCGGCGTCTCGGGGAGGCGCTGCGCTCGGACGGGGTCGACGTGGTCCTCGTCGAGCTGGCTCCCCCCCTCGGTCCGGTCGCCGAGACGGTCGGGCCCGAGGACGCGCACGACGGCGACGCCGTCGAACACCCCGGCAGAGGCGGTTCGCCGCCGGGCGGCGCCGGGGAGGACGAACGGGCGCGGGCCCATGCGGCACGCGTCGAGGCTGCAGCGCACGCCCGCCGTGATCGTGCTCTCGTCAAGCGCGCCGAGCTGCAGCTCGACCGCGCGGACATCGCGGTCGCAGGGCGCGGCCCTCATATCGTCGACCTCTACGTCACAGACGACGCCGGGGCCCAGCGTGCCGGGTCTCTGGCCCGCGTCCGACGCGCTCGCGGCCATCGCGTCGTCGCGGTTCTCTCGCCGGGGCTCGTGCCCTTCACGACCGACCACCGCCTACTGCTCGAGCTCTCCGAGCAGGTGTGGGTGCCAGGTGAGCACGGCGCCGAGGTCGCTGCGATGAGCACGACGGTGCCGGTGGCGATCGTCCCCTGGCCCGCACGGCTGCCCGATGCCGCTGTGCCCGATGCCCTTGGCGACACTGCAGGCGGTGGTGAGGTTCGCGCGTGTGGCTTTTTCGCCAGCGTCGACGCGAGCTCGGGCATCTCGCACGCCAACCCCTTTGCCGTGGTCGACGCATTTCGTGCGGCATTTCCGCACGCGCAGCGCGGCATGACGGCGCGCCTCGTCCTCGCGTTCGGGGGAGTCGGTGCGCGGCCCGAGGCCGCCGAGCGCCTGGCCGAGGAGGTCGCCCGGGTGCGCGGCACCTTCGTCGCCGATCCCTCTCCGAGCGAGCTGCGGGCGCTCATGGCAGCGAGCGACGTCTACGTCTCGCTGCACCGGTCAGAGCCGTTCGGCCTGCAGATCGCGGACGCCATGGCGCAGGGCAAGGTGGTCGTCGCCACTGGCTGGTCCTCCCTCGATGGCCACACGAGCGGACGGGACAGCTGTCGCGTCGGCTATTCGGTGCGCGACGTGGCCGATGCTGACGCTTATCTCGACGCGGGCACAGGAGCACCACCTGGGAGCGGTTACCTCTGGATCGAGCCGGACATCGAGGGAGCGGCGCGCTGGATGCGACGGCTCGCGGCCGACCCTGCGCGGCGCGAGCGGATGGGAGCCGCTGCGCGCGCGACAGCCGTGGCCCACCTCAGCTCCCGGTCGGTCGGTCGGGCAGGAAGCACCGCACTCGCGACCCTCGTAGCGACGAGCAGGCGTGCCGACGAGACGGTCGATCTGGCCGAGGCACGAGGTCTCGTCGCGTCGAGCGCGCCCGGCGACGACAAGCGGCCTCCTAGGAGTTAGGGTCTGCCTAGCCGCTGCCGCCGGTCTCGCGGGCGATCGAGGTCGCGTAGCCGAGCACACAGGCAGTCGGGCGTGCCGGCGAGGAAGGAGAGCGTCGTTGTCACAGCCGTCACCACGCCGGCCGGAGCCGAGCTCGCCATCGCCGGGACCCGATCTCGGGCTCGGCGCGGGCGCCGGTGCCCGAGTGGGCTTCGCAAGGCGGATTGTCGCCAGGGTGGCCTGGCCGGTGCTGCGGCACCAGGTCGCGTACAACCATGTGCTGGCCGATCAGGTTGCCCAGGTGCGGGCGGCACTCGCCGAGCAGGATGCAGGCCGTCGCGCGGGCGACGTTGCTCCTGCGGTCGCGGCCGTCCAGGCCGATCTCGGTCTGCTTGCCCGGCGCGTCGACGATCTCGCGACCGCGCTCGAGCGCCAGGGGTGGACGATCGAGGCCGCCGTGCCGAAGCTCGAAAGCCACGGCTACGCGCTCGATGCGCTCGCGCCGACCGTCGAGAGCCAGGGGGCATCTCTCGATGCGCTCCGCCTCGCGCTCGACCGGGTGCAATCGCTCGCCGGCGAGCTGCGCGACACGGCCGAGCGCCAGGGCTGGACGATCGAAGCGGCGACGTCGAAGCTCGACAGCCAGGGGTATGCGGTCACCTCGCTCGAGGACGACCTCGCGGCGGTCCGCCGCGATCTCGAGCTCGTCGAGCGGCAGTCCTTCGCGCGCTACCACGACGGCATGGGCGCTCTCCGCACGGAGATAGGCGAGCTGGCCGCGCGCGTCGAGTCCGGCGCGGACGTCGTCGCCGCAGACCTGGCCGAGCGGCGCTGCGCCGAGGAGGCGCTCGAACGGAGGCTCGGCGCGTCGGACGAGATCCTCGAGCACAAGCTCGCGGCGACGAGGATCCGTCTCGCCCAGGTCGACCTCGTGCTCGGCAGGCTCCGTGAGTCGCTCCCCGGCCCGCCGGACTCATCTCAGCTCTGCGGGCTCCCGAGCGCCTTCGAGCACATCCGTGCCGCGTTCGACGACGCGCTGCGCGACCCGTTGGAGCGGGCGGAGGAGAGGGCTGCCGCGTACCTCGCCGACGTTGTCGGCGCCGGCACGTCGAAGCCGGTCCTCGACATCGGGGCAGGACGCGGGGAATGGCTCGAGCGTCTCCGCAAGGCGGGCCTCGATGCGTACGGCATCGAGCCCGACGCGGCCCGTGCGTCCGGCGCTCCTGAGGCGGCCGGCGTCGCCGTCGCCGATGTCGTCGGGCACCTGCGCGGCCTCGCCGAGGCGAGCCTCGGTTCGATCACCGCCGTCAGGGTCGTCGGGTACCTGGAACCCGAAGGGCTCGTGGAGCTCTTCGACCTCGCAGCGCACGTGATCGAGCCGGGCGGCCTGCTCGTCGTCGACACGACGGACCCGCTACGCGCTGCCCCCAGCGCGTCGCCACGTCGCTCGGGCGTCCCCGATCGTGAGATGGATGCTGCGTTCCTGGCGTTCCTGGCCGAGGCGCGCGGGTTCATCCGCGCCGAGGTGCGCCCGCTCGCGAGTCGGGGTGGACCGTCGCCGGACGCACCGGGCGCGTGGGGGTACGCGCTGCTTGCCCGGCGACCCTGAGCGGGAGTTGGCTCCCGCGAGCGCTGGCGGTCGATCCGCTCCGGGCGTCAATGCGATCGCGAGCTGGGAGGCGACCACCGGGTTGGCGGAGGCGGCGCGGCGCAGCGTGCGCTCCCTCGTCGGTGCCGGCGTTCCCGTGGCTCTCGTCGACTACGACTACGGAGCGCCGCGAGCCGCGCATCGTCTGCCCGCGGACCTGCGCACGCTGCCGCGCGGCCGACCCTACGGGGTCGACCTCGTCTTTTTGAACGTGAACGAGCTCCATGTCGTCCCTGAGACATTCCTGCGCCCCGACGGCAGCTCGCGGCCGGTGGTCGCGTCGTGGTTCTGGGAGCTCGCCACATTGCCGCCGGATCTCGTTCGCGAGACCGCGCGCGTCGACGAGATCTGGGTGGCGTCGCAGTTCGTCGCCGAGGTGTTCCGCAGGCACGCGCTCTGTCCCGTCGAGATCGTGCCCTGCGTCGTCGAGCCTGCCGTGGACGAGGGCCACTCCCGACGGGACTTCGGCCTGCCTGACGACCGCTTTCTCGTGCTCTGCAGCTTCGACGCGAGCTCGACGCTTGCCCGCAAGAACCCGCTAGCGACCGTCGAGGCGTTCCGCCGGGCGTTTTCCCCGGACGAGCGTGCTCGGTCCGTCCACCTCGTCGTGAAGACGATCAACCTTGCCAGCTTGCCCGAGGCATCCCTCGCGCTCGGGCGAGCGGTCGCGGACGTCGGGGGGACGATCCTCGACGTGGAGATGACCGAAAGCGAGATCGCCGCGCTCACGTCCTCGTGCGACGTCTACGTGTCGCTCCATCGCGCCGAAGGCTTCGGGCTCGGGATCGCCGAGGCGATGCTCCTCGGCCGGCCGGTCGTCGCCACCGCGTACTCCGGACCTGCCGACTTCCTCCACGTGGCGAGCTCGTGCCCGGTCGGCTACCGCACGACGGAGGTCGACGCGGGTGATCTTCGCTTCAATCCGGCGGCTCGCAACGTCTACGCCGCTGGCGAGACGTGGGCGGAGCCCGACGTCGGCGAGGCGGCGCGACGTCTCCGCATGCTCTACGACCATCCGGAGCTCCGGCGACGCATAGGAGCGTCCGCCGCGGCAGCGATTCGCGGGCGCTACAGCTCGGCTGCGGTCGGTCGTCTCATGCGCGATCGACTCGAGCTCGTCACCGCTTGCCCGCGGGACCGCCTCCGGGCCGCTCGAGCCGACAGAACGTGAGGTAGAAGGGCGCCGCTCCGACGCTCGCGCGGTCGACGTCGCACGCGTCGGGCGTGAAGCCTGCGAGTCCGAGCTCTGCGAGATAGGCCTGCGTACCGGGTGGTGTCCTCGTCCCGCGGCCGTAGGAGCCCACGAAGTCGACGAGCACGGACCCGCCCGCCTCGAGCGCCCGGTGAGCCGCGGAGTCTGCGAGCCGCACATAGGTCGGGTCGATGATGTTGCCCACGTAGCCTACGGCGATCACTCGGCGCGGCAGGAGGGGGTAGATGAAAGCGAGGGGCTGCTCGCTCACCTGGAGCACGGCGTCCGGCTTGCCGTTCTCGAGCAGCGGCGGTGTCGGCACGCGAAAGAAGGTCGACCCGAATGGTGCGCGCAGCCAGTAGCTCGCCGGATACGCCGTCGCCGCGCATGCCGCACAGGCGGCTAAGAAGGAGGCGGCTAGGACCCGTCGGCGTGTCACCGACGGTGTCCCGGCAGCCGCGGCCGCCCCGCCGACGTGCCCGCGAGCTGTGAAGAGGCAGGAGAGTCGCCGCAGGGCCGACCAGATGACGACGGGTGCGAGGAGCTCGACGGGGATGAGGTAGCGGTACACCCCGAGCTGCTTGGTCCAGACCGCCATGGACACGGCGAAAAGCACGAGCAGGAAGCGGTCCGCTCCTTGCTCGAATGCGAGCTCGCCCTCTGCGGCAGGCGCCGCCCGCTCGCCGGCTCGGGGGGTCAGGTGACCAGCTCGCGCCGCCGAGGCGCGAATCCCGAGGTTCTTGGCGCGGCGGGAGAGCGAGCGGACGACGACGGCGACGACGAGCGCCATGACGAGCACGTACGCGAGCGGGATCGAAAGCTCGCGCAGCGGGATCTCCGCCACGGCCAGGGGGTGGAAGAACCAGTACACGGGATAGAAGATCGCCTGGAGCAGGTCGGCGGGAAGAAATCCCCGACCTTGGGCCGCAGCGGCGGGGAGGTAGGGAGTTGGGAAGAGCGCGTTCGACGACGCGTCGAACACGAGCGGGTCCCGGTAGGCGACCCAGAGGTGCGCCGTCCAGTAGCCAGCGGTCGCGAGCAGGCCCGCGGCGTCCGCGACGCCTGCGACGACGACCCGGCGCAACCGGTCGCGCCACGAGCCCGCGATCGCTCCGGCAGCTGCGACCAGACCGATGCAGACCTCGAGCTCGGAGAGCTTCAGGCCCACACCGAGCCCGGCAAGCGCTCCGGCTGCTGCCCACCAGGCCGTCTCGGTGCGCCGGGGGCTCCATGCCGAGGATCCCCGTCTCGTTCGCCCTGTGCAGCCCTGCCCGTCCGGCTCGCCCGCGTGCTCCGCTCGCGCGCCCGGCGCCGCGCCCGAGCGCGAGATCGCGCACAGCGCGCACCAGACCCCGGCAAGGATGGGGATGCTGACGATCGTGTCGCCCATGGAGTTGCCGATCTCGGAGGCGAAGCCGCCGGCGACGCCCGCGGCGACCGCAGCGGCGACGGCGAGGAGCCGGGACCCGGTCGACTTGCGGGCGATGGCCGCGACGAGGACGAGGTTGCAGCCCTGCACGGCGCCGATGACAACCGCCTCGGCACGTGGAGGCACGTGCCTCATGAGCTCGTAGAAGGGGACGTCGATGAGTGGGTTCAGGTAGCTCTGCAGCGAAGCGGGCAGCACGTCGACAGCGAGGCGGCCGTGGAGCCACGCATAGGGATCGTAGAAGTGGTAGTTCAACAGGTCGAAATTCGCGTCCTGGCCGATCGCGAGGGCCGCGAGCGCGCAGCCGAGCGGGAGGAGGGCGAGCACGGCCGGATAGAGCCACCGGAGCCCCCCGGTCCCGTCCGGCCTCCCGCGGCACGCGGCGCTCGCGCGGGGCCGCGTCGCCGCAGTCGTGCTGGGCGCTCGGTGCGCCATCGGGTCTCCTGTCCACCGTGCCGGGTGCTCGGACGCGCAGTCCTGGTCCCGGCACGGTAGCTGGTCCTCCGCGGGCGGGAGGCCCGACCTCGCAGACGAGGCACGGACGGGCCGCGGCGACGGCCGCGGAGCGCCCGGTGCTAGCTTCGTAACACTACTGACAAGTGCGCCGGGGATGTCGGCGCCCAGGCGCCCGATCGCAAGACCGGAAAGGGACGTGCCGTAGCCTGCCGCTCGACGGACTCGTGAGCCGCACCGAGATGTACCGCCGGGCCAGTGCCGCCACCCGTGGACTGCTCGGAGCTGCCGGCGCGCACGCGGTCGGGCTGCGCCGCCTGCTGCTGCTCGCCTTCCCGGTCGGCTGCGCGCTCGCGGCGCTCGCGATCGGTCAGGACGCGAACTACGACCTGTTGAACTACCACTACTACATCGCCTACGCGTTCCTCCACGACCGGCTCGGCGTGGACGTCTTCGCCGCTCAGCTCCAGTCGCTCATCAATCCCCTGCTCGACGTCCCGATCTACCTGCTCATCAACCACAGCCCGCCACGGCTCGAAGCGGCGACGATCGGTGCGTTCCAGGGAGTCGGACCCCTTCTCGTCGTCCTCGTCGCGCACCGGCTCGCCCGCTCGTGGGTCCTCGCCTTCGCGGCCGGCGTCGCAGCAGCGGTCGCAGGTGGCTTCGCCGCGCAGCTCGGCAACTCGATGGGTGACACGATCGTCGCAGTTCCGCTCCTCGCGGCTGTGCTGCTCGCGCTCCAGGCGATCGACCGACGCGGATGCGGTGGCGAGCTCTGGCGATGGGCGGCCGCCGGAGCGATAGCGGGTGCGGGTGCCGGCCTCAAGCTCTCCGAGCTGCCCGTCGCCGTCGGTGTCGTCGCGGGCGCGCTCGCCGTCGGAGGTGGGGTGAGGGAGCGCGTCCGGCGGCTCGGGTCAGGCGCGCTCGGCGGCGTCGCCGGGGTGCTTGTGACGTCCGGATACTGGAGCTGGTACCTCTGGGTGCACTACAGGGACCCGATCGCCTTCACCCAGGCGTCGTTCGGCATCTTCCACTCGCCGAACGTGCCGAAGCCGCGCTTGGCCGGAGGAGGCTACGGGCCGAAGTCGCTTCTCCAGGGGCTCGACTTCCCGCTCCGTTGGATCGTCCACCCTCTGGCCGTCGGAGAGATCCCGTTCCGTGAGCTGTCGCTGCCGCTCGCGTACGTCCTAGCCGCCGTGCTCGTGCTCGCTGTGGCCACACGTGCGCTCTTGCGGACGGTCGCCCGCCGCCGTCCGGGCCGTCGCGCTTTGGTGGCAGGCGAGCCTTCGGGTGCTGGCACCCCTTCGGCAGGAGACGAGACGTCTGTCCGAGCTGCCGGCGCACGCGACGCGGATGCGGACCGCTATCTCGTCGCGACGTTCGGCGTCTCGCTGGCGCTCTGGATGCGTGTGTTCAGCATCTACCGTTACGTCCTGCCGCTCGAGATGCTCTCGCCCGTCGTCATTCTTGCAGTAGTGCGCAGGCTGGTTGCGCTCGTCCCCGATGGCTCGCGCTGGGCGCCGCGGGCGGCGAGATCTCTCGTACCGGCGGTCCTTCTGGCCTGCGCACTCTGCGTCGTCACCGAGTCCCCGGGCAACTACTGGTTGCGCGTGCCTTTTGGGAGCACGTACTTCAGCCTCCGCACGCCGCCGTTGCTCGACAACGCGAAGGTCGACGCGCTCGTCGAGGTAGGCGGGCAGCCGATGGGGTTCTTGTTCCCCCAGCTACCGTCACGCGTCGTTGCCATCGGTGGCATCGGGAACCTCCTCACACCCGCCAACCGTGTGCTCGTGCACCGGGCGCTCGCCCGGGTGCGGCACGACGGGGGGACGGTCGACGTCGTGTTCGTCGACGTCCCGGCTCGGCACGGGCTCGCGACTCCGAAGGGGACGTCACGCTATCTCGCGCGGCTCGGTGCGCCAGGGCTCGTCGCACGGGCGTGCGAGGTCGAGGCGGCTCACATCGGTGCCGGCTTCGAGCCGGTCACGTTTTGCAGGTTCGCGCCGCGCTGACCGTCTCGACGGAGGCCGATGCCGTGGCGGGTGTAGAGCGCGACGACTGTCGACGCGGAGCTCTCCATGCTCATCGAAGCGGCCCTGGAGGCGTACCAGCTGGCCGTCGAGGATCGCAGTGCCGCCCCACCCGCGACGCAGAGCTCGACTCCGCGGGAGAGTCCCTCCGGGTTCGGCTCGACGACGAAGCCGTTGACGCCTTCGACCACGTGGCCCACCGCGGCGTTCTCGGGGTGCGCTGCGACGACGGCCGGCGTGCCGCGCGCAGCGGCCTCGACGACCATCAGCCCGTAGCCCTCGCGTACGGACGCGACGACGACGCACGACGCATGTCCGATGAGCCTCGACAGCTCCTCGTCGCTGACCTTGCCGGTCATCCTCACCGCGGGCTCGAGGCCGAGCCGACGCATCTCGCTCACCACATGGCCTGTCTCCGGTCCTTCCCCGGCGATCACCATCTGCAGGTCGGGAAGGGAGCGGCGGGCACGGCGGAGCGTCTCGGGGAGCATGCGCACGCCCTTGTCCTTCACGTGCCGTCCGGCGAACAAGACGACGGGGGTCGCGGGCGGATCGAGCCGGACCAGACCGTCGACCCGCGCTCCCGGTAGCAGTCCCGGGAGGACTGTCAGCTCTCCGCGGTGGTGGCGTTCCCGCATGCGGCGAGCCGTGTGCTCCCAAAACACGAGCGATCGAGGTGACAAGGCGATGCACAATCGCTGGATGGCGACCCCAGCCGTCCCGGCAGCAGTCCCGGCATAGCTCCGCCAGAAGGTCGCGGGCCAGACCTCGAACCAGTCGGCAAAGACGGCTACATGTGTGCCGGCGAGCGCGATCCGTGCTCCGAGGAGCGAGAAGTACGGGAAGTTCGCGACGTGGACGGAGTCGACGTCGTCTCGGTGACGCAGGAGCCAGGAGAGCACGCCTGCGCCGAAGCGCAGGGGCGGTCCCGTGCGACGTGTCCCGTCGGCCAGGTAGAGATCGGCCGGACCCTGGACTGCGACCACCTCGACGCCCGGGATCGACGGCGGCGGACCGTCCCACTGGACGCGTGTGAGGTAGGTCACGTGTGCCCCGGCAGATGCGAGGTGCTCGGCGAGGACCCTGTACCAGCGCTCTGCGCCGCCGATCGTCCAGGGGAAGAGGCAGTCGTAGACGACGACGCAGCGCGCACCGGCGAGCGGCGTCCTTTCGACCGGGGGAGCGCCGTCGACCGGAGGAGCGCCGTCGTCGGGGTTTGCGGAACCGTCCGTGCCCGACGTCTCGCCGCCGCGCCGGCGAGGTGCCCGGGCGGCGCGAGTGCGCCCGGACCGCGCGGAGCGACCCTCAGGGCGTGGGCCCATCGTTCCCGTCCAGCCGTCGCGCATGCCTCGCAGGCACGCGAGCCCGACCGACGGCCACTGCGAGGGTCGGATCCTCGTGAGGTTGTAGGCGGTCCAGACCGTGAGCACCCCGACGGTGCGACTGATCCGCAGCACCGCGTCCGGAGTCTCTCGCGCGTAGCGGAGGGGATTTCGTTCGAGGTAGTACGCCGTCGACTCTGCGAGCAGGCGGCTGCCGTCCTGGCCGGAAGAAAGCGCCATCGCATGGTGGCAAAGCACCTCGCCGAGGTACCGCAGCCGCCAGCCGCGAGCCCTTGCCCGCTCTCCCCACTCGGCATCTTCGTAGTACATGAAGAAGTCCTCGCGGAGCTGCCCGACGTCGCGCCAGGCCGCGGCGCTTATCAGGACGCAGCAGCCTGGTATGTAGTCACTGTCTGCGCTCCCGGGGATGTTGTCTACGCCGGAGAAATGACCGCGGTGCCAGACGAGAGCGAAGCGACGGCTGTGCGTGGCCCCCGCGAACCAGAGTCGCGACGGATCGTGCGCGTACGCCACCGCGGGACCAACCGCGGCGACGTGCTCGTGCCGGTCCGCTTCGGCGAGACAGCGCTCGGCGCATGCCGGGTCGACTGTCGCGTCGTTGTTGGCGAGCAGCACCCAGTCCGCTCCGAGCGCTAGTGCCTCGTCCATCGCGAGGTTCACCGCGGCGGCGAAGCCGAGGTTCTCCGCTACGTCGAGTACCACGTGCCCTGGGAGAGCCGCCTCGAGCAGTGCGAGGTCGCCGCGCGTGTACTGCTGCGCGACGCAGATCACCGGAGAGAAAGGGACGCTCGACGCGAGCAGGCTCTCGATCGCCTCGACGGTCGCGCCGAGCTCGCGCCACGCGACGACGACAGCGGCGACGCGGGCCGTGCTGCTCGCTGGCGGTCTCGTGCTCGCCTGCAGCTGGTGCCCCGGGAGTCCCGGTGCCCCCAAAGTCACCGCATCGGGCGCGTCCCGACGCGCCGCCGGCGTGCCCGGGCGGCCCCGGCGGCCTCGGCGTACAACGCACGACGTCGCTCGGCGATCTCGTCCCAGGAGTGCCGACGCTCGACGAATGCCCGCGCTGCCGATGCCATCGCCGCGCGCGTCCCGCCGTCGGCGAGGAGCCCCGAGATCGCCGAGGCGAGACTGCTCGCGTCGCCAGCAGGGACGCGGACGCCAGCGCCTGCCTCTTCCGCCTCGACGGCCACCTGTCCCGCGCCCTCGGCCAGCACGACCGGGAGGCCGCTCGCCATCGCCTCGAGCGCCGTCAGCGTGAAGCCGCCCTCTTGGCGCGCGAAGTCCGACGGCAGTATGTAGACATCCGACGAGCGATATATTGCACGCAGTGCGTCATCGTCAAGTCTGCCGACGAAACGCACGCATGTCCCGAGACCGAGGCGCTCGCTCTGGCGCTCGTATTCCGCACGGAGGTCACCGTCGCCCACGACGGTGAGGACGAAGGGTTCGCCCACCTGCCGGAGCGCGTCGAGGAGCACGTCAAGTCCTTTGTAGCGGTGGAAGCGGTCCAGGACTCCCACGAAGAGCAGCTGACGTCCGTCACCGCGCTCGCCCGGTCGGTAGCGCTCGAGGTCGACTCCCGTCGGCACGACGACGAGCCGGGTCGCGAGCTGCGGCTGCAAAGCGAGGAGCTCGTCTCGCCAGCCGTCCGATACGACGATCACGCGGTCCGCGAGGTGGAGCGTCCACCGAAGCACCGTCGCGTTGTACGCACGCGCGACGAGACCCGCCCAGCCGTCTCCGACGGTGGCGTTGTAGAACGACAGGACCGATCCCCGGCCGAGCAGTCGTGCGGCGAAGACCGACAGGTCGGCTGACCACGGCGTCGGAAGGTGCGTGTGGACGACGTCCCAGGGCTCACGCACGAGCGCGATCGGAAGGCCGGTCGTGATGTTGGTGTTCGCGAGCTTCACACGCCAGCCGAGGCGCCGGACCGGGACACCGTCGCCCACGTCCCGAGCGCCTCGCGGCTCGTCGGCGCAGAGGACGAGGACCTCGTCGCCGTTGGCGACGAGGCGCGTGCACACGGCCTGCGCGACGTTCTCCACCCCACCGGTGTACGGCGGGTAGCGCGGCGGGGTCTCGAGCAGACGGATCGGGTCGGTGCGGATCGAGTCAGGATAGTGGACGCGTGCTGGGTCTCTCCGCCGACCACGGTGCGGAAGCCAGTCCTGGTGGGTGTGAGCACCGCTCGCCTAGTAAGGTGGTCCGGTGCCGCATCCGGTGCCCGAGGACGAGCCAGGAGGCAGCATCGCGTGACCGTCGAAGCCGCCGCGGGCGAACGTGTCCTCGTGACCGTCGTGTTGCCGTGCCTCGACGAAGAGGTCTCCGTCGGGCAGTGTGTCGACGAAGCATCTGCTGCGCTCGACGCAGCCGGGTATTCGGGAGAGATCCTGGTCGTCGACAACAACTCGACGGACCGCTCGGTGGAGATCGCGCGGGCCCACGGGGCGCGGGTAGTCCGTGAGGAGCGTCCGGGCTACGGCAGGGCGCTGCGCACGGGGATCGAGAATGCGCACGGCGAGATCGTCGTGATGGCGGACGCCGATCTCACGTACGACCTGTCGAAGATCGCCCGACTCGTCCAGCCGGTCGCCGACGGGAAGGCAGACATCGTCCTCGGAGAGCGGCTGTCCGAGGCACCGAGCTCGACGATGCCGTTCTTGCACCGACGTGTCGGCACTCCGATGCTCACGATGCTCGTCCGGCGGGCGGCCCAGGGCTTGAGGGTGACCGACAGCCAGTCCGGCTACAGGGCGTTCCGGCGGGACGCGATCCTCGAGCTCGGGCTCAGCTCTACGGGCATGGAGTTCGCGTCCGAGATGCTGATACTCGCCGGGCGGGCGCGCCTTCGTGTCAGCGAGACGAGCACTGGCTACCGTCAGCGTGCCGGAGTGTCCAAGCTCAACACGTTCTCCGACGGCTGGCGGCACGTCCGCCAGATCCTGCTCCTCGCTCCGCACCTGATGCTCGTCACGCCGGGGCTCGTGCTCATGGCGTTCGGCGCTGCCTTGGAGGCGGTGGGCCTCGTGGACCCCTCCGGCCTCGCTGTCGGGTCGCTCCGCTGGCAGCCGAGCTTCATCTCGGGCATCGCGCTCATCATCGGCGTGCAGGCGCTCATCGCGGGCTTCGTCCTATCCGAGCGCCAGCGGGCGGTCACGGGCCGGGTCCGCCACCGCCGTGGTCACAAGCGGGCGTCGCTCCCGGCGACGTGCCTCGTCGTCGGGCTCGTCGCCGGAGTAGCGGGGATCGCCATCGACGCCGTGCTCTTCGTCTTGTGGATACACACGAACCACAGCTTCTCCCGCGCCATCCCGCTCGCGGCGCTCGCTCAGTCGTTCGTCATCGACGGGGCGTCTCTCGCCGGGTTCGGCCTGATCTACCCGATCGTCGTGCGGAGCGCGCCCGGCGCGTCCGGCGAGGACGAGCCGGAGAGCGACGGACCCGTCTCGGCTGGGGGACCGCGCGCGGCCGGCGGTCCGCCCGCGGTCTTCGGAAGACCTCCCCGCCGCCGGTGACCGCGGGCCGGCGGACGCCCCGGAGCCATGGGGCGTCGGCCGCCGTGCGACACGGGACGCCAGACGGCGGCGACGTCCCGGGGCTCGACGCAGGCCGGGGACGTCACGTCCTCACCATGGGGCTCCTCAGCGTGAGCGTGCTCAGCTTCGTCGCCAACGCCGTGTTCTCCCGCCTGCTCGGCC
>JAJZCK010000261.1 GCA_021846125.1 Actinomycetes bacterium | reverse complement strand
CGCCGCACAGGTTCGTGCGGAGGACTGGTCGGTGCCCCCGGCAGGATTCGAACCTGCGCCCCCGGCTCCGGAGGCCGGTGCTCTATCCCCTGAGCTACGAGGGCCTGTGGTGCACGAGGCCTCACCGACTAGCCGCAGCGCTCGCATCCCGCGGCTGCGGGCGCTGCGCCACGGGGCCAGCGCACCGGACCGTCTTGCATGCTAGTCGAGCGTCGAGCATCCTCATCTGACGATGTCGAGCCGCCATGCGCCCGAGCCTGCCTCGACCGGTCCCGTCCCGTCCGATGGCGGAGCGCGTGGCGCACCGAGCGAGGAGCCGCTCGCACGGCACCTCTTGCCCGACGGCGCGCAGGTCGGTCCTGACGGTCGGCTGAGCGTCGGAGGGGTGGACCTCGTCGACCTCGCCGACGAGGTGGGCACGCCGGTGTTCGTCTACGACGAGGCCCACTTGCGCGCCCGGTGCGCCGAGGCGGTGAGCGCTTTCGGCACCGGGGTCGCCTACGCCACCAAGGCCTTCCTCTGCAAGGCGATGGCTCGGTTGGCCGTGGAGGAGGGCATGTCGCTCGACGTGTCGACCGCCGGAGAGCTCGGCACCGCGCTCGCCGCCGGCGTTCCGGGCGCCAGGCTCGTCCTCCACGGCAACAACAAGTCCGACGCCGAGCTCGCGGACGCGATGCGCTCGGGTGTCGCGAGGATCGTCGTCGACTCCTTCGACGAGATCGCGCGTATCGGTCGCCTGGTGGGCGGGCCGCAGCTCACGGGCGGCGTCCCTCAGCAGGTCATGGTCCGAGTCACACCGGGGGTCGAAGCCCATACGCACGAGTACGTGATGACGGGCCAGGAGGATTCCAAGTTCGGCTTCTCGCTCGCGTCCGGCGCGGCGACCGAAGCGCTCGACGCTCTCCGAGCAATGCCAGGCGTCGAGCTCGTCGGCGTGCATTCCCACATCGGCAGCCAGATCTTCCGCCTCGACGCCTTCGAGCGTGAGGTGGCGCTGCTGGCGCCGCTGCTCGAGCGCTACGACCTCGGCGAGCTGTGCATCGGCGGAGGTCTCGGCGTCGCCTACCTCGGCGCCGAGGAGGCGCCGACGATCACCGAGTGGGCGTCGTGCCTCCGTGCGGTGGGCTCGGCGGCCGGCGTGCCCGACTCGGCGCGCGTCACGGCCGAGCCCGGCCGGTCGATCGTCGCCACAGCTGGGCTGACCTGCTATCGGGTAGGCACGATCAAGCGGCTCGAGGGGATCCGGACGTACGTGTCGGTCGACGGCGGGATGAGCGACAATCCGAGGCCCGTGCTCTATGGGAGCGGCTACGAGGCCTTCCTGCCGAGCGCGGTCGCCGCCCGCCGCCCGTTCGCCGCCCGCATCGTTGGCAAGCACTGCGAGTCCGGTGACGTCCTCGTCGCCGACGCCCGGCTTCCGGAGCAGACCCAGGTGGGGGACGTGATCGCGACTCCGGTCACGGGCGCTTACGGCTTCTCGATGGCATCGAACTACAACCGCGTGCCGCGCCCGGCGGTCGTGTTCGTCGGAGGCGGCGAAACCAAGATCGTCGTCCGGCGGGAGACCGTCGAGGACCTCCTCCGTCTCGAGCCCTGACGTCGCATCGGCGGACAGGAGCTACCTTGTGCGCGTGACCGAGCGAGAGGCGTCCGGCTCCCGGGCCGGCGGGCCCGTGGTCCGCGTCGGCCTCCTCGGCTGTGGCAACGTCGGTGGCGAGCTCGTCGAGCTGGTCGACGGCGATGCAGAGGGGATAGCGGCCCGCTCGGGTGTGCGACTCGAGATCGTCCGGGTGGCGGTGCGCAACCTCGCGAAGCCCCGTTCGACGACGCTCGCGCCGGCGCGGCTCACCCACGACGCGCACGCTGTCGTCACCGCCGACGACGTCGACGTGGTCGTCGAGCTCATCGGCGGCATCGAGCCTGCACGCACCCTGATCGTCGACGCGTTGAAGGCGGGCAAGCCCGTCGTCACCGCCAACAAGGAGCTCGTCGCCAACTGTGGCGCCGAGCTCTACGCGGCAGCCGAGGCTGCAGCGAGGGAGTTGCTCTTCGAGGCCGCGGTGGGTGGCGCGATCCCGCTCGTGAGGGCCCTTCGGGTCTCGCTCGCCGGCGAGCGCGTCCGCCGCGTCACGGGCATCGTGAACGGCACGACGAACTACGTGCTGTCGCGGATGAGCGAGGAGCGCGTGAGCTACGGCGAGGCTCTCCGTGAAGCGCAGAGCCTCGGCTACGCGGAGCGAGATCCGACCGCCGACGTCGAGGGCTACGACGCCTCGGCGAAGGCGGCGATACTCGCGAGCATCGCGTTCAACGCGGACGTGGTCGCCGGTGACGTCTACCGTGAGGGGATCGAGCGGATCGAGGTGGCGGACATCGACGTCGCGCACCGGCTCGGCTACGAGGTGAAGCTGCTGGCGGTCGCAGAGCGTGCCGGTGACAGCGGAGCAGTCGGGGTCCGGGTGCACCCCGCGATGGTCCCGAAGGGCCACCCTCTCGCCGGGGTCCGTGGCCCGTTCAACGCCGTGTTCGTCGAAGGGGAGGCGATCGGCGAGCTCATGTTCTACGGACGCGGGGCGGGCGGGAAGCCGACGGCGAGCGCCGTCCTCGGTGACGTCCTCGACGCGGCCCGGAGCCTCGCGAGCGGCGCAGCTGTGCACCTCCCGCCACGCGAGCACGTCGAGATCCGTGCGATCGACGAGCTCGAAGCGCAGTACTACCTGACGATCGATGTCGTCGACCGCCCGGGCGTGCTCGCGGCGGTCGCCGCGGTCTTCGGCGAGCATGGCGTTTCGATCCGCTCGATGGAGCAGGTCGACCTCGGTCCCGAGGCCCGGCTCGTGCTCATCACCCACCGGGCACGAGAGGCTGACGTGCAGGCGACCCTCGCAGGGCTGCGCGCGGTGGACGCGGTCGAGCGGATCGGCCAGCTCCTCCGGGTCGTCGGCCCGGAAGCTTGAGAGGCGGGGACGTGGACGGCGAGGTTGCACCCTTTCGCGGCGGCCGCGCAGGCGACCCGTCGCCGACGCACGGACGCTCGTGGGAAGGGGTGATCCGCCGGTACCGCGAGTTCCTTCCCGTCGGCGACGAGACGCCGGTCGTCACGCTCAACGAAGGTGGGACGCCACTGCTCCCGGCCCCACGCCTGTCGGAGCGCGTCGGAGCCGACGTGTTCTTGAAGATCGAAGGAGCGAACCCGACCGGGTCGTTCAAGGAC
>JAJZCK010000033.1 GCA_021846125.1 Actinomycetes bacterium | reverse complement strand
AGGCTGTCCCTAGTACGAGAGGACCGGGACGGACGCAGCTCTCGTGTGCCAGTTGTCCTGCCAAGGGCACGGCTGGTTTGCGACCTGCGGAAGGGATAAGCGCTGAAAGCATCTAAGCGCGAAGCCTGTTCCTAGATTAGATCTCCCACAGGGTTAACCTGGTAAGGCCCGTGGTCAGACCACCACGTTGATAGGCCGGAGGTGTAAGCGCGGTAACGCGTTCAGCCGACCGGTACTAATCGGCCGAGGGCTTGGAGGTTCTCACTCGTGCTCGCTATGGAAGGCTCACTGGGAGGCGCATTCGCGCTTTCCCGTGGCCTCTTCAGATTCCAGATTGGAGTGTGACGAGGCTGCGGAGCCACAGGTTTCCGGTGGCCATGGCGGTGGGGTCACACCCGTTCCCATCCCGAACACGGCAGTTAAGCCCACCTGCGCCGATGGTACTTGGGGGGAGACTCCCTGGGAGAGTAGGTCGCCGCCGGGATTCATCTCACTCGACCCCCGTCGTGCGCTCTTCGCGTGTGACGGGGGTCGAGTCGCGTCCGGTGGTCGTCGCTGCAGCTACTAGGGTCAGCGCCCGTGGCCCCCGCTCCCCCGCCAAGAAGACGTCCAGATAGCGATCCGTCGCCCGTTCGCTCGGCGCGCCCTGCGCAGGGCCGTCCGGCTCGTCCCGCACAGGGCCACTCCGCTGACGGGCGCACGATACGCGCGGGGGGCGGGCGAGGCGTGAGCGCGGGTCCCGCACAGGGCCGTCCCGCGCAGGGCCGTCCCGCGCAGGGCCGTCCCGCGCAGGGCCGTCCCGCACAGGGCCGTCCCGCACAGGGCCGTCCCGCACAGGGCCGTCCCGCACAGGGCCGTCCCGCCGTCGGGCGCTCGGAGCACGCGGCCAGCGGCACGGGGACTGGACGCTCGGCGAGAGCGCGTCTCGACGACCGTGCGCCGAGTCCCGCCCGCTCGGGCGCGGGACCGTCGCGTAGTGGAGGTGGGGACAGGGGCGGGAGAGCTACGCATGGCGACTCGCGGGGGCGCCCGGGAGATCGGGTGACGTCCAGCGACCGTCGAGGTGGCGGCTTTCGCGGTGCCGGTACGACGGCGAAGCCACGTGCTGGAGCGGTGAGGATCGACTACTGGCCGCCGACGACCCGCACTTCGGGTGCTGACGTGCGCCGCGGCGCGGTGGGGCGCCCGCGTGCCGCGCGCGACGCGAGGGGCTCCGTCGAGGATCGGGAGTCGGGACGGACCGCCCGAGCTTCCCAGCCGGGCCCGCGAACGGTACGAGGAGCCGGAGGATCGCGTGGTGTCGGTGGCACCGCAGCGGACAGGCCCAGCTCGCGCACGGACAGGCCCAGCTCGCGCACGGACAGGCCCAGCTCGCGCACGGACAGGCCCAGCTCGCGCACGGACAGGCCCAGCTCGCGCACGGACAGGCCCAGCTCGCGAGGGCCGCGTGACGCGGATGGGGCCGGCGCGACCTCTTCGGACGGTCGCCCTCGTGCGCCTCGGGCCTCGCAGCGTCCGTCGTCCGACGCGCGCCGGCCGCGGGGCGGCGATGCGACGAGGTCGGCCCAGCCACGGGAGGACTTCGGCCGGGCGGAGCGAGCAGGCTGGGGCGGCGTCGCGCGCCGCGGTGCCATCGGCGTCCGGTCCGAGGGGCCACAGCGTCCTGCGAGGTCGTCGACCGCACGCGCGCCGATCGGACGCCCTCCTGCGAGGCGCGCTGCGGGCGCCGGCGACCGCTACGGCCGCCCAGATCATTTGCCGAGCCGAGCCGACCGGTCCGGCGCACCGGTCCGGGGCAGGGACGAGCAGTGGCGCGAGAGGAACCTCACCGCCGCTCGTCAAGATCTCGGGCGGACGTACCTTCGGGCGAGCGGGCCGGCGGACCCGGATCGACCCGCCGCCGGCTCGGCAAGGTCGCAGCGCCCTGGTGCCGGCCGCCGCTCGTCCTCGGCGGGCGGCGGGGACGGCGATGCTGCAGCCCCAGCCCGCAGGATCCGTCGCAAGCCGATTCCCGGTGATGTCGCGAGCGAGATCAAGACGTTCGGTGCGCCGCGCCAGGCCGCGGCACTCGAGGCGAAGCTCACCGACGCGGCCCGCGCCTACGAGCGGGAGCGCTACAGCGAGGCGCTCTCGGCGCTGCGGGATCTCGCGCGGGCGATGCCCGCCGCCGCGTCGGTGCGCGAGCTCTACGGTCTCACGCTCTACCGTCTCGGGCGCTGGAAGGAGGCTCTTCGCGAGTTGCAGGCCTTCGTCGAGCTCTCCGGCTCCGTCGACCAGCATCCTGTCCTCGCCGACTGCGAGCGCGCGCTCGGTAACCACGCACGCGTGGAGGTTCTCTGGTCCGAGCTGCGCACGGCTGGCGCGGGCAGCGACGTCCTCGCCGAGGGGCGGCTCGTCATGGCGGGCTCGCTCGCCGATCGTGGCCGGTTCGCCGATGCGATCGCGCTCGTCGAGCCTGCTGCGCTTCGCGCGGTCCGCAAGCCTCTCGACCGGCACGTGCGGCAGTGGTACTCCCTCGCCGATCTCTACGAGCGCAGCGGCGACCTTCCTCGGGCCCGGGATCTGTTCCGCAAGGTCGTCGACGCGGATCCGGATCTCTCCGACGCCCTCGAGAGGCTCGCAGCCCTGCGCTGAGCAGTGGTCGCCGGCCCGCGACCGACCGCCGCGCGCAGGCTAGGTTGGCGAGTCCCGGGGGAGCTCTGCTCCGGCGGGACAGGACCGGCGAGGCACGGGAGGAAGATCCATGGGCGTCGACATTGCGCGATTGCTCGGCGCGGACGCCGACAGCTTGCTCGGCCACGCGAGCACCACGATCCTGCGGGAGCAGCTCCACTTGCCGGGACCGGACTACATCGACCGGGTCCTCGCTGCGAGTGACCGGTCGATCCCGGTGTTGCGGAACCTCCAGTCGATGTACGACCACGGTCGGCTCGGGGGCACCGGCTACCTGTCGATCCTCCCCGTCGACCAGGGGATCGAGCATTCGGGCGCGGCCAGCTTCGCGAAGGCTCCGACGTACTTCGACCCCGCGAGCATCGTCGAACTCGCGCTCGCGGCGGACTGCAACGCCGTCGCGTCGACGCTCGGCGTCCTCGGCGCTGTCGCACGCCGGTACGCGCACAGGATCCCCTTCATCGTGAAGATCAACCACAACGAGCTGCTCACCTACCCGGCCAAGCAAGACCAGGTGCTGTTCGCCTCCGTCCGCCAGGCGGTCGACCTCGGAGCCGCGGGCGTCGGGGCCACCGTCTACTTCGGCTCCGAGCAGTCGACGCGCCAGATCCACGAGATCAGCGCAGCCTTCGCCGAGGCCCACCGTCACGGCCTGTTCACCGTCTTGTGGTGCTACCTGCGCAACGACGCGTTCAAGACGCCGAGCGCGGACTACCACCTCTCCGCCGACCTCACCGGTCAGGCGAACCACCTGGGTGTGACCATCGAGGCGGACATCATCAAGCAGAAGCTTCCGGTCAACAACGGTGGCTACACCGCGGTCGGGTTCGGGAGGACGGATCCGCTCGTCTACACCGAGCTCACGACGGACCACCCGATCGACCTGACGCGCTGGCAGCTGGTCAACTGCTACATGGGGCGGATCGGGCTGATCAACTCCGGAGGCGAGTCGGCCGGCGCCGACGACCTCGCGGAGGCGGTGCGCACCGCCGTTATCAACAAGCGTGCCGGCGGGATGGGGCTCATCCTCGGGCGCAAGGCGTTCCAGCGGCCCATGCCCGACGGGGTCGAGATCATCCACGCGGTCCAGGACGTCTACCTCGACAGGTCCGTCACGGTCGCCTGAGGGCACGCGGCCAGGAGCGCGAGGCACGCTCCGGCCAACTGGTGTGGGTGGCTCCGGATCCCTCCGCTAGCATCGGTGCACGGCCGAGCGTGTCGTGCGTGAGCACCGCCTCGACGAGGAGGCAGGTTGTGACGAGCACAGTCGATCGTGGTACGAGCGGGGCGGAGCGTGACGTCCGCCACGGTGTGGAGAGGCTGGGAAGCCTCGTGGTGCGCTTCGCAGGCGACTCCGGTGACGGGATGCAGGTCACCGGGGACCAGTTCACGGCGGAGAGCGCGCTCTTCGGCAACGACCTTGCGACGTTGCCCAGCTTCCCCGCCGAGATCCGGGCGCCCGCGGGGACGCTCGCCGGTGTGTCCGCGTTCCAGGTCCAGATCGCCGACCACGAGATCTCGACGCCGGGCGACGCGCCCTCGGTCCTCGTCGCGATGAATCCGGCTGCACTGCGAGCCAACGTCGGCGACCTTGCGACGGGCGCGACGGTCATCGTCAACTCCGACGCGTTCGACGAGCGGAGCCTCGTGAAGGCGGGCTACCAGGCCGACCCACGCGCGGACGGCAGTCTCGCGGCATACCGGGTCTACGAGGTGCCGATGACGAGCCTCACGGTCGAGGCGTGCAAGCCGACGGGGGCGAAGCCCCGGGACGCGGAGAGAAGCAAGAACTTCTTCGCCCTCGGCCTCGTGTCCTGGCTCTACCACCGGCGCCTCGAGTCGACCGTCGAGTTCGTCGCGACGCGCTACGCGTCGCGCCCGGCGGTGGTGGAGGCGAACACGCTGGCGCTTCGCGCTGGTTGGAACTTCGGCGAGACCGCCGAGCTCTTCGAGTCCTCCTACGAGGTCCCGGCGACAAGGCTCGCGCCGGGCACCTACACAAACGTGACGGGCAACACGGCGCTCGCCTGGGGGCTCGTCGCCGGCGCGCACCAGGCCGGCCTCAAGCTCTTCCTCGGCTCCTACCCGATCACCCCGGCGTCGGACATCTTGCACGAGCTTGCCAAGCAGAAGCACTTCGGAATCACGACCTTCCAGGCCGAGGACGAGATCGCGGGTGTCGGCGCTGCGCTCGGGGCCGCTTTCGGCGGTGCCCTCGGCGTGACCACCACGTCAGGACCGGGCATCGACCTCAAGGCCGAGACGATCGGGCTCGCGGTGAGCCTGGAGCTCCCGCTCGTCGTCGTCGACGTCCAGCGGGGCGGCCCGTCGACAGGTCTGCCGACCAAGACCGAGCAGGCGGACCTGCTCGCAGCGATGTACGGCCGTCACGGCGAGGCGCCGGTCCCGATCGTGGCCGCCAGGACGCCGTCGCACTGCTTCGCCGCTGCTCTCGAGGCAGTGCGGATAGCCGTGACCTACAGGACGCCTGTCTACCTGCTCTCCGACGGCTACCTCGCGAACGGCTCCGAGCCGTGGAGGCTGCCCGAGCCGGGCACCCTCCCGCTGCTCGACCCCGCTTTTGCCCCTGCGCCGGGAGCCGGTGCGGACGAAGGGACCGGTCCGAGGTCGTTCCATCCGTACGCGCGGGATCCCGAGACGCTCGCCCGGCCGTGGGCGCTCCCGGGCACCCCCGGGCTCGAGCACCGCATCGGGGGGATCGAGAAGGCCGACGTCACGGGGGACATCTCGTACGACCCGGCGAACCACTCGACGATGGTGCACCTGCGTGCCGCGAAGGTCTCCGGCATCGCGCGATCCCTGCCGGAGCTCGAGGTGGACGACCCGGGAGCCGACGCCGGCGGACCCGCTCCGCTCCTCGTCCTCGGCTGGGGCTCGAGCTACGGGGCGATCACCGCCGCAGTGCGCCGCGTCCGGGCGCGAGGTCTGTCCGTCGCCCAGGTGCACCTCGTCCACCTCAACCCGTTCGCTTCGAACCTCGGCGAGGTGCTCGCTCGCTACCCCCGGGTGCTCGTGCCCGAGACGAACCTCGGCCAGCTCGTCCGGCTCGTGCGGGCGGAGTTCCTCGTCGATGCCGTCGGGCTCGCGAAGATCGAGGGAACGCCGTTTCGCGTGTCGGAGATCGAGAGCGAGATCGTCCGCCTGCTCGGTCCGATGGCGAGCGCAGCTGCCGGCGCAGCTGCCGGCGAGGAGGTCAAGCCGTGACGGCGGAGGCTTCCGTGAAGCTCACGACCCGCAAGGACTGGGCGAGCGACCAGGAGGTCCGTTGGTGCCCGGGATGCGGGGACTATTCCATCCTCGCCGCGGTCCAGCTGCTCCTTCCCGAGCTCGGAGTCGCTCGCGAGGACACGGTGTTCGTCTCGGGCATCGGCTGCGCGGCGCGCTTTCCGTACTACATGAGCACCTATGGGATGCACTCGATCCACGGCCGCGCTCCCGCGATCGCCACCGGGCTCGCGCTCAGCCGTCCTGAGCTCGACGTCTGGGTGGTCACCGGCGACGGCGACGCGCTCTCGATCGGTGGCAACCACCTCATCCACGCGCTCCGCCGCAACGTCAACCTGACGATCCTCATGTTCAACAACCAGATCTACGGCCTGACGAAAGGGCAGTTCTCGCCGACCTCCGAGCAGGGCAAGGTCACGAAGTCGACCCCGTTCGGCTCTCTCGACACCCCGTTCAACCCGATCTCGGTCGCTCTCGGTGCCGAGGCCTCGTTCGTCGCGCGAACCCACGACCTCGACCGCAAGCACATGACGGCGACCATCCGCCGGGCGCACGACCACCGGGGGGCGGCCTTCGTCGAGATCTACCAGAACTGCAACGTCTTCAACGACGGCGCTTTCGAAGGGGTGACCGGCAAGGAGCACCGGGACGACATGCTGGTGCCCCTCGTCCATGGCGAGCCGATCCGCTTCGGACCCGACGGGCGGCGTGGCGTCGTGCTCGGAAGCGACGCGCGCCTCTCAGTCGTCGACGTCGCGGACGTCGGGGAGGGCGCGTTGCTCGTCCACGACGAGGCACGAGAGGATCCGAGCCTGGCGTTCATGCTCTCCCGCCTCGCTCGCGGACCCTTCGAGCCGACGCCGATCGGTGTGTTCCGGGCGGTCGAGCGCCCCGACTACTCGACGCTCGTCACGGCCCAGATCGACGCCGTGCGGGAGCGGCGCGGACCCGGCGACGTGGACGCCCTGCTGCGCTCGGGGACGACCTGGACGGTCGGCGAGTCGTAGGGTCGCGACACCGGGTGGGCCCGGTGCCGCTCGAGGATCGCGCACGCGGAGCTCTGCGAGCGCCGGCGATCCGTCGGAGCGCCGGTCAGCCGGGCACAGACCGGAACACCATCCCTGTGCGGGGCTTCGGATGGAAGAACGTCGTCTTCGGCGGCATGCGCCGACCGCTGTGCGCCGTGCCTGCGATCTGCTCGACGGTCGCCGGTCTCAACAGGAAGGCGAGCTGCACGGAGCCGTCCGCGACGGCTTGCGCGGCGTGCCGGGTCCCGTGCTGGTAGACGAGCTCGTGCGCCGGGAGGCTCGCGAGCGCCACGTCGAGCCGGCTCGAGTCGAGGTCCGCCTCGGCCGCGTCGAGCAGGCAAGGGCGAGGCACGAGCAGGTGGTTGCCGTTGCCCGTCACGAGCCCGATCGCTCCCGCGTGGACCATCTCGGCGGGTATCGCGGCGGGGTCGCGCGGACCCTCGAGCACCGTGAAGTGCTCCGCGAGGAGTCCGAGGACGTCGAGCTCCTCCGGCAGCCCCGAGACGAGGCGATGGATCGCCTGGACGACGAGCTCGTGAGGGCTGAGCTCGACGAGCAGCGCCATGACGCCGTCGTAGGCACCCGGGGCGCCGTCGTTCGCGCGCCGGCGCTCGGCCTTGTAGAAGGTCGCCGTCTCGTAGCGGTGGTGGCCGTCGGCGATGACGACGGGTGTCTCGGCGACGAGGCCCGTGATCGACTCGATCGCCGTGGTGTCGACGACGGGCCACAGCTCGTGGACGATTCCTTCGTCGTCGGTGGCGGACAGAGGAGCCGGGAGGCCCGCCGTCGCGTCGCTGCACGCCGCGGCGAGGCCCGCGGACAGCGAGAGGCCCCAGATCGGGGAGAGGTTCGCCTTGCAGGCTCGAAGCAGCTCGAGGCGGTCACCTTTCGGCTTCGGCATCGTCCGCTCGTGGGGGAGGACCTCGCCGCCGCCGATCTCGTCGAGGCCGAGCGCGCCGATGACGCCCGTCGTGGAGCGCTCCACGCCGTCCTCGGTGCGAAAGCGCATCTTGTAGACGTAGAAGGCAGGCGTGTCGTCCCGCTGCAGCGCTCCCTCGCGCTCCCATCCCTCGAGCAGGGCTGCCGCGTGGTGGTAGCGGTCGAGGCCGGAGACGTCGTCGGCGACCGGGAGCTCGACGTGGATCGCGCCGTAGGCGCTCCTCGACGCGAGCCGGTCGCGTTCGGCGGGGCCGACGACGTCGTAGGGGGGGGCGACGACCTCGGCGAGCGGGGCCACATGGGCGTCGTAGCGCAGTCCGGCGAACGGCTCGAAACGTGGCATACCCCCTACGTAGCACAGAGGGGCGGGTCTCCTCGAAACGGGTCCGGGCTCTCGCGTGCCAGGATCGCCGGATGGGACGGGACGCGACGCGACATGCAGAGGGCGGCACGGGAAAGTGCTGGCTGTTCGACCTGGACGGTGTCGTCTGGCTCGCCGACGAGCCCATCCCGGGAGCGGCCGACGCGATCTCCCGGCTGGTGCGCTCCGGGCGGCGCGTCGCCTACTTCACGAACAACTCGGCAGCGCGACGCGTCGACCACCTCGACAAGCTGCGCCGGTGCGGTCTCGAACCGGACGACCGCGACCTGCTGAGCTCGGCCGAGGCCGCGGCAGGGCTCTGCCAGCCAGGCGAGCGGGCGCTCGTGCTCGGTGGCGCCGGGATACGCGAGGCGCTCGGCGCCCGCGGGGTCGAGGCCGTCGACGCGAGCGCCGCGCGCCGGGGCGACGGCTTCGACGCGGTCGTCGTGGGTATCGACCCAGCGCTCGACGCGGCCCGGCTGGCGGCAGCCGTGCGGGCGGTCCTCGCCGGAGCCCGCCTGCTCGGGACGAATGACGACGCGACGTTCCCGACGCCCGCCGGCCCGCTCGCGGGTGGCGGCGCGGTCCTCGCTGCCGTCGCGTACGGGTCCGGGGCGACGCCCGTCGTGGCTGGCAAGCCGTACGCGCCGTCGGTGGCGCTCGCGACCCGTCGCCTCGGTGCCGTCGACGTCGTCGTCGGCGACAGGGCTTCGACAGACGGAGCCCTCGCCCGCGGCCTCGGGGCACGTTTCGCGCTCGTGCTCTCGGGTGTGACGCACCGCGGGCACGGCCCGCTCGAGCCGGAGCCGGACGTCGAGGCGCGTGACGTCGCGGAGCTCGTCGAGCGGCTCTTGAGCGGTTCGTCCGACGTCGCCGGCTGAGCCCGAGCTGCGCGGCCTGACGCTCTGCCGAGGCGCTCCAGGGATGCCGTGCGGCGCGCTTGCAAAAGCAAGCACGGGAGGTATCCTGGCTCTATGACGCCGAGCGAGCGACTCAAGGAGACGATCAGGCGGTACCTCGAACCGGGGTCGCCAGCCCCGGGGCATGCAGCCCGCTCTGGCCGTGGAGACCTCGAGAGCCTTCTGCGCGAGCTTCTCGGGGACGCCTCGAGCGGCCGCGAGCGCGTGGAGGACCTCCTCGAGGAGATCGCGGCGCGCTCGCGGCGCGGAGTGGAGCAGCTGGCGGAGCTCGTCATGTCCGAGATCCGCAAGGAGCTCGCGGCCCGTGCCGCGAGGCGCCGCGAGGAGATGCTCCGCTCGCTCGCCGCGCGCGGGCGGGCCGACCTCGCAGATCTCGCCGATCACGTCGGCTCGCTGATAGGTGGCGTCCTCGGCGACAGTCGCTCGCCACGTCGCGGGCCGTCGGCAGCGCCGGAGAGCCGTCCCGAGGCGCAGAGCTGGCGGTCAGGTGCCGGCGGGGGCTTCGCAGCGGACGAGCCGCACGGCGACGAGCCGCACGGCGACGAGCGGGCAGCAGGCGGCCGCGCTCCGGCGCGCGGCGTCGGGAGGAGCACGGACGCGCATGGTCGCCCGACCGTGCCGGTCACCCCGCCGGTCAAGAGGGCGACGCCCGTGAAGAGGACGACGTCGCCTCGGAGCGCGGCGAGCAGCTCCCCGGCCAAGGCGGCCGGCCCGGCCAAGTCCGCGGGTGCCTCCAAGGCGGCTAGCCCGGTCAAGGCGGCCCGTGCCTCCAAGGCGGCCGGCCCGGCCAAGGCGGCCCGCCCGGCGAAAGTCGAGCCGGGGGCTGGTGCCGGCACTGTCGCAGGCGCGGGGCGCACGGCCGCACGGCGCCGGCCACTCCGACCGTCCTGACCTTCTACGAGGGCGGCCGCCGGCGCCTCTCGCGGCCTGCCGTCACCTCGGCGTTGCCCTGGTGCTCGTGGCCCGCGAGTATGGCGGCGTGGCAGATCTGAGCTCGCAGACGGTCGCTCTCGTCGTCAATCCCACCCGTCCGGCGGCGAAGGAGCTCGCCGAGCGCTCGCGTGCCTGGTGGGAGGCACAGGGCTGGTCGGTCGTCGTCGACGACGGCGACGGCAGCTCGGGGCTCGCCGGCGGGCAGCTGGACTTCGCGGTGAGCCTCGGTGGGGACGGCACGATGCTGCGGACGGTGCAGCTCGTCCTCGACTGGCAGGTGCCCGTGCTCGGGGTGAACTTCGGGAACCTCGGCTACCTCACCCAGGTCGAGCCCGACGGGATCGAGAGCGCGTTCTCACGGCTCGTCGAGGGCGACTTCGCGGTCGAGGAGCGCATGACCCTAGAGGTGGTGCTCCGCGGCGTGGACGGGCTGCGGCTGGTCGCTCTCAACGAGGTGACGGTCGAGCGGCAGGCCCCGGGGCACACGATCAGGGTGGCGGTGTCGATCGCCGGGCGCCCCTTCCTCACCTACGCGGCCGACGGCGTCATCGTCGCGACCCCTACGGGGTCGACCGCCTACAACCTCTCGGCCCGCGGGCCCATCGTCTCGCCCCACCTCCGGGCGATGATCCTCACGCCGATCTCTCCCCACATGCTCTTCGACCGCTCGCTCGTCCTCGAGCCCGACGAGACCGTCGGCTTCGACCTGCTCGACGGCCGCCGTGCGGTGCTCTCGGTCGACGGCTCGGTGGTCGTGCCTCTCGGCCCGGACGAGTCCGTCGCGGTCGCCGCGGGTGAGCGGATAGCTCGTATCGTGCGCTTCGGCCGGCCGGACTTCCACGCGATATTGCGCGGCAAGTTCGGTCTCACCGACCGCTGAGCGCTGCGGCCGGGAGGCGCCGGGCCATGCTCGTCGAGCTGCGCGTTCGAGAGCTCGGTGTCATCTCGGATCTCGACATCGTCCTCGGGCCCGGGCTCACTGCGCTCACCGGCGAGACCGGCGCCGGCAAGACCCTCCTCGTAGAGGCGCTCGCCCTGCTCCTCGGTGGGCGGGCGGAAGGCTCGGTCGTGAGGGCGGGAGCGGAGGAGGCTCTCGTCGAAGGTCGCTTCGTCGCCGGCGAGTCGGGCGAGGAGCTCGTGCTCGCACGGGCCGTGCCGACGAGCGGCCGCTCCCGAGGGTTCGTCGACGGTCGCATGGCGTCGGCGTCGGTCCTCGCGGAGACGGGAAGTGGTCTCGTCGACCTCTACGGGCAGCACGAGCACCAGTCGCTGCTGCGACCCGGTGTGCAGCGCCAGGCTCTCGACCGCTACGCGGGTGTCGACCTCGGGCCGGTACGCGATCTACGCCGGAGGATCGCCGAGCTCGACGAGGCGATCGACGCGCTCGGTGGCGACGAGGCGACCCGGGCAAGAGAGCTCGACCTTCTCCGCTACGAGCTCCGAGAGATCGACGAGCTCGGTGTCGCGTCGGCAGACGAGGACGGCGAGCTCGCCGAGGAGGAGAGGCTGCTCGCGAGCGCGACGGCACTGCGGGCGGCACTGACCGACGCCCACGAGAGCCTCGCGAGCGAGGCCGGTCCCTGCGCAGTCGACCGCGTCGGGGACGCTCTCACCGCGCTCGAGCGTCACGCACCACTATCCGGCATCGCCGGGCGTGTGCGCTCCCTGCTCGCCGAGCTCGACGACATCGCGAGCGAGGTCCGGCGGGCGTCGGAGCTCGCCGAGGAGGATCCGGAGCGCCTCGCTGCGGTGCGCGAGCGGCGCGAGCGCCTCCACCGCGTCGTGCGCAAGCACGGCGAGGACCTCGGCGACGTGCTCGCCTTCGCGGCCGGTGCACGCCGGCGGGTCGAGGAGCTGTCGGCCGCGGACGAGGCGCGTCGGGCGCTCGGGAACGAGCGAGCGATGCTCGCCGGGTCGCTCGCCGAGGCCGAGGAGGCCGTCGGCTGTGTGCGCCGGGGCGCTGCACCCGGGCTGGCGCACCGTGTCGAGGAGCATCTCGGCGAGCTCGCGCTCCCCGGTGCCCGGCTCGAGGTCGCCCTCGGCGCGACGGGGATCGCCGACGACGTCGAGCTGCGGCTGGCGGCGAACAAAGGCGAGCCGTACCTGCCGCTCTCGAAGGCAGCGTCCGGGGGCGAGCTCGCGCGGGCGATGCTCGCGCTCCGGCTCGTTCTCACCACGGGTCCCCCGACGCTCGTGTTCGACGAGGTGGACGCCGGGATAGGCGGCGCGGCGGCGCTCGCGGTCGGGAAAGCCCTGGCCGCGCTTGCGCGCTCCCGCCAGGTGCTCGTCGTGACGCACCTGGCGCAGGTGGCCGCGTACGCGGACAGCCAGATTGCGGTCGCGAAGGCCGAGCAGCACGGCCGAAGCGTCACGAGCGCCCGTCTGGTCGAGGGCGACGAGCGTCTCGCAGAGCTCGCCCGGATGCTCTCGGGCCATCCCGCGAGTGTCACGGCACGGCGTCACGCTGCGGAGATGCTCGCGTCCGCCGGCCGCAGCTGAGCCGGCAGGGACCGGGACCGCCCGGTGCGCGACGCGCGTGCCGCACACCTCGGGCGGCGTTCCGTGTCCGCGCGCGCTCGTGCCTGTAGCGTGGTCGGGGCGATCACCGGAGGAGACCGTGGCGAAGTTCGTGTTCGTGACCGGAGGCGTGTCGAGCTCGCTCGGCAAGGGGCTGACGGCTTCCTCGCTCGGGCGACTCCTCAAGTCCCGTGGGCTGCGGGTCACGATGTGCAAGCTCGACCCGTACATAAACTTCGACCCCGGGACGATGAACCCGTTCGAGCACGGCGAGGTGTTCGTCACCGAGGACGGGGGCGAGACCGACCTCGATCTCGGCCACTACGAGCGGTTCATCGACGAGAACCTCCACCGGAGCTCGAACGCCACGACCGGTCAGATCTACTCAGCCGTCATCCAAAAGGAGCGTCGGGGCGACTATCTCGGCAAGACGGTGCAGGTCATCCCTCACATCACCGACGAGATCAAGGAGCGGATCCGGCGGCTCGAGACGTCGGTGAAGGACGTCGACGTGGTCATCGTGGAGGTCGGCGGGACCGTCGGCGACATCGAGATCGTCCCGTTCCTCGAGGCGATCCGGCAGTTCAGGCGTGACGTCGGTCGGGAGAACGTGTGCTATGTCCACCTCACGCTCGTGCCGTACCTCGCGCCCTCCGGCGAGCAGAAGACCAAGCCGACGCAGCACTCCGTGACCGAGCTGCGGAGCAGGGGCATCCAGCCCGACGTCATCGTCTGCCGAAGCGACCACCCGATCTCCGAGCAGCTCAAGCGCAAGGTGTCGTTGCTGTGCGACGTGCCGATCGACGCGGTCGTGTCCGGCGTCGACGCGAAGAGCATCTACGAGATCCCGCTCCTGCTCCACGAGGAAGGGCTCGACGACACCGTCTGCGCCATCTTGCGGCTCGACGGACCCGGCCACGAGATCGACATCTCGTCATGGGAGAGCTTCGTGTCCCGGGTGCTCTCGGCGACCGAGACCATCCGTGTCGGTGTCATCGGCAAGTACGTCGACCTGCCGGACGCCTATCTGTCCGTCATCGAGGCCCTCCGTCACGCGGGCTTCCACCACGGCGTCCAAGTCGCCGTCGAATGGGTCCAGGCGAGCGAGGTGACAGGGATGCTCGCCGAGGCGCACCTCGGCGAGCTCGACGCGATGGTGATACCTGGTGGGTTCGGCGAGAGGGGTGTCGAGGGCAAGATCGCAGCGGCCGGCTACGCGCGCGAGCACGGCCTGCCCTGCCTCGGTCTCTGCCTCGGCCTCCAGGTGATGGTCATCGACTTCGCACGAGGTGTCGCCGGGCTCGAGGGGGCGAACTCGAGCGAGTTCGACGGCACGAGCCCCTATCGGGTCATCGACCTCATGGACGACCAGGCCGACGTCGTCGACCTCGGAGGCTCGATGCGGCTCGGGGCCTACGTCGCACGGCTCGTGCCGGGCTCGCAGGTCGCCGAGATCTACGGCGACACCACCGTCACCGAGCGGCACCGCCACCGCTACGAGGTGAACCCTCGCCACAGGGAGCGCTTGGAGCAGGCCGGCCTCGTCTGCTCCGGATCGTCTCCCGACGGCCTGCTCGTCGAGTTCGTCGAGCTGCCTACGCACCGCTTCTGGGTCGGCACCCAGGCACATCCGGAGTTCAAGAGCCGCCCCGGACGGCCGCACCCGTTGTTCCGCGAGCTCGTCGCGGCAGCGATCGAGCGCTCTAGGGCCCGCCAGCCCCACCTGTTCGAGCTCGGTGCAGATGCCTCCTGAGCCGGCGCCGTTCCGGCGGATAGGCGAGAGGACCCGTCTCGAGCTCGGGTTCCTCACGGTCGCCACGGGCACCTACGTCGGTCCCGACGGCTTCACTTTCGAGCGCGACGTCGTCCGCCATCCGGGAGCCGTATGCGTCGTCGCACTCGACGACGCGGGTGCAGTCGTCTGCGTGCGCCAGTACCGCTCGGCCATCGACCGCTACGTGCTCGAGATCCCCGCCGGCAAGATGGACGTGCCGGACGAAGAGCCCGCGGCGTGCGCGAGACGCGAGCTCGCCGAGGAGGTCGGCCTCGCGGCGGGGTCGCTCAGCGCCCTCGTCACCTTCTTCAACTCGCCCGGATTCACCGACGAGACGACGCACTGCTTCCTCGCCGAGGATCTCTCGGACGTGGGCAGATCGACCCAGGGTGTCGAGGAGGACCACATGACGATCGAGCGCTTCCCTCTCGAGGATCTCGACCGCCTCGTCGCAGCCGGCGAGCTCGTCGACGCGAAGACGATCATCGCATGCTCGACAGCACGAGCAATGTTGGCGGCCCGTGCCGCGGCGGAGCGGGTCGCGAGCGCCAGCGCGTCGACCGCGGTGGTGGCCGCGGGCGCGGCCCGTGCGACGAGGGCGGGTGGCTAGCTCCGCCACGCGGGCCGACGCCTCGCCGAGGCCGCTCGAGCGCCCCCCGCTGTCGGCCGACGCCGAGGAGTTCCTCGCCTACCTCTCGGCCGAGCGGGGTCGAGCGGCGAGCTCGCTCGCTTCTTACCGGCGTGACCTCCTCGCCTACGAGGACTTCCTGCGTGGACGAGACCTCGAGCTGCGAGGAGCGTCGGCGGTGGTCGTCGAGGAGTACCTGCGCCTCCTCGAGTCGACGGGCCGCGCGCCTGCGACGCGCGCCCGGGCCCTCGCGGCGATCCGGGGCGCGCACGCCTTCGCGCTCGCGGAGCGGTCCGCGCCGGGAGATCCGACTCGTCTCGTCGCGGCGCCCCGCGTTCCCGCCGGGCTGCCGAAGGCGCTCACCGAGGACGAGGTCGAGAGGCTGCTCGCGAGCGTGGTGGGCGACGACGCGCGGGCGCTGCGCGACCGGGCGGTGCTCGAGCTGCTCTACGCGACCGGTGCGCGGATCTCCGAGCTCGTCGGGTTGTCGCGTCGCGACCTCGACCTCGAGGCGCGACTGGTGCGCCTCTTCGGAAAGGGGTCGAAGGAGCGGATCGTCCCTGTCGGCGGACCGGCCGTGGCCGCTCTCGAGGCCTGGATGGCTCCGGGAGGCCGGTCGGAGATGGTCGCCGGCCGGCGGTTGCGCCGTGACGACCTCGACGCGGTGTTCGTCTCGACGCGCGGCCGGCGCATGGACCGCCAGGCGGCCTGGGTCGTCGTGCACGCGGCGGCGGTCCGGGCGGGGCTCGCGGAGCGTGTCACCCCGCACGTCCTCCGCCACAGCTGCGCGACCCACCTTCTCGACCACGGCGCGGACATCCGGGTCGTCCAGGAGCTGCTCGGCCACGCCTCGATCACGACGACCCAGGTCTACACGAAGGTCTCCCAGGAGCACCTGCTGCGCGAGTACCGGTCCGCCCACCCGAGGGCCCTCGCCACGAGACGGGCGCACTAGGCCGGAGCGCCGCGGCGCCGCACGCGACCATCCGGGCGGGAGTGGCGGGACCGCCGGCGAGCGGGCGATCCTCGCCCGGCGATCCTCGCAGCTGTGGACAAAGTAGTCTTGCGTCGTGGCCAACGACGCGCAGACCGAGGCCCCGGTGGCCGACTACCGAGCGCTCCTCGAGCAAGAGCGCGGCTCGCTCGCCCGGCAGCTCGCCGAGCTGGGTTTCGGTGGTGTCAGCGACACCGGGCTCTCCTACGACGCGAACTTCGCGGACTCGAGCCAGGTGACCGCAGAGCGGGGCGAGGCCGAGACGCTCGCGGGGGAGCTCCGCAACTCCCTCGCCGAGGTCGAGCGTGCTCTCGAACGCGTCGCCGACGGCACCTATGGGACCTGTCTGCGCTGCGGCAAGGCGATCTCGCCGGCGCGACTCGAAGCCAAGCCGGCCGTGACGACCTGCATCGAGTGCGCGTCGCTGCCGCGCTGACTGCACCGATCGCGTTGACTGCACAGGTTGCACGGATCACACCGTCCGTTCCGGCCGAATCGACCGCACTGTGACCTTGAGCGACGGCACCGGACGGTCTCGGCTCCACCACTACGGCCCCTGGATTCTCGGCGGCGGCGCAGTCGTCGCGGGGATCGCGTACGAGATCGCGCGTAGGCATATCGTCAGCCGTACCGACGTCGTCTACTTTCTCGTCCTCATCCCGACGATCATCGTCCACGAGGTATCCCACGGCGTCGTGGCGAACTGGTGTGGCGACGACACCGCGAAGCGCGCCGGGCGGCTCACGGCGAACCCGTTGCGCCACATCGACCCGATCGGCTCGGTCCTGCTGCCGATCCTGCTCATCGTCACGACGGGCTACGCCTTCGGCTGGGCGAAGCCGGTCCCCGTGAACGTGAGCCGCCTGCGCCACCCGCGCAACCAGGCCGTGCTCGTCGGGCTCGCCGGACCCTTCGTCAACGTGGTCATAGCGTTCCTGGCGGGGTTCGCGTTCCGGCTCGTCGCGACGCAGTCGGTCCGCGACGGCGCGAGCCTCGGCCAGTGGCCCCTTCTCGACCTCGTGCTGTTCTTCCTCGGCGAGGTCAACGTCGTGATAGCGGTCTTCAACCTCATCCCGATCCCGCCGCTCGACGGCTCGGCCGTCCTCGAGCGGTTCCTGCCCCAGTCGGCGCTCGCGACGTACTACCGGTTGCGCTCGATGTCGATGGTGCTCGTGCTCGTGCTCGTCTTCGTCGCGCCCGGCGTCCTCGACACGATCTTCAACCACGCGCTCCAGTACTGGGGCAACATCGTCCTCTAGGGCATCTGCCGCGGAGCGGTCAGCGGCTGCGGGGCGTGAGGCCGATCGCGCTCCGGGCTCGTGACAGGACGGGCGTGGCGAGCTCGTGCGCCTTGGCGGCTCCCTTGTCGAGGATCGCGGCCACGGTCCCCGGGTCGCTCTCGAGCTCGGCGACGCGCCGGTGCACGGGTCGGAGAAGCTCGACGAGAGCCTCTGCAAGGTCCTGCTTGAGCTGCCCGTAGCTCGAGTAGCGGCCCGCGAGCGCCTCCGGGGTGCCGCCGGTGGCGGCGGCGAGCATCTCGAGCAGGTTGGACACCCCGGGCTTCGACTCGGGGTCGTAGGCGACGGCACCGTCGACGTCGGTGACCGCCTTGCGCACCTTGCGGGCAATCTCCTCGGGAGGGTCCGTCATCGAGATCGTCCCGAGCGGCGTCGCCGTCGACTTCGACATCTTGCGCGTCGGCTGCTGGAGGTCCATGACGCGCGCGCCGACGGTGGGGATCTCCGCCTCCGGCACGACGAAGGTCTCCCCGTAGCGTCCGTTGAAGCGTGTCGCGAGGGTGCGCGCGAGCTCGAGGTGCTGCCTCTGGTCGTCGCCCACCGGTACCCGCTCGGCGTCGTAGACGAGGATGTCGGCTGCCATCAGCACCGGATAGGTGAGAAGTCCGGCGCGCACCGACTCCTGCCCTGCGCCCTTCTCCTTGAACTGGGTCATCCTGCGTAGCTCGCCGTAGGTGGCGGTGCACTCGAGAAGCCACGTGAGCTCGGTGTGCTCGGGCACGTGGCTCTGGACGAACACCGTGCAGAGGTCGGGGTCGAGACCGGCTCCCAGCAGTCCGACGGCCGTCTCGATCGTCCTTGTCCGCAGGTCGTCCGGGGCGATCTCGAGCGTCAGGGCATGGAGGTCGACGATGCAGTACAGGGCGTCGCCGTCGCCCTGGGTCGCCACCCACTGCCGCAGCGCGCCGAGGTAGTTGCCGACGTGGAGGGTGCCCGAGGGCTGGACGCCGGAGAAGATGCGTGGCATCGGCCAAGGTTAGCGGCGGCCCGCCCGGCCACCTCGTGCCGGCACGACAACCACCTCGTGC
>JAJZCK010000260.1 GCA_021846125.1 Actinomycetes bacterium | reverse complement strand
CTGTGACGCGCCGATGACGTTCAAGAACACCAGCATCACGATGACGCCCCGTACCATCGGGAGCTTGACCCGTAGGACGACTCGCCACACGGACGCACCGTCGAGCACCGCCGCCTCGACCACTTCCCGTGGCACGGACTTGAGGGCGGTGTAGAGGATCATCATGTTGTACCCCGTCCACTCCCAGATCGCGATGACCACGATCGTCGGCACGATCAGCGTGCTCGAGAAGTAGTCGGCCTGGGAAAAGCCCAGCACGTGAGCGAACTGCGTGAACGGACCCGACGCCGGGTCGAGCAGGAAGGACCACATCACCGAACCGACGACTGCGGGCACGGCGAACGGGATGAAGAAGATCGTGCGGAACAGCCTGCCGAAGCGAGCGATCCCGAGATCGAACATCGTGGCGAAGAAGAACGCGATGACCAGCATCACGGGAATCTGGACGGCAGCGTACGCGACCACCCGGACGACGCCGGACCAGAACTCGTTCGACTGGAACGTCTGCGTGTAGTTGGCAAAGCCGGAGAAGCTCGTCCCTCCGACGAGCTTCGTCGTGTAGAGGCTGGTGTAGATCGCGTAGCCGAGCGGCGTGATGAGGAACAGGGCGAACATCACGAGGAAGGGAAGGACGAACCAGATCCCCTTCTGCTCGCGGCGCCGCACGAGCTCGCCACGCACGCTGCGACCGGGCCGCCGGGCTCGCGCTGCTCGGCGATCGTTGCCGACCGTCGTCGGCGACACAGCGAGGTCGGTCATCGTGCGCAACTCCAGCCTGGTCGTCTCACCCGCTGCCAACCTCCACTCGTGGGATGACTCACATCCGACACCCGCCCATCCACTCGTCGCACGTGCTTGGGAGGGACTATAGGTATCCCGCCGCGCGGGCGGGGGCAGCGAGACGACGCTCGATGCCCCCGCCGTCGCGGTCGGGCTACGCCCGCGTCAGGTCGTGACCTTGAAGCCCTCGCTCTTGGCGTACGTCACGAGAGTCTTCTGGAACGATGCGAACGCCTGCTTCAACGTCTCCTTGCCCGTGCCCACCGGAGCGAAGGCCGTCGCAGAGACGGTCAGGGCCTCGGTCATGAACGGCGGCCACTGGACCGTCGAGGCTGTCTTTGCAGACTTCACGAAGGCGACGTGCAGCTTCTGGGGTCCGGACAGCGGGATCGTCTGGTTCAAGAACGTCGAGCTGTCGAGCTCAGGCTTGAAGCTCGGGAAGTTCAAGGTGGGCGAGGTCACCTGGATGTTCCACGAGTTGAGCGTGGCAGACATCCACTCCGAGAACGTCGCCGCCTGTGCCGGGTACTTTGTGCTCGCGATGACCGGGAAGGACGAACCGCCCCAGTTCGCGCCGATCTGCCCGCCTGCCTTCCACTGCGGCAGGTAGGAGGTCCGCCACAGCCCCATGGTCTTCTTGACGTCCGCCGACATGTACGACGGGCCCCAGCCGGAGCTGAGCCATGCTGCGTCCGTGCCGTTGTCCATGTCGGTGAAGGACGTCAGCGAGACGTCGCTCGTGTCGTTGACCAGTCCCTTCGAGATGAGCGGCTGCCAGTAGTTCGCGAATGCGGTCTGCGCGGGTCCGGTGAAGTTGATCGTCACGTTGGACCCGCCCGTGTACTTGAACGGGTACGCGTTGTCCTGTGCCATGAGGCTCAGCACCCACTGCAGGTCACCTGCCGAGAAGTTCGTGATGTACGACTTCGGGTTGTCCTTGTGGATGATCGCGGCGTCGGCCGCGAACTGCGTCCACGTCGACGGCGGGGTGATCTTGTCCTTCGCGAAGATCGACGAGTTGTAGAGCAGGGCGAGAGGACCGCTGTCGTCGGGCATGCCCCAGACCTGCCCGCCGCTCGTGACGTCGGACCAGACCCAGGGGACGAAGTCCTTCTTGTAGGCGTTCGCACCGTACTTCGACAGGTCGAGCACGCTATGGGTGATCTCGAACGACGGCAGCTCGTCGTACTCCACTTCGGCGATGTCCGGAGCACCGGTGCCCGCCTTGATCGCGTCCGCGAGCTTGACGTACTCGGCATTGCCGGCTCCGACGTCCGACAGCGTCACCTGGATCTTCGGGTGCGTCTTGTTGAACAGTGCGACGGCGCGGCTCATGCCCGGCGACCAGTCCCAGAAGACGAGCTTCGCGACAGCGGCCTTCGAGGTCGAGCGCCGCGGGGAGCTCGCTGCATGCGCGGCCGCCGCGACACCGGAGGCCGCGAGGAGGCTCACGGCGCTGAGTGCGGCTGTCGACGCGACGAGCCGGCGCGATCGGCGGTGCTGGGTGGGGCCAGTCTCGCGACTCGCGGACACTTCCTGACGACGTCCCATGATCCGTCCTCGATTTCGTTGATTGGTCATGACTTTCCTCCTATCCCTGGCCGCCCGAAGAGCGACCACAAGGTACCGCTGGACACTTGAGGTGACGTCGCCGTCACCCGTGCTCGTAGGGTTGCCCCCCTACGACACACCTACTGTGCGATGGGCTCTCGTCGCACCGACGCTGGTCCTCACTGGATCACTTCCTGTCACCCCCTCCCCCCGTCCGACGACCTCGCAGGTGTTGCGGTCGCGAGGCCCGGCTCAAGCACGGGCTAGCGCGACCTCGACCAAGGTGAACGATCTCGCTGGAAGCACGAGCACGACACTCGATCCGCTCGCCTTCTCGCTCCCTTCCGAGACATCGGCCTCCTCGACGCCGGGCACCGGCGAGCGTCGACCCGTGCCCGTCACCGTGCGCAGACGCGCCGGGCCGGCGAAAGCTCCCTCGCGGAGCTCGACGACGACCTCCTCGGGCTCCTCTGACCGGTTGACGAGGGTGCACGCGAGCTTCGTCATCCCCTCGTCGACAGTCGCCGCCGCGTCTACGAGGGAGAACGGCCCCAGGTCGTCGACGCGGTGCGGCCAACGTGAGAGCTGCTCCACCGGAGCCTCGACGACCGGTCCGTCGACGAACGCGTCGACCGCCCGGGTGAGGTGCCCCTGGGCGTGGAGCAGGAAGGGGTAGTAGATCGGCTGGACGACGGCAGTCTCCGGCGTGGTCACGATCGGAGCGATCGCGTTGACCATCTGCGCGAGGTTCGCCATCGTCACCCAGGCGCAGTTGCGGACGAACACGTTCAGGTACGTGCCGACGGCGAGCGCGTCGTGGAACACGTAGCGCTCCTCGAGGGCACCTGTGTGGTCACGGAACCAGACGTTCCACTCGTCGTAGACGATGCGC
>JAJZCK010000259.1 GCA_021846125.1 Actinomycetes bacterium | reverse complement strand
CGTGGCCACGAAAAAGTCCCCGGTTATGGCCATGAGAAGTCCCCACTCGTGGCCACGGGAAGTCCCCGCTGGTGGCCAGCAGAAGTCCCCACCCCTCACTGAAGCATCCACCTGAGGAGCCCCCTGTTGGCGGCGTGATTTCCTGATCACGGTGGCGCCCGGTTCGGCAGCGCTCTTTGCTCACCGATCCTGTGTATGAGGCTGGCCTGGAGGTTCAGCGGGGGGCGAGGATGAGCCGTCCCTGAACGCGAGGGACCCCTTCTCGCCCACAGTTGTCCCTGACGCGAGAAGGGGTCCAAGGCGGTGTTGCCACCGATGGCCATCGTATGGCCCTGCGCCGTGTCCGTCGACGCCTACGCGGCCGCCGGACGCAAGGTCGAGATCCCCGTCGTTGCGTGCCCGGACTGCGAGGAAGAGCTGGGGCCCTGGTCGGGCTACTGGCGCTTCGTCCGGGAAGCCGGACGATGCGTGCGGGTGTTCGTCCCCCGGGGGCGCTGCAGGGCCTGCGGCACCACCCATGCCTTGTTGCCGGGGTTCGCCGTGCGCAACCGTCTCGACGTCGTCGAGACGATCGGGACGGTCCTCGAGGCGGTCGAGAGCGGTCCGGGCGGCGTGCGCCCGGCGGCGAGGGCGGCTCTGGTCCCCCACACGACCGCCCGGGGCTGGGTGCGGGCGTTCGCGGCGAACGCCCGGCGCCTGGCCGTCGGCTTCTGCGCCCTGGCGGTCGAGCTGGGCGGGGAGGTCGCCTCGACCGGTAAGAGCACCGTCGGCGGGGCAATCGGGGCGACGAAGGCAGCCTGGCGGGCGGCGACGGGGCTGCCGGGGTGGCTGGCGGTCGGGCGGTGGCGCTTCTGCGCTTCGGTGTGCGGCGGGAGCCTCTTGGCGGCCAACACGAACTCCCCCTATCTCGTCGTCGGCAGACGGCGTTTCATGCCTCCTGTCCCGTGACACGACGAACAGGAGGACAACGACATGGACCCTTCCCACCAGGAGGCGATCGCCCTGCACCGCTTCGGAGTGATCGCCGAAGCCCTGAACGACCGCCTTTCCCTGGCCGAACGAGGGACGCTCGTGCGCGAGATCGCCGGGCGGTCCCATGCCCATCCCGATGGCGACGAGCGGCGCTACTCCCGGGGGACCATCGACCGCTGGATCCGCAGCTACCGCTCCGGTGGTCTCGGCGGCCTCTGTCCCTCCCCCCGGGCCGACACCGGGGCGGTGCGCGCCCATCCCGAGCTCTTCGGCGAGGCCTGCGCGCTGCGCTTGGAGCTTCCGACGCGCTCTGCGGCCCAGATCGCCCGGATCCTGTTCGCCCGCCATGGCATCTGGGTCGCCGAGCGCACCGTGCGCGACCAGTTGCGCCGGGCCGGCCTGCACAAAGAGGCCCTCGTGGCCGAGCCCAAGGCCTTCGGCCGCTACGAGGCGGCCCGGGCCAACGAACGGTGGGTGACCGACGTCCTGGTCGGCCCGTTCGTGCCGCACCCAAGGGTGGAGTCCTCGGTGCGGGCCAAGCTGTTCTTGATCGTGGACGACCACTCCCGCCTGCTGGTGGACGGCGTGTTCTACGCTCATGAGAACGCCCGGAGCTGCCAGACGCTTCTACGCCGGGCCATCGTGCACCGGGGCATACCTGACATCCTGTATGCAGACAACGGGGCACCGTTCAAGAACGCCTGGCTGGCACGGACGTGCGCGGTCTTGGGCATCCGCCTCGTGCACTCCAAGCCCTACGCGCCCCAGGGCCGCGGAAAGCAGGAGCGAGCGAACCGCTACATCCGAGAGGCGTTCCTCCAAGAGGCCACCCACCAGGGCATTGCCACCCTCGACGAGCTGAACGACCGGTTCAGTGCCTGGGTGGCCCAGGTGGCCAACCGCAGGGTGCATGCCGAGACGAACGAGACGCCGATCTCGCGCTTCGAGGCCTGTGGCCCGCACCGCCAGGTCGACGAAGACCGCCTGGCGGACGCGTTCAGATGGTCGGTCACCCGCAAGGTGACGAAGACCGCGAGCGTGCCGCTGGAGGGGAACGCGTACGCGGTGGACCCCGCCCTGGTCGGCAGGCGAGTGGAACTGCGCTACGACCCCGAGGACCTCGCCGCCGTCGCCGTCTTCTTCGAGGGCCGACCCGCCGGGGTCGCCACGCCCTTTGTGATCGGCCGCCACGTGCACCGGGCCGTCCCCCAGGCGACGCTGCCCGCTCCCCGAGCGACCGGCATCGACTACCTGGCCATGGTGGCCGCCGCCCACGACGAGGAGGCAGGCACCGGGACGAAGCCCGACTTCTCCCAGCTGGGCCTGTTCGCCAGCGACGAGGAGGCGGCCCGATGAGCCGGGCACCGTGGGTCGCCCACTTCGGCTTGAAGCGCACGCCGTTCTCCAAGTCCATCGACGCCAAGGACCTCTTCAGCCGTCAGGCGCACCAAGAGGCCGTGGCCCGGATCACCTTCTGCGTCGTCGAGTCGGCCCTGGGTGTCGTGACCGGTGACGTGGGAGCAGGCAAGACCGTCTCGGTCCGAGCCGCGGTCGCCGCCCTCGATCCCGCCCGCCACCAGGTGATCTACATCGCTAATCCGGCTTTTGGCACCCGGGGGCTCTACGTCACGATCGTGCGGGCCTTGGGCGCCGAGCCCCGCTACCAGCGGGCCGAGCTCATGGCCCAGGCGACTGATCTCTTGGCGGCCGAAGAGGCCGAGCGGCACCGCCGGGTGGTGCTCATCTGCGACGAGGCCCATCTGTTGGAGCCGGCCCAGCTCGAAGAGCTGCGCCTGTTGACCAACGCCGACATGGACTCGGCGTCTGCGTTCGCCGGCATCCTGGTCGGCCAGCCAACGCTCAATCGCCAGCTGCGCATGGGGGTCTTCGCCGCGCTCGACCAGCGCATCGCCACGCGCTTTTCGATCAAGCCTATGGACATCGGCGAGTCGGCCGCGTACCTGCGCCACCACCTCGTCCTCGCCGGTCGGGAAGAACCCCTCTTCGCCGACGACGCCATCGCGCGCCTGCACCGGTTGTCCAATGGCCTGCCTCGCATGCTCAACAACGCCGCCATCGCCGCGCTCATCGCCGGCGCGGCCGACGGCAAGGACCTGGTGGACGACGCCTGCGCCAAAAAGGCCGTCGCCGAGCTCACCCAGGACTGACGTGAGCCGTCACCATCGAACGCCGCCGGTCCGTCATCACCAAGTGCTGCCGACCGATGCACAAACAGCGCCGCCGCCAACACCTGGGACCCCCGGGAG
>JAJZCK010000258.1 GCA_021846125.1 Actinomycetes bacterium | reverse complement strand
GCGGGCCGCCTACGTCTACCGCCGCGACGAGAGCTAGGTAGCGTGCGCGCTGCGTTACCTCGGCAGGCTTCCGGTCTCACCGGCGGGGCGGACGGTCCACAGGGGATCGAGGAGAGCTTGACGGCTGTCCTCGGACCGCGTCGTCGACATGGACGACCGAGGTCCTTCGCGAGCCGCTCGTGCTCGTCGTGGGTGCCGTGGTCGATCCGCACGCTCGTCGACTGCATGGGCGTCGGCTCCCACCGGACATCACCCGGGGAGCCCACACGAGCGGGCGGGTGGGGGCTTGCAATATGCGACAGTCTCGCTAGCATATTGCGATATGCGGACGCTCTACCTGCGCAACGTGCCCGACGACGTGGTCGACCGGTTGGAGCGGCTCGCCTCCCGCGCGGGCATGTCGGTCGGGGCGGTGGCCGTGCGGGAGCTCGCCGAGGTGTCCCGGAGAGCGGACCACCCGGCCCTTCTCGGCGACTTGCCCGATCTCGGCATCGACCCGGCCGTGCTCGTCGCCGACCTCGAGGCCGGACGAGCCGAGCGGTGATCGTGGTGGACGCCTCCGCCGCGATCACCGCCCTCGTGAACGCAGGACCCGCGCGCCACGCCCTGACGGAGCAGCAGCTCCACGTGCCCCACCTCGTCGACGTCGAGATCGCGAGCGGCCTGCGCCGGGCCACCGCAGCCGGTCGGCTCGATCCCGGTGCTGCCTGGACCGCCCTCGACCACTGGCGCCGTCTCGGCGCGACGCGCTACGGCCTGCTCGCCCTGCTCGACCGGGTCTGGGAGCTGCGAGCGAACCTCTCGGCCTACGACGCCTCGTATGTCGCCCTGGCGGAGCATCTCGACTGCACGCTGCTCACCGCGGATGGCCGCCTCGGCCGGGCTCCGGGTGTCCGCTGCCCGGTCACCGTGGTGCCGCGGTAGCCGCCTCTCGCTCGAGGGTTCGCGCTGCTCGCCCCGGAGCTGTCCTGTCCGCGCCCGGGGAGCCCACCGTCGTGTGGACCGCCGCAGGCGGTTCAGGTCGGGCGCAGTGCCGAGGTCCGGCCGAGCACCCGCTCGTGGGAGCGCTCGACGTGGTCCCGCATGGCCGTCGCCGCCACCTCGGGTTGCCGGTCGACGATCGCCGCGAGGATCGCACGGTGCTCCTCCGCCGTCGCCGAGCGCTCCGGGGAGACTCCGGCCTCGAAATAGAGGCGGTAGAGAAGGACGTGGGAGTGCATGCCGGCGAGCGTGCGCCGTAGGAGGCGGTTCCCCGAGGCTGCCGCGATCGCGTCGTGGAAGACGCTGTCCGCCTCGACGAAGGTCCGGTGCCGCCGGTACTGCTCCTCGGGGACAGCCGACGACGGCTCGGCCATGTCGTCGAGCGTGGAGCGGAGCGAGGAGACGAGGTCGTCCCCGGGTTCGCGCGCCGCCTCGCGGGCCGCCTCCGGCTCGAGGAGCCTGCGGAGCGTGAAGAGCTCGTGGAGGTCGGACCAGTCCGGCTGTGCGGTGACGGTGTAGCCCTGCAGGCTCCGGCGCGTGACGAGCCCTTCGGACTCGAGCCGAGCGAGGGACTCGCGCACCGGCGTCGTCGACACCTCGAGGTCCCGTGCGAGCTGGTCCATGTTGACCCGGGTGCCCGGCGCGAGCTCGAGGTCCATGATCTGCTCCTTGATCGCCTCGTAGACGCTCGCGGTGAGCATCTGGCGACCGGGGAGCGCGCGCGGCCGCGTGACGTCGAGCCTGTCGTTCCGTTCCTTACGGATCGGAGCGGGTCCCGTCACGGAATGGCGCTATCGGAGCCGTCACACACCTCGGGCATGCCTTCCTCGTCGGCTCTGCTCACGCGGATCGAGATCGCCGACCCCCGAAGATCGTACTTGACAGGAAGTCGACACCCCTCTACCATCGATCCTACACGATATATCCTCGGGGGAATAGGGGGGAGGCTAGTCGTGTCCAAGATCCGCCTGGCTGAAGCCTGGTTGCGTGACATCCCGGTCGCCGCCGTTCGTACGGATGCGGTCCAGTCCTTCCTCGGGCAGGAGACGATCTTCGTGCGGCTCGGGACCGAGGACGGTCTCGAGGGTCGCGGGTACTCCTACACGATCGGGACCGGCGGGACGGCGGTGCTCGAGATGCTGCAGGACTACCTCCTCCCGACGGTCGTCGGCGCGGACGCGGCACGTCCGGAGGCCCTCTGGGACCAGCTCCGCACGTCGACCCTCGCGACGATGATCGGCCCGATCACCACCCTCGCGCTCGCTGCGATCGACACCGCCGCCTGGGACCTTCGCGCACGCGCGCTCGGACTTCCGCTGTGGCAGCTCGCCGGGGGAGCCCAGGACTGCGTCCCGCTCTACGACACCGAAGGCGGCTGGCTCCACATCGAGGTGGACGAGCTCGTCGCGAACGCCGTCGCCGCAGTCGGGCGAGGCTTCGAGGGCGTCAAGGTGAAGATCGGCAAGCCGCGTGCAGCCGACGACGTCGCCCGGATCGCCGCGGTGCGCGACGCGGTCGGGCCGGGTACGGCGGTCATGGTCGACGCGAACCAGGGGCTCACCCGGGACGAGGCGCTCCGCCGAGCGCACCTCCTCGAGCCGTTCGACCTCACCTGGATCGAGGAGCCCCTCCCGGCCGACGACGTCGAAGGTCATGTGCTGCTCGCGCGGTCCACCTCGATCCCGGTCGCGGTCGGCGAGACGCTCTACTCGCTCGGGCAGTTCCGCGAGTACCTGGCCCGGGGAGCCGCGTCGGTCGTCCAGCCGGACGTCGCCCGGATCGGGGGCATCACACCGTGGCTGAAGGTCGCCCACCTCGCAGAGGCCTTCGACGTCCCGGTCGCGCCGCACTTCCTCATGGAGGTCCACGTCAGTCTCGCCGCGGCCGTCCCGAACGGCCGCTGGGTCGAGTGGATCCCGCAGCTCGAGTCGGTCACGACGAGCCGGATCGTGCGCACCGACGGGAGAGCGGTACCGCCTGGCTCGCCCGGTCTCGGCATCGACTGGGACGACGCAGCACTCGAGAGAACCGTCAAGGGAAAGGGGAGAGCATGAGCCACACACCACACGAGGGGCACGCCGCGCCACGCCGCCGGTCGAGGGGACGGGCGCTCGTCATGGCGGGGCTCGCCGGAACGACGCTCAGCCTCGCGGGTGCGAGCCTCGCCGGCGCAGGCGCCGCCGGCGCGTCCGCGCACGCGGCCGAGGCGCATGCCACGGACAGGGCTGCGTTCAAGCCCGTGAAGGTGCCGAAGTCGAAGA
>JAJZCK010000257.1 GCA_021846125.1 Actinomycetes bacterium | reverse complement strand
CTTCTCTGGGTGACCGACTCGGGCTTCAACTCGGCCACCAACCGCGCCTACCTCCAGCGCGGTGGGGACCACTACATCGTCTGCGAGAAGCTCCGCAGCGCGAGCGCGGACGCGAAGGCAGCGCTCTCCCGTCCCGGCCGCTACCACGTCGTCCAGGGAAACCTCTCGGTGAAGGAGGTCCGCGTCGGCGAGGGGGCGCGCGCGGAGCGCTTCTGTGTCTGTGTGAACCCCGAGGCGAAGGCACGTGACGAGATCGTGCGCAAGAACCTCGTCGCCTACCTGGAGCGGCGCATCGAAGCAAGCGACGCCTGGTCCACGCAGCGCCGTGACGAGCTCGTCGGCGAGCTGCGGAACACGCCGGGACTTGCCCGCTTCCTCCGCCGGACGAAGGACCACAAGCTCCGCATCGACAAGGCTGCGATCGCCCGCGATGCCCACTTCGACGGCAAGTGGCTGATCCGCAGCGACGACGACACCCTCACCCCGACCGACCTCGCCCTTGCCTACAAGCAGCTCTCCCAGGTCGAGGCGGGATGGCGCGACCTGAAGGGCTCGCTGCGGCTTCGGCCCGTCTACCACCACCGCGAAGACCGCATCCGAAGCCACATCCAGCTGTGCTGGCTCGGGCTGCTCCTCATCCGTGTGGCGGAGAACGCGACGGGCGACACCTGGCGCAACCTCCGCCACGAGCTGGATCGGATGCACCTCGTCACGCTCGAGACGAGCGAGGGCCGCATCGCCAAGCGCTCCGCGACGACGAAGGGCCAGCGGGACATCTTCGCCGGCCTCGAGATCCGCGAGCCGGCCCAGATCCTCGACTACGAGCTGCCGACGCCAGCTGAGTAGTCCCAGGTCACCGGCTCGCGTAGTAACACGACCCCTCCGCGCCGTCGCGTCTGTTCCCCCTGCTCAGCGCCCCATTCTGGCCCTTTTGCGTGCCTACCAACTCAGTAAGTCCGGTCTGAGGCTCAGGCGCCCGAGCGAAGGTCGTTCGTGTCGGTGCCCTGGCGGTGGGCTCGAGCTCTGCTTCAGCCAGCCGACCAGCCCATCAGCTCCGGCCCTGGTTTGGCACGTGCTCGTGGGGCCCGATGAAACCGATGTGAACTTTGCCCGTCGCTCCTGCCGTGTCGTCGAGGAAGTAGAGGCGCGGTGCAATGGGCCCACCGCCTTCAGCGATCTTCAGGTGGCTGAGCATCTCGATCCGGCCGCCGGGCGTGACCTTGTCTGAGACGGGGAACAGCCGCTTGCCACGGAGCCGCGGGTCGTTGAGCACCCCCTCGCTCTCGGTCATCGCGAGCTTCTTCGCCGACGCCGGCCAGGTCCACGGCGACAAGCCGGCCCGGCACCATTCCCAGAGACCGCCCTCGACTGCGTACTCGCCGGAGGCGTACGCGTCGAGAGCCCGCAGCCCTCGCCATATCGTGTTCGCCCACGCTCCCGAGGCGACGTCCCGATCGAGCTTCTCGATGTCGATGGGGGCGTCCGGATGTATTTCGAGGTGGAAGAGTTTGGTCGCCAGCTCGAGGGCCTCACGGATCGTCGACACGGCGTCGGGGAGCTCTACGACCGCGGGCGCCGAAGACGCCTTGCCAGCGAGGGGCCGCAATCGAGAGACCTCGCCGGAGAGCGCGTTTAGTTGGCCGTTGAGTTCCTCGTTCTCGATCTTGAGCTCAAGGGACTCCTCGCTGTATACGGCGACCTGCTCGCGGAGCTCCTGGAGAGCAGCGTCTCGCTCGCGCAGCTCCTCCTCGCCACGGACGAGCGCGGCTTCGAGTCCGGGATCCTTCGCACTGGTGAGGGCAGCGCGGACCGCTGTGAACGCGGGCGGCGGCGGGGTGGCTGGAACAGTGGTGGACAGCAGGGAGGCGAAGACTTCGCCGGCCGTGCCCAGGGAGAGTGCGGCCTTGGCCCCGGTGACGTAGCGATGCCGACCGGGGTTGAGCCCGCCCGGCCCGCGGTTCGGGAGGTACAGGCGGGCACCCCCACCCCACACCGCGAGCTCCTCACCGACGCTCTCCTTGAAGGCCTCCACGCTCTCCTCGGGGAGCACGAAGACCTGGGCGACGCCGGCGAGGCGCCGGTACGCGGCCTCCGCTCGCGCCAGCGTCTCCCGGGGCCCACGGCGGTCGTGGGCGAAGACGACGACGGGAAGCCGGCGGTCCTCGTTGCGGATCAGTCCGGCGAGGCCATCGACCTCGATGACCTTCGGGCCGCCCTCAAGACGCACGTGACCCACGCGTGGGGCGATCCCCGACTCGATCAGCGAGGTGACGATGCGCGGCGCCCCAAAGAGCGGCCGGGTGAAGGGGTCCTGGCTCTCGCGGTCGACATCGACCCAGATCGTGCCGCCCGGCTCGCCGTTCGTGAGGGACGTGATGTCTGTCGTCCACCGCTGGCCGCGCTCGTCGCGCTGTTCGACGAGGTGCAACCGAAGCGCCGCCACTCCCGGAACGGTGGCGCGCCAGGTCGTCACCTCGAAGGCGACTGTCTCGCCCCCGACATCGACGTACTCGCCGGCAGCGTCGTCGACACCCGCTTCGAGCGGTACCCCCTTGTCGGCAAGCCAGCGGCGCGCCTCCCGCTCGACCTCGTCGAGCAGGTTCGCACGGTCGTCCTCCCAGATCGCCCGGTACAACAGAGCCATCGTTCCTCCAGGGCACCCGCCGGGATGGGGCGCCGGGCGGCGCGACGGGTCCCGAGGCAGACCGTACTCGGAGATTCCGAGTTGGGGGCGGGCCGTCGACGGCCGCCGGCAGCGATCTCCGGCGCACGAGCGCGCGACTGTGCGCTCACGTCATGGACGCGACATCGCCGGGGCGTGCGCGGGCGGGTCGCGCAGCCGCTCTTCGGGCTGTTTCGCGGCATGCGCGCGACCTCGTCGACCAGCCGAGGACGCCGGTCAACGCGAGGCGGACAAGGAGGTCGCTCGGGGTCAGGGGACGGCGCGGCGTGTGCGCTGCATGCTCTGCGAGCACCTTGAGAACCACCTTCGGGGCGAGACCGAGCTCATCGAGGAGGAACTCGTCCGCATGGATCGCCTCAAGCCCGAAAGGCTTGAACGCCGACTCCGGGAAGTTCCAGTTCTTGACGGCCTGAGATCACCGATGAATTCCGGATACGGGGTAGCGCCTTAGCTCCTCCTACCCCTACATCTTGTGTTTCGCCTCCCAGAGATAGCCGTGCAGAACTTCGGCCTCGGTGACCGGTCCCGTGACGACGGCCTGCTCGAGGGGCCGGCAGAACACGAG
>JAJZCK010000032.1 GCA_021846125.1 Actinomycetes bacterium | reverse complement strand
ACGTCGGTCGAGGCGCCGGTGAAGACGTTGTCCGGGGGCAACCAGCAGAAGGTCGTCGTCGCGCGCGAGCTCTCCCGAGGGGTCAAGCTCCTCGTCGCCTCGCAGCCCACGCGCGGGCTCGACGTCGGCTCGATCGAGTACGTCCATCGCCGGGTCGTCGAGGAGCGGGACAAAGGCGTCGCAGTCCTCATCGTGTCCTCGGAGCTCGACGAGGTCCTGGCTCTCGGCGACCGTGTCGCAGTGATCTTCCGTGGAAGGATCGTCGGCATCGTCGACCCCTCCGTCGACAGGGGGACGATCGGTCTCATGATGGCGGGATCGGGATCGGGCGAGACCGTCGGCGTGGTCGCGGGTGCGGGCGAGCCTGGCGCCGGGCGGCCGGTGAGATGAGCGGGCCCGGCTCGCCACGACGGCAGCCACGCCCCTGGACCGTTCCGTTCCGCCGGCTCGCCCAGGCGAACGTCGCGGTCGTCACCGGGCTGTCGGTGGTGAGCGCTCTCGTGCTCGGAGCGGTCCTCATCGTCGTGACGACACCGTCCGTGCTCCACGCGCTCGGGCGCATCGGCACGCACCCGGGCCGGGCGCTCGGGCTGACCGGGGCGTCGGTCGGCGACGCCTACTTGGCGATGTTCTCGGGGGCGATCGTGTCGCCGTCGGCACTTGGACATGTCCTGTCCTCGGGACATGGATGGGTGACGCTGTTCACGCCGCTCTCCGAGACCCTCGTAGCGGCGACACCGCTCGTGCTCGCCGGTCTGGGAGTCGCGATCGGGTTCTCCACCGGCGTGTTCAACATCGGGGCCCAGGGCCAGCTGATCGCGGGCGCTCTCGCGGCACTCTACGTCGGCTTCGAGGTCAAGCTCCCTATAGGGATCCACGTTCCGCTCGTCCTGCTGGCCGGGGCGGCGGGTGGGGCCGCGGCCGGCTTCGTTCCCGGGATCTTGAAGGCGAGGACCGGTGCCCACGAGGTCATCACGACCATCATGTTCAACTACGTGATGCTCAACCTTCTCGACTACCTCCTGTCGGTGAGCCCCTTCCAGCAACCCGGCCAGTCGAACGCGATATCTCGCACGATGCCGGCGACGGCTCGCCTGCCACACCTGTTCGGCAGCGGGCTTCGCGTGAACGCAGGACTGCTCGTGGCGCTCGCGTTCGTGGCGGGGGCCACCTGGTTCACGCGAAGGAGCACTCTCGGGTTCTCCTTTCGGGTCATCGGGCTCAATCCCAATGCGGGGAAGACTGCTGGCATCGACGCCCGGCGGGTGACGGTGCTCGTGCTGATGCTCTCCGGCGCCCTTGCCGGCCTCGCCGGGACGGCCTCCCTCGCGGGCACGGACTTCTTCCTCTCGAGCGGCTACGGCGGCAACATCGGCTTCGACGCGATCACCGTCGCACTGCTCGGGCGGAACCGACCGGTCGGAGTTCTCTTCGCGGGCCTGCTGTTCGCGGCGCTCGACGTCGGTGGACGCAACATGCAGGCGGTGACCGGGATCCCTCTCGACCTCGCCTCGGTCATCCAGGCGCTCATAGTCATGTTCGTCGCGACGCCGGTGCTCGTTCGCGAGATCTTCCGACTGCGCGGCAGCGCGGCAGCCTCGTTGCAGCTCTCGACGGGGGGCTGGGGCGGATGAGCATGACCGGAGTCGTGGCGCCCGACGGACTCGTCGCCGCGGCCGCCGAGCGCGTCGCGCCGAGCGGCCGCGTGCGTGGGATGGGTGTGTTCCTCGTCCTCCTCGCGTTCGTCGCCGTTCTCGGCTTCGTCTCGAGCGTCTCGAGCCGCGCCCACGCGACGTTCCTGCTCTCCGCTCCGCCCGCGGTCGGTGTCTCGCCGCTCACGATGTCGGTTCGCTGGACTGCAGGAGCCCTCGCAGTGCTGTGTGCGGCTCTGGGCGTGCTCCTGGTGCTCCGGCGCGAGCAGCGGGGCGCCTACCTGATCTTCGGTGTCGGCTTCGCCACGTTCCTCTGGGCGTTCCTCGTGTGGGCCGCCCGTGGGGCGCAGCTCAACTTCGTCCAGATGCTCGTCACGACGCTCATCTCGACCACCCCCCTCGTGTTCGGCTCGCTCTCGGGCGTGATGTGCGAGCGATCCGGGGTGATCAACATCGCTATCGAGGGCCAGTTTCTCGCCGGGGCGTTTCTCGGGGCCATGGTCGGCAGCGTCACGGGCGACCTCTGGCTCGGCATGCTGGCCGGCGCGGTTGCCGGAGGGCTGTTCGGCTGGCTGCTCGCATTTCTGGCCCTGAGGTACGCAGTCGACCAGATCATCGTCGGTGTCGTCATCGTCGCGTTCTGCACCGGCCTCACGAACTTCTTGACCGAGCAGGTGCTCACACCGGACCAGACGACACTCAACAGCCCGCAGACATTCGCTCCGATCGCCATCCCGCTCCTCGACAAGATCCCGATCCTCGGACCCGTGCTCTTCGACGAGAACGTCTTCGTCTACCTCGCCGCGATCCTTCTTGTCGTGGTGAACTTCGGGCTGTTCAGGACGCGCTGGGGTCTCCGGGTGCGAGCGGTCGGCGAGCACCCGCGTGCGGCCGAGACGGTGGGGATCCACGTGCTCTCCGTCCGCTATCGCAACGTCGTCCTCGGAGGGGTCATCGCAGGGATCGGCGGTGCGTCGTTCACGATCGGCTCCGTAGGGGAGTTCTCCTCCGAGATGACCGCGGGGCTCGGCTACGTCGCTCTGGCCGCGATGATCTTCGGGCGCTGGAAGCCCTTCGGGGCTCTCGGGGCGTCGCTGCTCTTCGGGTTCTCCGTGTCTTTGCAGAGCTTCCTTGCCGTGCTGAACGTCGGTATCCCGTCACCTTTCCTCGCGATGGCGCCGTATGTCATCACGATCGCCGTCGTCTCGGGCCTAGTGGGCCGCGTGCGCCCGCCCGCGGCGGACGGAGCGCCCTACAGCCGGGAGTAGCGCGCTCATGCCCAGTCCCGGGCCCCGAGCTTCGCCACGACGCCGGAAGCGACCTCGGTGCCGTGCCGCAGGGCATCGGCGGGGTCTGCGCCGTCGAGCCAGCAGGCGAGGAACGTCCCGGTGAACGCGTCCCCCGCGCCGGTGGTGTCGACGACCGTCACGTCGGATCCGGGGGAGGCGACAGCCTCTCCCCCGGCGCGCAGCCAGAGCGCTCCGCCGGCCCCGAGGGTGAGCACGACTTCGCGGACATCGCGGCAGAGGCGACCGGCGACCTCGACGGGGTCGGCGTCGGACCCGACGGAGGCGAGGACTACGGCCTCTTCGCGGTTGGAGCACAACAGGTCGACTCCCGCCGTCCAGCCGAGGAAGGTTGCTGCACCCACGCGAGCGATAGGTGCCGCCGAGCACGCGTCGACGGAGCGGGTCATGGCGCGCGAGTGGGCCATGGCAAGTGCGGCGAGACCCGCCGGCCTCGTCTCGGGGTCGAGAAGCACATAGCCCGACAGGTGCAGGTGCGCGCCGTCCACGAAGAGCTCCTCGGGGAGATCTGCCGGGGAAAGTGCGAGATTTGCTCCTCGGTCGGTCAGCATCGAGCGCTCCCCGTTAGCGTCGACGAGGGAGACGACCGCTCCGGTGGACCGGCCCTGGACGTGGACGAAGTGGGGGCGGACCCCCGCTGCGACGACGGAGCGCTCCGCCGCATCTGCTTGCGCGTCGTCGCCCACGGCGGCCACGAGGTGGACCTCGACACCTGCGCGGGCGAGCCACACGGCCTGGCTCGTAGCCGACCCCCCAGGAGCGAACACGATCGAGGAAGCGGTGTCGCTCGCCTCGACGACGGGCCCGAGCGGGCGTACGACCACGTCGGACATGACGTCGCCGACCACGACCACGCGCCTCTGGCGAAGCGTGGCACCTCGTCGATCCATCGCGGCCGTAGTGTACTGTCACCTGGCATGAGTTCGGAATCCCAGCAGGGAGAGCCGACTCGGTCGCTCTCGCCGGACTGGGAAGCGCTGAGGAGCGCCGCCCGGAGCGCTGCCGAGCACGCATACGCGCCTTACTCCTGCGTCCGGGTGGGAGCGGCTGGGCTGTGCGACGACGGGCGCGTGGTGACGGGATGCAACGTCGAGAACGCGTCGTACGGACTGACCCTGTGCGCAGAGTGCGGTCTCGTGTCTAGCCTCGCGGTCACGGGCGGCGGCAGGCTCGTCGCGGTGTGCGTGACGGCGGGGGACGGCGAGCCGCTCGCGCCGTGCGGCCGCTGCCGTCAGCTTCTTGTCGAGCACGGAGACGCTGGGCTGCTCCTCGACGCCGGTCCCTCGGCCCTGCCCGTGCTCGTGGCGGACCTCCTCCCCGGCGCGTTCACGGGTGCAGACGTCTTCGCGCGCCGCGGCTGATCGGCTCAACGTGCCCGGGACGGAGCCGGACATCGTCGACGTCATCAGGTCCAAGCGTGACGGCCTCGAGCTGAGCGATGCCGAGATCGATTGGACCATCGCAGCCTTCGCCGCCGGCCGGGTCGCAGACGAGCAGGTGGCTGCGCTCCTCATGGCCATCTTCTGGCGGGGGATGTCGCCCGCCGAGCTCTCCCGCTGGACGGAGGCGATCCTCTCCTCGGGGGAGCGCGTCGACCTCTCCGGGCTCTCGCGTCCTACGGTCGACAAGCACTCCACTGGCGGAGTAGGCGACAAGGTCTCGCTCGTGCTCGGGCCGCTCGTCGCCGCGTGCGGAGCGGCCGTGCCACAGCTTTCTGGTCGGGGGCTCGGGCACACAGGCGGGACGCTCGACAAGCTGGACTCGATCCCCGGCTTCCGCTCGACGCTCACCGCGGAGGAGATTCGTGACCAGCTCGAGACCGTAGGTTGCGTGATCTGTGCCGCGGGACCGGGTCTCGCGCCCGCAGACAGCAAGCTCTACGCGCTGCGTGACGTGACCGGGACGGTCGAGTCGATCCCGCTCATCGCAGCGTCGATCATGTCGAAGAAGATCGCGGAGGGGACGTCGTCTCTCGTGCTCGACGTGAAGGTCGGCTCCGGCGCGTTCATGACGGAGCGCTCCCAGGGGGCCGAGCTGGCGCGCACGATGGTCGGGCTCGGCAGTCACCACGGCCTCGACGTCGTGGCGCTGCTCACGGCGATGGACACTCCTCTCGGGCGGTCAGCGGGGAACGCACTCGAGGTCGTCGAGTCGGTGGAGGTGCTGTCCGGCGGCGGGCCACGCGACCTCGTCGACGTGACGCTCGCGCTCGCACGTGAGATGCTCGACCTCGCTGGGATCGGGGCAGATCCGGCGCGGGCCCTCGAAGACGGATCGGCGCTCGCATGCTGGCGCGAGATGGTGGTCGCCCAAGGTGGCGACCCCGACGCGCCGCTTCCGCGCGCCCGCCACGTCGAGACGGTCCGGGCCGACTGCTCGGGCGTCGTCACGAGGCTCGATGCCCGCTCGGTCGGGGTGGCCGCCTGGCGGCTCGGTGCGGGGCGCGCTCGCAAGGAGGACCCGGTGAGCGCGTCCGCCGGCGTCGTCTGTCTCGCGAAGCCGGGCGACGAGGTGCAGTCCGGAGCGCCCGTCCTCGAGCTCCACGGTGACGACGCATCGCGCTTCGACCGGGCGCGCGCCGCCCTCGTCGGGTCGCTCGAGATCGGCGACACGCCGCCTCCTGCGGCACCCGTCGTCCTCGAGCGGATCGGCAACCCGCGCCGCGCACCTCGCGCCTGACGCGCGGCCTCCGGCGACCAGCCGGGGCGCTCGACCCGGCACTGTACGATCCCAGGCGTGCAGGGCTCTCCGCCGACTCTCGAGCAGATCCGCAGCGCGCCGAAGGTGTTGCTCCACGACCACCTGGACGGCGGCCTCCGGCCGACGACGGTGGTCGAGCTCGCAGCGGAGCACGGCTACACGGGCCTGCCGACCACCGACCCGGGTGAGCTCGCACGGTGGTTCGTCGCCGACGAACCCCGCCGAGACCTCGTCCGCTACCTCGAAGGCTTCACCCACACTGTCGGCGTCATGCAGACGACGGCGGCGCTCGAGCGCGTCGCGACCGAGTGCGTCGAGGACCTCGCCGACGACGGCATCGTCTACGCGGAAGTGCGTTTCGCACCCGAGCTCCACACCGATCACGGCCTCGGGCTCGAGGAGATCGTCGAGACCGTCCTCAGCGGTTTCGAGAGGGGTATGGCAGCAGCCGCGAAGCGTGGCAGCCCTGTCGTCGTCCGCGCCCTCCTCACGGCGATGCGCAGTGCGGCCCGTTCGCTGGAGATCGCAGAGCTTGCCGTGCGTTACCGCGATGCCGGTGTCGCCGGGTTCGACGTTGCGGGTCCGGAGGCTGGCTACCCTCCCACCCGGCATCTCGACGCGTTCCAGCTCGTCCAGCGTGAGAGCTTCCACGCGACCTTGCACGCCGGCGAGGCGTTCGGGCTCCCGTCTATCTGGGAGGCGCTGCAATGGTGCAGCGCGGAGCGCCTCGGCCACGGGGTGAGGATCGTCGACGACATCTCGGTCGCCGACGACGGGTCCGTGCGCCTCGGGCGCCTGGCGAGCTACGTGCGAGATCGCCGGGTGCCTCTCGAGCTCTGCCCGACGTCGAACGTGCACACCGGCGCGGTGCCGTCTCTCCACGAGCACCCGATCGGACACCTGCGCAGGCTGCAGTTCCGGGTGACTGTCAACACGGACAACCGGCTTATGAGTGGCGTGACGCTCTCCTCGGAGATGCTGCGGCTGTGCGAGACGTTCGGCTGGGGTTGGGACGACCTCGCGTGGCTTTCGATCAATGCCATGAAGAGCGCGTTCTATCCTTTCGACGACCGTCTGGCCCTGATCAACGGCGTCGTCAAGCCGGGATTCGCCTCCCTGACGGCACAGTCGGCGTTCAGGGTCTCGGCCACGCTCCGCTGAGCCGCTGAGCCGCTGAGCCGCTGAGCCGCTGAGCCGCTGAGCCGAACGTCAGAGGTCCGGACCGGAAGGGGTCGGCTCGGCGCTCGACCGGATCGCCCCGAGCGCGAGCAGTGCGAGGTGGCAGGAGAGCAGGGCCTCGACGGACGTGACGGGTCCGCCGAGCACGTCCTCGAGGCGAGCGAGCCGGTGGTAGAAAGCTGCCCTGCTCAACCCGAACTCCTTGGCCGCAGCGGCGACGTTCCCGCCCTGGTGGCACAGTGCCGTGAGCGCTGCGACGAGGCGTTCGTCCGGGTGCGCTACGTCGTGAGCGAGTAGTCCGCCGAGCTCGCGCTCGACGAAGCCTTGCAGGCGCGGGTCGTCGCGCAGGAGGTAGAGCAGCCCACGCACGCGTACGTCCGGCAGCTCCACGTAGCCCCGCTCTGTCGTCGTGGATCCCGGCTCGGAGACGGAGGCCACTTGGATGGCCTCCTCGAGCGACCGGCGGGCATGCTCTGCCTGGACGACGGCCCGGCCGACCGCGATGACGAGGTGGCCCTCCATGGTGGAGCCCAGACCGTCGCGGAGCTGCCGGGCGAGCCGCTCGAGCGACGAGCGCGCGTCGGCGCGCATCTCCAGCGAGACGAGAAGCCCGACGTGCCCGGAGCGGAGGACCCCGACGAGCGCCGAGAGCCCGGCGACGCGCGCGGCCCGGGCGACACGCTCCGCGCGCTGCTGGTCGCGTGCCTGCGTGGCGAGAGGTGCGAGCTGTGGGTCGCCGGCGAAGCGAACGACGACACCGACCAGCCGGCGCCCGTCGAGCGGGACGCCGATCGCCTTCGAGCGCGCCGACACGGCCTTCGAACCGACGGCGCCTCGGTCGAGAAGCTCGGCGAGCAGGCTGCGGTGGACCTGTCTCTCGAGCGACTCGCGATCGCGCTCGACGAGACGCTCGATGGCGATGGCGCTCGCCCCGCGCTCCGCGACCAGAACCTGTGCCGCGCTCGGCTCGCCGTGGGGAGCGAGCACGAGCCGCCCCCACGGCTCACCCCGGACCGCGACGCGGGTCACGAGCCAGCCCTCGCTCTGACCGATCTCGGTGCGCTCGGGCAGCGGGACCGACCGCGATCGCCTCTCCCAGCCGGCAAGGATCTGGTCGACACCCTCGCCTCCTTGTGCGAGCACCTGGTGACTCAGGTTCTCGAGAATCGCTGGGCAACCTGCGCGCGTGGCGACCTCACGCACGATCTCGGCCACGGACGCTCCCTCGAGGCTGAGCTCGGTGAAGATCTCGTGGATCTCCTTGGCTCGCTCGAGCTCCTCGAACTGCGCGTTCACGATGCGCGAGTGCACCGCCTGCGTCACGTCTACGTAGCGCACCTCCCTGACGAGCTCGACGAGAGGCAGCCCGAGACGCTCCGCGGCGGCAGCCATGGCGGCAGGTAGGCGGGCGAAGTGGCGACCGAGCTCGACGACGATGCCACTTGCACCGGCAGACGCGAGGTCGGCGACGTAGCGCTCGAGCCCCGCTGGCTCGTCGGGGAGAGCGATCCCCGTCGTCAGGATCAGCTCGCCACCTTGGAGCAGCTGGGCGATGTCCGCGACCTCGGCGACGTGGACCCAGCGGATTGTCGCACCGAGGCCGGTCGCCCCGGCGACGACACGTGGCCCGCCGAGGGCGATCTCGGGCAGCGCCAGTGCCTCCCGGACCGTGACCACGCCTGGCTATCCCGCGTCCCGGCCACCCGACGCGGGGAGCTGCGTCCTCGCGTCTGGTGGCGCGCAATCCCAGGTCGTCGGCACACTAGGTGTCACGCTCATGCGAGCAAAGCCTACACAGTGTCTATTGACCACGGCCCGCGGTCAGCCGGTAGATTCGCAGGCGCACCGGGGCCGAGCGGGCCACGGGAGCCGACGGGAGCCCCTGACATGTCCGGGATGCACGCAGACCTTCTCGAGCGACACAGGCGGGTCATGCCGTCGTGGCTGTCGCTCTATTACGACGAGCCGATCGAGCTGGTCTCCGGGCACGGGGCGCGGGTGCTCGACGGTGAGGGCAACGAGTACCTCGATTTCTTCGGCGGCATCCTCACGACGATGACCGGCTACGACGTTCCGGAGGTCGTAGACGCGATCCGCAGCCAGGCCGGCAAGATGCTCCACAGCTCGACCCTCTACCTCATCAGACCCATGGTCGAGCTCGCGGAGCGGATCGCCGGGCTGTCGACGATCCCCGACGCCAAGGTGTTCTTCGTGGGATCGGGGACCGAGGCGAACGAGGCGGCGCTGCTCCTCTGCTCGACGGCGCGGCGGTCCAACCAGGTGCTCGCGTTGCGCAACAGCTACCACGGACGTTCGTTCGCCGCGATGTCCGTGACGGGCAACCGCTCCTGGTCGGCGTCCAGCCTGAGCCCTTTGCGCGTGAGCTACCTGCACAACGGTGACCGCTACCGGAGCCCGTTTGGCGACCTCGACGACGCGTCGTTGAACGCGGTGTGTGCCGCCGACTTGCGCAACGTGCTCGAGACCACCACCTCTGGCGACGTGGCGTGCCTGATCGCCGAGCCGATCCAAGGTGTCGGCGGGTTCGTCGTGCCGCCGGACGGCTTCTTCGGCGCCCTCAAGCAGGTGCTCGACGAGCACGGCATCCTCTTCGTGTCCGACGAGGTCCAGACCGGCTGGGGCCGGACGGGCGAGCACTTCTGGGGCTTCGAGGCTCATGGCATCGTTCCCGATCTCGTGACCTTTGCCAAGGGCCTTGGCAACGGCATGGCGATCGGGGGAGTCGTCGGGCGGCCCGAGCTGCTCGACTCCGTCCACGCGAGCTCGATCTCGACGTTCGGTGGCAACCCGCTCGCCTCGACGGCCGCGCTCGCGAACCTCGAGTACCTGCTCGAGAACGACTTGCAGGCGAACGCCGCGAAGGTCGGGGAGCTCCTGATCGCCGGCCTTCGGTTCTTGCTCGGTCGTACCGGGATAGTCGGTGATGTCCGCGGGAAGGGCTTGATGATAGGCGTGGAGCTTGTCGGGCCAGGGACGAATGCGCCTGCGCCTGCGGCCGCGACGGCCGTGCTCGAGCAGGCGCGCATGCGGGGGCTCCTGGTCGGCAAGGGCGGTCTCTATGGCAACACGTTGCGTATAGCACCTCCGTTGTGCCTTACGGTGGAGGATGCGTCGGCGGGCCTCGATGCCCTCGTCGCCTCGATCGAGCACGTCGACGCCGCGTGGAGCGCGGCCGGGGAGGTCCGGTGAAGCACGTCACCCATTGGGTCGACAACAAGGCATGGGGCGGCGTCGGGGCGCGTCAGGGTGACGTCTACGACCCTGCCACCGGTCGCAAGACCGGAGCGGTCGACTTTGCGGCGGTCGCCGACGTCGACGCGGCGGTCGCCTCGGCCGCCGCCGCCTTCCCGGGCTGGCGGGCGACGTCGCTTGCCCGGCGCACCGAGGTCCTCTACCGCTACCGCAACTTGCTCGTCGAGCATCGCGCCGAGATCGCCGAGCTCGTGAGCGCGGAGCACGGCAAGGTGCTGTCCGACGCGGTGGGTGAGGTCAGCAGGGGGATCGAGGTCGTCGAGGTGGCGTGCGGCATCGCCCAGCTCATCAAGGGCGAGCACTCCGAGAACGTCTCGACCCGTGTCGACGCGTACTCGGTTCGCCAGCCGCTCGGCGTCGTCGCGGGGATCACGCCGTTCAACTTTCCGGCGATGGTGCCACTGTGGATGTTCCCGATCGCGATCGCTGCGGGCAATGCCTTCGTGCTCAAGCCTTCCGAGAAGGATCCGTCGGCATCGGTCCGCCTCGCGGAGCTCTTCGCAGAGGCCGGCCTCCCGCCCGGCATCCTCGGTGTCGTCCACGGAGACGCGGTAGCGGTGGACGCGATCCTCGAGCACCCCGGCATAGCAGCGGTGAGCTTCGTCGGCTCCACTTTCGTTGCCCGGCACGTCTACGAGCTCGCTGCACGGACGGGAAAGCGGGTGCAGGCGCTCGGCGGGGCGAAGAACCACATGGTCGTCATGGCGGACGCGGACATGGACGCGGCAGCGGACGCAGCCGTGAGCGCAGGCTACGGCTCGGCGGGAGAGCGCTGCATGGCGGTCTCCGCCCTCGTCGCCGTCGGGGGTGCCGGGGACGTCCTCGTCGAGAAGATCCGCGAGCGCGTCTCGGCTCTGAAGGTCGGCCCGGCGACGGACCCTGAGGCCGAGATGGGACCGCTCGTGACGGCCGCGCATCGCGACCGCGTCGCTTCCTACCTAGACGCCGGTGCCGCCGAAGGTGCCTCTCTTGTCGTCGACGGGCGTACGCACCCGACCTCGGGCGAGGCGGGCGGCTACTTCCTCGGTCCGTCGCTGTTCGACGACGTGACGACGGAGATGTCGGTCTACCGGGACGAGATCTTCGGGCCTGTGCTCTCGGTGCTGCGCGTCGACACCCTCGACGAGGCGCTCGCTCTTATCCGCTCGAACCCCTACGGCAACGGCGCCGCGATATTCACCAACGACGGGCGGGCAGCTAGGACCTTCGAGCAGGAGGCCGAGGCCGGCATGATCGGCATCAACGTGCCGATACCGGTTCCTGTTGCGTATTACTCGTTCGGTGGATGGAACGCGTCGCTCTTCGGTGACCTCCACGTGTACGGACCGGACGGAGTGCGCTTCTACACACGGACCAAGGCGGTCACGAGCCGTTGGAGCCGCGATGAACCAGTGACGAACGCGCTCGCCTTCCCGACCAACCGCTGAGCGCCGCCGATCTCGCAGCCCGGTCGCGGGATCAGGCCACCCGACGGTGTCAGGTATCCCTGCAGCGGGACGCTACGTCGGCGCGTAGCTCCGCGAGCAGGCGTGCGGCATCCACACGCTCCGACGCGAGCCCGGCGAGGCCTGGAGGCGAGGATGTCACCTCGAGATAGGCCTTGAGCTTCGGCTCCGTGCCGCTCGGCCGGAGCACGACGCGGCCCGTGGTTCCCATCTTCAGCACGACGGCGTCGGTCGGAGGGAGGGTCCCCGTCCCTCGAGCGAGGTCGACGACCTCCGAGACGGCGTGGCCTGCGAGCGACGCGGGTGGGTCGTCGCGCCACCGGGCGACGACGGCAGCCATGCGCGCCGAGGCACCGGCGCCGTCGAGACGGAGCGACCACTGCGCGGTCGCGTGGACTCCGAGCCGTGCCTCGATAGCGTCGAGTCGATCGAGCAGCGTGCTCCCGTCGGCCCTCGCCCTGGCGACGAGCCCGGCCACGACGACCGCGGCAGACATGCCGTCCTTGTCCGCCACGGCATCGGTCACCGCGTAGCCGAGGGCCTCCTCGTAGCCGAAGAGCAGCCGCATCCCGGGCGAGGAGGCCGCGGCACGAGCGATCCACTTGAAGCCCGTGAGCGTCTCGCGGTAGGCGACACCCGCCTCGCGCGCGAGCGACGAGAGCAGGGTCGAGGAGACGATCGTCGTCGCGACGAGACGGTCGTCTCCGTGCGAGCGCTCGAGGAGGTGCTCGCCGATCAGGGCACCGACCTCGTCGCCGGTGAGGACCCTCCACCGCCCGTCGGCGAGCGGTACAGCGACCGCCAGCCGGTCGGCGTCAGGGTCGTTCGCGAGGACGACGTCGGCACCGTGCTCCGCGGCGAGCGCCAGCGCGAGGTCGAGGGCGCCGGGCTCCTCGGGGTTGGGGAACGCTACGGTCGGGAAGTCGGGGTCCGGTGCCGCCTGGGCAGGAACGACCCACGGAGGTGCGAAGCCCGCTGCTTCGAGCAAGGCCGGAGCGACGGCGCCGCCCACCCCGTGCAGCGGCGTGTACACCACGTCGACTGCACGAGGTGCGTCGACGTCGAGACATGCGAGAACAGCTGCCTGGTAGGCGCGTAGCAGCTCTTGCTCGTCGATCCGCTCGACAGCGGCTCGACCCTCGAACGGTCGAGGCGCGCGCGCGGGTGGAACGGGGCGACACGTTCCGGCGCCTTCCTGGCTCTCGGCACGTGCTGCGGCGGCGATCTCCTCGTCGTAGGGCGGGAGGACCTGCGCGCCGTCGGCGAGGTACACCTTGTAGCCGTTGTCGGTGGCGGGGTTGTGGCTTGCCGTCACCATCACCCCTGCGCCCGCGCCGAGGTGTCGGACGGCGAATGCGGTGACCGGCGTCGGGAGCGGGCGCGAGAGCCTACGGACGGGAACTCCGGCGGCCGACGCGACGTCGGCCGTGTCGGACGCGAACGACTCCGACCCGTGGCGCGCGTCGCGGCCGACGACGAGCGAGCCGTCGCCGGCGCCGTGCTGTGCGCGCAGCCAGACGGCGAGGCCTGCCGTGGTGCGGCGGACGACGAGCCGGTTCATCCGTCCAGGGCCCGCTCCGATCGCACCGCGCAGCCCGGCAGTGCCGAACGTGAGCGGCTCGGCGAAACGCTCGCGCAGCCCGGCGACGTCCCCGCGGCGAAGCAGCGACTCCAGCTCGTCACGGGTGGCGGGGTCGGGATCGCTCGCGATCCACGCGTCAACCTCGGCTCGCAGCCGGGCGGCCGGATCCGGACCGTCCGGCTGCGACACCTCGGTCGGCGGGCTAGACGCGGGCCGGCCACCGGGGACCGGGCCTTCTGCGTCCCGACGGGCTCCCGTCACAGGCGGGAGACGACCGAGCCGACGAGCGTCGCGAGGCCGGGAGCCGCGGCGGCTCCCGCCGCCAGCACCTCGGCGTGGTCGAGCGGGGTCGCGCCGACCCCGGCGGCGAGGTTCGTGACGAGGGAGACCCCGAGAACCGAGGCGCCGAGGTGGTGCACGGCGATCGCCTCGAGGACCGTCGACATGCCGACGAGGTCCGCACCTAGGGTGCGGAGCATCGCCACCTCCGCGGGGGTCTCGTAGTGCGGGCCGACGAGGCCCGCGTAGACGCCCTCGCGCAGCGACGGGTCGACGGACCGGGCGATCGTCCGGAGGCGCTCGGGGTAGACGGCCGTCAGGTCGACGAAGCGGGAGGCGAAGCCATCCGGTGGTGGCGGGCCGCCGAGCGGGGACGCGGTCGTCAGGTTCAGGTGGTCCCGGAGGAGGACCGCCTCTCCCGGCTGCATCGACGGGTCGAGCCCACCCGCAGCATTGGTGAGCACCACCGTCGACGCGCCTGCGAGCACGGCGGCGCGCACGGGGTGGACTACCTCCGACGTCGTGCGTCCTTCGTAGAGATGGACCCGGCCAAGGAGCACCAAGGCATCGCGGTCGCCGATCTGCACGGAGCGGACCTCGCCGTGGTGGCCTGCGACGCTCGGAGCGGCAAAGCCGGGTATCTCGTGCGACGGGATCGTCGTCCGGGTGGTCCCGAGCGACGCGGCGGCGTCCTGCCAGCCGGAGCCGAGCACGATCGCCACGTCGTGGCGGCGGACCCCTGTGCGCCGGGCTATCTCGTCGGCGGCGGCACGTGCGATCGCGAACGGGTCCTGGAGCAACTCGGTCGGCATGACGCCGGACTCTACTCGGGGCGTCCACGCTGGGAGAATGGCGGATCCGCCGCCGTGGGCACGAGATGCAGGACGTATCGGCACGTTGCCAGGTCGCGACACCTTGTAGCTTGACCGCGGCAGTGCGGCGCCCGATCATTGGCGCTTCGCGATCGTCGCGTCGTGGTGACGGGAGGCAGCAGAGAGTGTCTGACATTGTCCGAGCGGCACTCGTGCAGAGCCGGTGGACAGGGTCCAAGGAGTCCATGGTCGAGGTTGCGGTGGGTATGGCGCGACAAGCCGCGGCCGACGGTGCTCGGGTGCTGTGCTTCCAGGAGCTCTTCTACGGCCCGTACTTCTGCCAGGTGCAGGACCCGCAGTACTACTCCTACACCGAGGTCGTCCCGGGCGGCGAGACGACCGGGGTGATGTGCGACCTCGCCAGGGAGACCGGGATGGTGCTGGTGGTCCCCGTCTACGAGCAGGAGCAGCCTGGCGTCTACTACAACACGGCGTTCGTCGTGGACGCGGACGGTACCTACCTCGGCAAGTACCGCAAGACGCACATCCCCCAAGTCAGGGGATTCTGGGAGAAGTTCTACTTCCGGCCCGGCAACCTCGGTTACCCGGTGTTCCAGACGGAAGTCGGTTCGATCGGCGTCTACATATGCTACGACCGCCATTTTCCCGAGGGCTGGCGGGCGCTCGGTCTCGCCGGCGCGCGCATAGTCTTCAACCCGTCTGCGACGAGCCGCGGCCTCTCGAAGTACCTCTGGCAGCTCGAGCAGCCTGCTGCGGCCGTCGCCAACGAGTACTTCGTAGGTGCGATCAACCGTGTCGGGATCGAACCGCTCGGCGACGACGACTTCTACGGCAGCTCGTACTTCGTGGATCCACGGGGCCAGCTCGTCGGCAGCGCTGCACCCGACCGCGAGGACGCCGTGCTCGTGCGCGATCTCGACATGGCAGTGCTCGTCGAGGTCCGGGACACGTGGGCCTTCTACCGCGACCGCAACCCACAGGCGTACGGGCCGCTTGTCACCCCGTAGAACGGCGTGCGCGGCTACCGTCGCCCGGCTCGAGGAGGAAGTGACATGCGAACGTTGATCTCCGGAGGCATCGTCGTGAGCGCGACGGGCTCGACGGCTGCCGACGTGCTCGTCGACGGCGAGCGGATCGTCGCACTTGCCGATCCCGGCTCGCACGTCGTGCAGGCCTTCGCTGAGAACGTCGACACCCGTGTCGACGCCACCGGCAAGCTCGTCGTCCCAGGAGGCATCGACGCGCATACCCACATGGAGATGCCGTTCGGTGGGACCCGCGCGAGCGACACCTTCGAGACCGGGACGCGCGCAGCTGCCTTCGGAGGGACGACGACGATCGTCGACTTCGCGATCCAGCGGCGTGGCGAGTCTCTCCGCAAAGGCCTCGACACATGGTTCGCGAAGGCCGACGGCCAGTGCGCCGTCGACTACGGCTTCCATATGATCCTCGCCGACGTGAACGACCAGTCGCTGGTAGAGATGGACCGGCTCGTCGCCGACGGCGTGACGAGCTTCAAGCTGTTCATGGCGTATCCGGGCGTGTTCTACTCGACCGACGGCGACATCTTGCGAGCGATGCGGCGAGCGGCGGCCGACGGAGCGACGGTCATGATGCACGCCGAGAACGGCATCGCTATCGACGTCCTCGTCGACGAGGCAATATCGCGTGGCGATACCGATCCACGCTTTCATGGCCTCACGAGACCCGAGCGTCTCGAGGCTGAGGCGACCCACCGGGCGGTCGAGCTTGCACGCGTCACCGGTGCCCCGCTCTACGTCGTGCACTTGAGCGCGTCGGGTGCGCTCGAGGAGGTGACTGCCGCCCGGGACCGGGGGCAGAACGCATTCGCAGAGACGTGCCCGCAATACCTCTTCCTGTCGGACGAGGACATGGCTCGTGACGGCTTTGAAGGAGCGAAGTACGTGTGCTCGCCGCCACTTCGCCCCGCGCACAACCACGACGCGCTCTGGCGGGGGCTCCGCACGAACGACTTGAGCGTCGTGTCGACCGACCACTGCCCGTTCTGCTTCAAGGAGCAGAAGGAGCTGGGACGGGGCGACTTCTCGAAGATCCCGAACGGCATTCCCGGTGTGGAGCACCGGATGGACCTGGTCTACCAGGGCGTCGTCCGCAGGGAGATCTCCGCCGAACGCTGGGTCGAGGTGACCTCGACGACACCCGCGAGGATGTTCGGCCTCTATCCGCGCAAGGGCGTCATCGCCCCGGGCGCCGATGCCGACGTCGTCGTGTACGACCCGCGCCGGCAACAGACGATCTCCGCTGCGAGCCACCACATGGCGGTGGACTACTCCGCGTACGAGGGCATGGAGATCACCGGGGCGGTCGACACGGTCGTCGCCCGTGGGCGCGTGGTGGTGTCGCAGGGCCGGTACACGGGATCCAAGGGGGACGGTCGCTTCGTCTCTCGCGGGCTCAACCAGTACCTTCGGTAGGCAGGGTACGTGAGGGGAGAGCGATGAAGCTGGGCGTGGTCCTGCAGACCGATCCGCCGGCGCGACGCGTCGTGGAGCTGGCGAGGCTGGCCGAGGAGGCGGGGTTCGACTACGTGTGGACCTTCGACTCGCACGTGCTCTGGGAGGAGCCGTTCGTCGTCTACTCGCAGATCCTCGCGGCGACCGAGAGGATCCTCGTGGGTCCCATGGTGACCAACCCGCTGTCACGCGACTGGTCCGTCACCGCGTCGCTCTTCGCCACGCTCAACGAGATGTTCGGCAACCGGACGGTGTGTGGCATCGGCCGGGGGGACTCAGCGGTCCGCGTCCTCGGTGGCTCGCCGGCCACTCTTGCCGCCCTCGCCGACGCGATGCGGGTCATCAAAGGTCTCGCCTCCGGCGAGACGGTCACCTACCGAGACCGGGAGATCCGAATCCCCTGGGTGCGTGACGGCGCGCTCGAGGTCCTGATGGCAGCCTACGGGCCGAAGGCGCTGGAGCTCGCCGGATCGCAGGCCGACGGTGTCGTGCTCCAGCTCGCCGACCCGTACCTCGTCGAATGGTCGGCGCGCCTCGCCAGGGAGGCCCGGGCCCGGTCCGCCCGACCGGCAGAGGGCTTCACCGTCGTCGCCGCCGCGCCGGCTTACGTCGGCGCGCACCTGGCGCACCAGCGTGACCAGGTCCGCTGGTTCGGAGGGATGGTCGGCAACCACGTCGCCGATCTCGTCGAGCGCTACGGTGCCCGTTCGGGAGCCGTTCCGCGAGCCCTTACCGACTACGTCGCTTCGCGCCCGGCCTACGACTATGTGCACCACGGCAAGGCGGGGAACCCGTCGACGGACTTCGTGCCCGACGAGGTCGTCGACCGGTTCTGCCTCCTCGGTCCGGTCGAGGCTCACCTCGAGCGCTTGGAGGAGCTGGCTTTGCTGGGTGTCGATCAGTTCGCCGTGTACTTGATGCACGACGCGAAGGAGGAGACGCTCGAGGCCTATGCCGAGCGCGTCGTGCCCCGGTTCGCGGACGCCGAGCGCTGACAAGACGACAGGACGACAGGACGACAGGGTCTGGCAGGATCCGTGCGGACGCGCCGCCGGGTGCGTCCGGGCTCCGGAGCCGGTGCGCGTCAGGTCCCGAAGAGCCGGTCGCCGAAGTCGCCGAGTCCTGGGACGATGTACGCGTCGGTGTTCAACCCGGTGTCGACGGACGCGGTCACGATGTCGACATTGGGATGGCGTGTCTCGAGGTGGGCGATCCCCTCGGGAGCTGCGACGACCGAGAGGAGGGTGACGTGCGCGGCGCCGGCGCCCTCGAGCGCGCTGCATGCGGCAGAGGCGGAGCCCCCGGTCGCGAGCATCGGGTCGAGGAGCAGGGCTGCGCGCCCGTCGAGGGGTGGGAGCTTCGAGTAGTACAACGAGGGCTCGAAGGTCGCGTGGTCGCGTTCGAGCCCCAGGTAGCCGACCGTCACGTCGGGGAACAGCTCCGTCACCGCCTCGAGCATGCCGAGCCCGGCGCGAAGGATCGGGACGGCGACGAGGGGACCGAGGCGCGTGCCTGTCGTCGTCGCAAGCGGGGTCTCGACGGTCGTGTCGACCGTCGAGACCGATCGGGTGGCCTCGATGCACAACACCGTCGCCAGCCGTTTCGCTATCAGCCGGAACAGCGGCGGAGGTGTGGACCCGTCGCGGAGCGACGTGAGCAACGACTGCGCCAGCGGGTGGTTGACGACGATGAGTGCCATCTCGGCCCTCCCTGCTCGGCCCGGCTCAGATCCCGACCGGGTGCCAGACGGTCTTGGTCTCGACGAATGCGAGCATCCTGCGAGGAGTCGGGTCCTCGGTCCACTCTCCGAGGGA
>JAJZCK010000256.1 GCA_021846125.1 Actinomycetes bacterium | reverse complement strand
CGGGCACCACGACCGAGAGGAGCGGGGTGATGCTGGCCGTCACTGGCTCTCCTCGTCGTAGCGGTCCCCGGGCTCCCTTGCGGGACCCAAATCTAGATCCGGATCCGGCTCCGGCTCCGGCTCCGGAGGAGCTGCCGGCTCCGGCGGGGCTGCCGGCTCCGGCGGGGCTGCCGGCTCCGGCGGGGCTGCCGGCTCTGCGGTCGACGGCGGGGAAGCAGCGCCGTCCTGCACGGCACCGCCTCCTGCGATCCCGGGGCGCAGCCCCCCCGTGACGGGCCGGACGAGCAGCGCCGTCACGCCGACACCGAGAAGAGAGGTGAGCTTGCCTGCGACGTCGATCCCGGTGGTGCCGTAATGGAGCGAGACGTGACGCGCCGAAGGGACGACGACCATGAGGTTGGGGGAGACCTCGTAGGGTCCGCTCGCACCCGTCGCCTGCCAGTTTGGGAAGTACGGCACCTTCACGAGCACAGGTGTGCCCGTTCGTGAGACGTCGAAGGACATGCTCGAACCGGTGGTCTCGATCGCGCTGATCGTCGTCGACGGCGCGGGAGTCGCGGCGCCTGGGGCGACGAGCACTCCCGGGCCGCGGCGCGGCCAGCTCGCGGGGCCGGCACGAGCGATCGGCACGGGCCAGTACTGCTCGCCCTGGTACCAGCTGATCCCGAGGTCGAGGAAGCGCTCCTTCGACAGTCCCTGCTCGACGACGGGGTCGTATGCGAGGGGCGTGACGAGCGCCGAGTCGCGGACGAGGTAGAGGTCCCACGCGGCGCCCGGCGGCGCCGGCTGCCCGGCGGCGAGGCCGTCGACGACACCGGCGCTCGCGGGCACCGTTCCGACCTCGACGAGCGAGCGGTCCGCACCGGCAGCCTTCTCGACGCTCGGCGAGTTCGCGAGGAAGTAGCGCACACCGGCGAGCTGGAGGTGACGGATCCCGTCGGCTACGTCGAGCCCCTGGTAGGGGATGCCGACGACGGGGTTCGACGGGTCGATCGACAGCTCGGACTGGTCGAGGAAGTGGAACGGCGTCGTCGTCGAGGACTCGTAGTAGAGGCCTTCGGTGGTGTCGATGCAGCCGTGCGTCCACAGGGGGAACGACATCGGCGCGAGCGTCGAGCCGAAGGTGTCCGTCATGTTCGGGGAGTACTCGTAGTCGAGCCGCCCGCAGCCATGCAGCGCCGCCGCGTGCTCGAGCATCGCGACGAGGCTCTCGAACTGCGCCCAGCCAGGCTTGGCCTGGTAGCCGCTGTAGTTCCAGCTGACCCAGCCGTCGACGGGGTTCACCGCGCCGGCAGGGGGGGTGTAGAAGGGGAGGATGCCGAGCCAGCCGGCGACGAGCGCGAGCGCCGCGGCGCCCCCGACGAGGCCGGTCGCCGACGGGTGCCATCTCGCGAGCACGCCACCCGAGAAGGCCATCCTTCCCGCCTCCGCGACCGCGTAGCCCGCGAGCAGGGAGGTCGTGAGGAACCAGAACGGCAGCCAGCGACCGTTGTAGACGAGTCCCGACGGGAGCACGAGGAAGCCGAGCGCGCTCGCCGCGGCTATCGCAGCCAGCGCGAGAGCGAGCCGGTCGCGATGTGCGAGCGCGAGCCCGAGGCCGAGCACGGCGAGCCACTGGACGGCCTGCTCGCCGTCCTGGGGCACGAGGTTCTGGTAGGCGCTGCCCACACGTCCGTAGCCCATCGAGGAGGCGTAGCGCAGGTAGGCCCCAAAGGGGAGGAGCCAGAACGCCGCGAGCAGCCCGCCGGCGAGCCCGACGGGCACGAGCGTGGTGAGCAGGGAGCGACGTGTGCCGCAGGCGAGGGTCAGGACCACAGCCGCGCCGGCGGCGAACAGGGCGGGCACCACGTGGCAGAGGACGGTTGCGAGGAACAGCAGCGCGGCGAGCCAGCGCAGGCGTCCGGTGCGTAGCCCGTAGGCGAACACGCCGAGGAAGAGCAGGGCGAACGCGACGCCGAGGGTGAAGGAGAACTCGCCGGCCATCGTCGAGGCGATCGTGCCGCCGTCGATGTTCCACGAGGCGTAGACGCTTGTGTTCGCACCACTCGCGTAGAGGAACAGCAGGCCGAGCGTGCCGACGGACATGAGCGCCGGGACGGGGCGCCGGTAGCCGGCGAGGCGCCCGAAGGCGAAGGCGGCGACAGGTATGAGCAGCGGTCCGAGCGCGGTCACGACCTTGAACGCGACCGCGTAGGGCAGGACGAGCGAGAGTGCCGCGATGCCGAGCGCGGGGAGAGGGAAGTAGAAGACGTAGAGGGGGAAGCCGTCGAACCACTGCGGGTCCCACCCGGTGAGCCGTCCGTGGGGCAGCAGGTCGTGGATGAGGTAGTGGACGGCGACAACGTGGCCGGCGGTGTCGCCGCCGACGTCCATGCCGGGCCCGAAGAGCAGGCCGGGCTGGAGCTGGGCGAAGACGAACCCGACGGTCCCGGCTACGACGGCGAAGCTCACAGCCGCTCCGAGCACCCCGGCCGGATCGGTCGTCCAGGCAGAGCGCAGGCGGCGAGCGAGCCCGGGCAGCGGGGGCTTTCGCACGGCGCGCATCCTACCGACCACGTCGCGGCGCGACTTCGCGACGAGTGCCGCGCCTGCCTGACGTGCTCCGGGCGACGTGGCGAGGTGCGAGGCGGCGTGCCGGTGGTAGTCTTCGTCCTGCGAGGGCCGTTGGCGCAGTCCGGTAGCGCACTTGCATGACACGCAAGGGGTCACAGGTTCAAGTCCTGTACGGCCCACCCAGAGAAGGGCAGGTAGGGGGCCCGGAAGGGCCCCCTTTCCTTTGGCAGAAGTGCCCCCGGAAGGCCCCGCTGCTCCCGAAGTGCTACCGAACGCTTCAGCGAGCCTCGAGAAGGGCTGCCACCCGCTCGGCTGCTGCCTGGTCCAGCTCGGGCACGAGGTGGGAGTACGTGTCGGCGGTGATGCGGATCGAGCAGCTTGGTCATCCTCGCCGGGTGAATCGGCCGGCCAAGCTCGTCGACGAAGAGAAGCTCGCCGTCGCCATTCCACGCCGGCCCGGCGGCGAGGCGCTCCTCGAGCTGGCGCCGGTGGTGGGCACGCAGGGCCGCGACCGTTGCGCTGTCCACAGAGATCGTCCCGGGGATCCGCGGGCACATAGTCCTCGAGGAGCTTGCCGACGTCGAGGCGGGCGAGGAAGTGGTTCACGACCGGCAGCGCCCCGATCCGAACCGCATCGAGCGCGGTGCTGTCGACGTCGACGAGCCTGCCCGTCGTGCCCCTCCTTGCAGACTGTCCTAGAGGTT
>JAJZCK010000031.1 GCA_021846125.1 Actinomycetes bacterium | reverse complement strand
GGAGCGCTCGGCCTACGGCGCCCTCGAGGTGCGCCTCGTCGTCCGGGCAGGCTGCTACCTCACCCACGACCACGGTGTCTACGCGACGGCGTCCCCGCTCGCGGGAGACGGCACGCCCGGCAAAGGTCTCGAGCCCGCGCTCGAGGCCTGGGCGGAGGTCCTGTCGGTGCCCGAGCCGGGTCTGGCGATCGTCGGGATCGGCAAGCGCGACGTCCCCTACGACCTGGGGCTGCCGGTGCCCATCCACGTCGCGCGGGGCCGGGGTCCGGTCGAGGGCCTGTCGGGTGCCCGACTCGTGGCGCTGGACGACCAGCACGGCTATCTCCGTAGAACGGACGGCGCGGGAGGAGGCGGCGCGGACGACCCGGTGGGCAGTCTCACCCCGGGCGACCGGGTGGGCTTCGGCTTGTCGCACCCGTGCACCGCCTTCGACAAATGGGAGCTCGTCCCTGTCGTCGACGGCCAGTACCGCATCGTCGACGTGGTGCGGACGTTCTTCGGATGACCCAGGACCGAGCAGTCAGTGGCGCTTCCGGACGCCGGTCCCACCCTCTTGCCATGGTTGCGGTCCTGCGAGCGGCCGGTAGTTGACCCCGAGCTCGTCGAGCCTCGCGAGATGCGAGCCGAGGCGGTCGGTGAAGCGCGCGAGGTCGCGTCCGGGGCCGGACCAGGTGACCTCAGCGAGCGCCGCGGCGCGCGGAAATGCCATGTACTCGACGTCGGCGGGCTCGGGAAGGTACTCCGTCCACAGCTGGAGCTGGCTCCCGAGGACGTGACCCGCGGCGTCGCTCTCGAGATCTGCGGGGACGGGCTCGTAGGCGTAGACGTCGGCGAGGGTGTTGCATCCGTGGATCGCGAGCGGCTCACGGGGGTCGTCGGACTGGTAGTGGTCGAAGTAGCACGGTGCTTCCGGGCACATGACGACGTCGAAGCCGGCGCGTGCGGCCGTGCGGCCGCCGCTCGTCCCCCGCCAAGACATCACTGTCGCTCCCGCGGGGAGGTTGCCGCCTTCGAGGATCTCGTCCCAACCGACGAGGCTGCGTCCCGCGCCCGCCAGGAACGCTCCGAGCTCGGCGGTGAACCAGCCCTGGAGAGCGTCCTCGCCGGCGAGCCCGAGCGCAGCGATGCGCCGCTGCACGGAGGCGCTGGCTCGCCATTCGGACTTCGGGCACTCGTCGCCCCCGACGTGGACGTAGCGGCCCGGAAAGACGTCGAGCAGCTCGCCGAGAAGCGTCCGGCAGAAGTCGAGCGCAGCGTCCTCCACGTTGAGCACGTGCTCGCTCACGCCCCAGCGGGTCCAGACGCCGAGCTCGTCGGCGAGGTTCCCGAGGAAGGGGTAGGCCGCGATGGCCGCTTGGGTGTGGCCGGGCAGGTCGATCTCCGGCACCACGGTGACGTTGCGCTCTCCGGCGTAGGCGACGAGGTCCACGAGCTCTGCCCGGCTGTACGAGCCGCCGTGGGGGGTCCCGTCGAACCGACCCTCGCGGGCATGGCCGCGCATGGACTCCGCCCGCCAGCTGCCGACCTCCGTGAGCCGCGGGTACGCGGCGGACGGGAAGCGCCAGCCCTGGTCGTCGGTGAGGTGGAGGTGGAGGACGTTGAGCTTGTGCAAGGCGAGCAGGTCGACGAACCGGTACAAGAAGTGGGCAGGCATGAAGTGGCGGGAGACGTCGAGGTGCGCGCCGCGCCACGGGAACCTCGGCGAGTCCTCGACCACCACGTGGGGAATCGCCCAGTCCGCGCCCCGGACGGCTGCCCTCCGGAAGATCGCAGGGTCGAGGAGCTGTCGGAGCGTCTGGGCCGCGTTGCGCAGCCCCGCCACCCCGGCGGCTGCGAGCCGCACCGCGTCGGCGTCGACGACGAGCCGGTAGCCCTCGGGACCGAGCCGGGCGAGCGATGGCTCGAGCTCGAGCACGACGTCGCACCCGCTCGCGTCGAGCGGGTGCGAGTCGGCTATCTGGTCGCTCGCTCCGGCGCTCGCGCGAGGTGCGCGGGAGGGTCGGTCCGCCAGAGGGAAGCCGGTCGCCGGGGAGAGCAACGCCCGCACGAGTGAGGCGACGTGCTCGGCTCCAGGTGAGCAGGCGATCGTCGTCGCCGGCCCGAGGGTAGTGGCCCCCGGAGCCCGGACGAGGAGCCGCGGCTCGGGCAGGATGGCGGGCTCATGCATCGCGATCGTCTCTCCTCTGTGCCGTCGACGTGCTCGGGCTGGACAGCTCGTGCGGCGCGCCGGGGCCGCCACCGCGGGTCGAGGTCGCGAGCCGGCACCGTGGGCTGCGTCACGGCTGGTCCAGGTCGATCTCTCGACCGCCGACGACGACGCGTTCGATCGCGAGCTCGTCGTCGAGCACGAGCAGGTCAGCCGGACCACCGACGGCGAGCTCCCCGTAGCGGGAGCTGCCGACGAGCCGGGCGGGACGGCTCGTGACCGCGTCCAGCGCGTCGAGCGGCGCGATGCCGAGCCGACGAATCCGCACGAGCCCGTCCCTCAGCTTGCCGACGCTGCCTGCGAGGGTGCCGTCGGCTCGCCGGGCGACCCCGTCCTTCACGACGACGACGACCTCGCCGAGGCGCACCTCGCAGTCGCCGATCCCCGCCGCCGCGATCGCGTCGCTGACGAGGCTGCACCGCCCCCGAGCGGCCTGGAAGGCGAGCCGGATCATCTCGTCGGCGACGTGGACCCCGTCGGCGATGACCTGGACCGTGACACCGTCGGTGGCGAGCGCCGTCCCGGCGAGGCCGGGCGCTCGTGCGAGCAGCGGCTCCATCGCGTTGTACAGGTGCGTGACGGCGGTCGCTCCCGCTGCGAACCCGGCCGCCGCGTGCGACGCGTCGGCTGCGCTGTGCCCTAGCGAGACGACGACGCCGCGCCGGCGGCATGCGACGACGAGCGCGAGCGCCCCTTCGAGCTCGGGGGCGAGGGTCATCACGCGGATGTCCCCGAAGTCGAGCAGCTCCTCGAGCAGTGCCGTGTCGGGCGCGCGCAGGCGCTCGACCGGGTGGGTGCCCGGGCGGGCGGGGGAAAGGAAGGGCCCTTCGAGGTGGATCCCGAGGATCGCTGCGCCGCCCGAGTTGCCCCCCGTGGCCTTCGTGGTGTCGGCGATCCGCTGTGCGGCTCGCCGCAGCCGGCCGAGCTCGGAGGTGATGAGCGTCGGGACATAGGCGAGCACGCCGTCGCGTAGCAGCGCCTTTCCCATCGCGAGGAGCGCGTCCGGCTCTGCGTCGAGGACGTCGACACCCGCGTAGCCGTTGACTTGGGTGTCGACGAGACCCGGGGCGGCGATGCCCGCACCTCGACCCGGAAGGCCGACGGCGACGATCTCGCCGTCGTGCACGGCGACGTCCCCTCGGACGAGCGAGCCGCCGACGACGGCGGACGCGACTCCGAGCCGCGTCCATCCTCCGCGGGAGCGCGCGGGGGGCAGTGGAGGAGTCGGCGAGCCGGTGCCCGCTTCGCCGACGGCGTCGGGCGCGGCGCGGAGGCGGTCGTCGTGGACGGTGAGCGTGTCGCGCGGCTGCCGGTACCTCGGCTGCGTGCCGGCGTCCTCTGCCGGCCGCACCCCTCCGTCGACCACGACACCTCCAGCTCGGCTCGCGCACCGGGGCTGGCGCAGCTGTGCGCAACGTACCAAGTGCACATGGTCCGGTCAACCAAAGGGCCGCCCGGGCACCTCGTCGCGTGCCGTGTCGCGGCGCGTCTCGTGGCCCCCGTCCGGCTCCGCGGCGCTCCGTCCTCGTCGTGGCCCTCGGTCGGGCGGCGCTCGGTCAGCCCCACCAGAAGGCGGTGGCGATCGTCACGTAGAGCCCGACGAGAGCGGCACCCTCGAGCCAGGTCGATTCGCCGTCGAACACGACCACGACGGCGACGAGAGTCCCGATCGCGAGAGCCGCGACGAGCATCACGGGCAGGACGAGGGTGAGGTGCCCCCCTCCGATCGGCCCCGACAGAAGGACGAGGGCGGGGAGCAGGCCGAGGGCGATCTGCACGGGACTCTGGAGGATGACCGACAACGAGTAGTCCGGCCGGTCGCGTGCGGCGAGCCCGATGCCGACGACGTTCTCGACGGCGTTCCCGGCGATCGCGACGACGACGAGGCCTGCGAACGCCTCGGAGACGTGCAAGACGCCGAGGGCCGGCGTGAGGGCGTTGACGAACCAGTCCGACACGAAGGCCGCGGCGGCGCTCGAGCCGGCGAGCATCGCGAGCGCGCTCCACGGCACGCCCGCCGGCGCCACGCTGCCACGACGCTCGGGTCGCTCCGCTCCACCGTCTGCTGCGCCGTCCGCTCGAGCTCCCACGCCCGGCGCGCCCGAGCGCTCCGGCGGGCCGGAGTGCCGGAGCGACGACGGGAGGGAGAGGGCGAGCACGGCGAGCAGGACGACGGACGCGACGTCGGAGAGCGCTTGCTCGTGACGGAAGGCGTCGACGCCCAGATGAGAGGAGAGCGTCGGGACTGCGACGACTGCGACCGCAAGGAGGAGCAGGAGGACCGACGTCCTCGGCCCCTCGGCCCCGAAGTGTTGGGTGCCGTGGCGCAGGCCGCCGACGACGAACGCGATGCCGAGGACGAGCAGGAGGTTCGCGAGGATCGATCCGACGAGGGCGGCCTGCACGACGCGGACGAGGTGGGCGCGCAGCGCGAAGATGCCGACGAACAGCTCCGGCAGGTTGCCGAGGGCGGCCTGCACGACGCCGGTCGCACCGGAGCCGAGCCGCTCGGCGAGCTGCTCGACGCTCCGCCCCACGAGGGCGGCGAGGGCGGCGAGGGCGGCCGCGGCGACGACGAAGGGCGCGATCTCGCCGGCGTGGCCGTAGGTGGTTCCTGCAGTGCCGGCCGTGAGGAGCGCGGCGATCCCGACGAGCCGGAGGTCGCCGCGGTGCCAGACCCGGATGTCCGTCACGTCGGTGCGGCCTGCCGAGCACGGGACGTCGAGCCTCGGGTGAGCAGCTCGAGGGTGGTGGATGCCGCGAGCACGAGACCACCCGACACGGCGAGGAACGGCCCGAAGGCGTCGAGCCCGTCGTGCTGGAGGACGAGACCGGCGAGCGCGGAGACGGCCGCGCCGCCGACGCCGGCAGCGGCGACCTGCCAGCCGATGACACGGTGTGCTCGCTCGGGTCCGACCCGTCGTGGCGTGAGCGTGACGAGCGCGGGGTAGACGGGAGCGAGCGCGGCGCCGATGAGCGCCAGGCCGCCGACGGAGACGGAGTCAGACGGGTTCCACCACACGAGCACCGCTCCCAAGAGACCGAGCGTGCATCCCCACCGGACGAGCACGATCGGCGACGGCGTGCGGCGCGGCACCGCCACCGCGAAGCGCACTGCCGTCAGGGAGGCCCAGTAGGCGAAGACCATCGCACCCGCAGCGCCGGCAGAGAGCTTGAGCGGGCCACGTGCGTAGGTCGCTGCCCACTGCCCTGCGCTCACCTCGAAGCCGGTATAAGTGAAGAACGTGGTCACCGCCGCTGCGACGACGAGCCGTGGGCTGCGCGCCCGACCCGTAGGGGCGTCGCCGGGCGTGCCGGACGGCCCGGGATCCGGTGCCGATCCGGGACCCGATCCCGTCGCTCCGGCCCAGAGCGCTCTCGTGGTCCACCAGCCGATCGCCATGGCGATCTCGACGGCGAGGAGGAAGGCGTAGGCCGGGCGCCAGGACGACACGAGCACGGCAGCGGTCACGACGACGGGACCGAGCGCGGTGCCGACGCCGTACGAGCCGTGGAGGAGGTTGAGCAGGCGCACCCGCCCCGCCATCGCGACGACGACGTTGAGCCCGGTGTCGAGGATGCCTGCGGCGCTGCCGATCAAGAGCGCGGCGAGCACGACCATCGACCAGCTGTGCGCCGTGAGGAGAAGCGCTGCGGCGACGGCCCCTGCGACAGCCGCAGCAGCGAGGACGATCCCTACCCCGAAGCGCCTGATCGCCGTCGCAGTCGTGAGCGACGTGACGAGGGCTCCGGCAGTGGCTGCGACCAGGAGCGCACCGAGCGCTCCGACCGGCTGGTGGAAGGTCCGTCTCATCGACGGCCAGGCGGTGCCCCACATGCCGTCGGGCAGACCGAGAGCGACGAACCCCGCGAGCGACAGTGCAGCGAGGGACCGACGGGCAGGCACCTGCACCGATGCGCGCGCCGCGGTCTCCGGAGTGCCGCTCACCTCAGGATGTTCACAGCGCGCGCCACGACGAGGGCGACCGTCGAGAGCGAGACGGCGGACTGCACGAGCATGAGCTGCTTGGCCCACCGCGAGAGCGGCATGACGTCGGTCGGGCTGAAAGCCGTCGCGTTCGTGTACGAGAGCCAGAGGTAGTCGAAGAAGCGTGCGGTCCAGTCCGGTGGCGCGAGGTCGGGGTTGGCCATCTGGGGGAACATGAAGTCGGGATAGCGGCGCCGCGCCTCGGCACGGGCGGCAGGACCGCCGCGGTCGAGCTCCCAGTACCAGAGCCCAAACACGATGACGTTCGTGAGGTAGATCGCAGCTCCGCTGCCGAGGATGCTCGCGGCGTTCGAGCCGGAGGTGCCGTCGACGAGCCCTCGTATCAGCAGGACCGCCGACCACGCGTTCGCGAACGAGATCGACGCGATGAGCAGGACGCTCACGGCCCGCAGCGATCGTGACGAGCGGTCGATCCGGCGCGGGTTAGCCGCCGTGAGGCCGACGGCGAGAGCGCCCTCGAGCGCGGGGAGCAGCCAGGAAGGGTGCATCTCGAGGCGAGCCGGGAGGAGCACCTGGAGGACGATCGCCACGACGACGAACCCCGCGACGGGCAGCCTGTGCTCCCCGGCCGTCGTTCGCCGCCAAGCTGGTGCGAGGCGTCCCGCGGCGGCGCGCTCGTCGTCCGAGAGGAGCCGCTCGAGCCGCTCGAGATGCTCGTGGATGCCTCGGAGCACGTGCGCGGCGCCCGGCTCGTCGGGAGAGCCCACGCGGCCGGCGGCGTCTTCAGGTCGCTCCGCTCCGCTCATCGACAGGGCCTCCTTGCGGGCGGCGTCGATCCGCGCCTCGTACCGCCCGTGGCTGCGCGCCGCCGTCACGTGACGCGCGGCGTCGCGGCACCCGGCTCCGCGCCTTGCCGGCCTGCTCAGGCGGAGCTGTCCGCTGGCTGCTCGTCGAGATCCTGCGGTGCACGGAAGATCACCGTCTGGTAGGCGACGTACTTCGCGATCCACAGCACGAGGCTGACGAAAAGGTACACGGCCCCGAGCAGGAGGAACTTGAGCACGTGGTGGGCGTGGTCGGCGTCGGAGATTGCGCCTGTGGAGACGCTCGAGATCACCATGCTGACAAGGGAGGTCAGCCAGTAGAGCATCACCTGCCGGCCGGGCCGAGCTCGGTCTGCATCTGCCCAGATCCAGTAGCGCGACATGAGGTAGGAGGGGACGGTGCCGGCGAGGTTCGCGACGAACGCGGCGAGCATCGCGCCCATCCCCGTGTCCGCATCGACGACGACGAGGCACACCTCGCTCACGGCCAGCGCGACGAGCGAGGTCACCGCGTAGCGCACGAGCCGCTGCACGTCCCGGCCCTTCGCGGCCCCGCCCAGCATCCTCGTGACGAGAGCGACGACGAACGAGTCCGGAGCCTCGGCACCCCGGAGCATCTCGTCGTCGGCGAGCTGGTCGTGCAGGGCAGTCATGTGGGGTAGTTCCCTGGTCTCGCGGCGCACGGCATCGTCCGGGCCTGAAGGGCAACAGCAGGGTGCCGCCTCTCTCCGGGACACGGCCCCAACCAGATCCGAGGGGACATCGAGGAGGGCAGGAGAACCCAGCCCCATGGGGCTGAAGCCGAGTATACGTGGTGCACTCCGCTAGCGCAGGTAGCGTGCCCGGCCCGGACGACGTCGCTCGGGCGCACGGCGGCGCGGATCCGCGCGTTCTGGCATGCGCCCAGGTAGTGTCACCGCTGGTGCCACGCCTCGATCCCGCCGCAGTAGACGACATCGAGGGGATCGCCGACGCCGTCCGCGAACGCGCCGGTGACGTCGTGGCGCGGGTGCTCCGCCGCCACGGCGCGCGGCACGGCGCCATCGGGGACTTGCTCGAGGAGGAGTACGGCAAGGCAGCGCACGCCGCCACTATCGCGGTCACCTCGTGGATCTGCGGCGACGCGGGCGGAGGGCGCTCCGCGGGCAGGAGCGCGTGGCAGCTGTTCGGCCGTCTCGCCGCGCGTGAGGACGTGCCCCTCGTGGAGACGACCAAGCGCTGCCTTCGCTGGCGCGACGCGGCGCTCGACGTCGCAGCCGAGGAGTCCCGCCGGCTCGGCTCGCCGCCAGTCGCCCTCGCCCACGTGAGCGCGATGTTGCGGCGGAGCTGCGACGTGACCATGGTCCGTCTGTCCGAGGCGTTCGGCGTGGAGCGTGAGCGCCTGCGGGGGGAGCTCGCCGAGTGGGAGGAGAAGCTGTCGTTCCAGGTGAGCCACGACGCGCTGACGGGTCTCGCGACCCGTGAAGCGGTGCTTGCCCGCTCGGAGGAGGCGCTGGCGCGGGCTCGCCGCCATCCCGAGAGCGTAGCGGTGCTGCTCGTCGATCTCGACGACTTCAAGGACGTCAACGAGCTGCTCGGGCACAGTGCCGGCGACGAGCTGCTCCGGTCGGTCGGCGAGCGGTTGCGGGCGGCGGTCCCGGTGGGAGCGGCTCTTGGACGGCTCGGTGCGGACGGCTTCGTGGTGCTGCTCGAAGACCTTCCCGCGGGACAGTTCAGGCGGGACGCCACCCCGGCGCGCGATGCCGCCGACGCCGTCGCTTGTGCCGTGCTCGACGCGTTGCGCGAGCCCTTCTCGACCGCGCTGGCCGCGCACGGACCAGTTGCGGTGACGGCGAGCATCGGGGTCGCGGTCGGCCGGTCCCTCTCCGCAGAGGCGATGCTCCGGGACGCCGACGTCGCGATGCGGCACGCAAAGGCGTCGGGCAAGGACCGCAGCGTGGTGTTCGCGGCGGAGGCGAAGTGGGCGGCGCGGAGCCGCAGAGAGCAGGACCTCGAGCTCCGGAGGGTGCTCCAGGTCGGTGACCTCTACCTCGTCTACCAGCCGACCTTCGACCTGACGGACATGGCCGTCACGGGAGTCGAGGCGTTGCTGCGCTGGAAGCACCCTGCTCGCGGCCTCGTCATGCCGGACGAGTTCGTCCCGCAGCTCGAGCAGTCCGGTCTCATCAATGCGGTCGGACGATGGGTGCTGAGGGAGGCCTGCAGCCAGGGGGCCGCGTGGCACACCGCCGGCCGGTGCGTGCCGATCTCGGTGAACGTCTCCGCCCGCCAGCTCGACGACGACTCGTTCGTCGACGACGTCCGGGCGGTGTTGAGCGACACCGAGCTGCCCGCCGAGCTGCTGACTCTCGAGATCACCGAGACGGCGATCGTCGAGGATGCCGAGCGCAGCGCGCGCCGCCTCGGCGCCGTGCGCTCGCTCGGCGCACGTGTCGCGGTCGACGACTTCGGCACGGGCTACTCCTCCCTCGCGCATCTCCAGCACTTCCCCGTCGACGAGCTGAAGATCGACCGGAGCTTCGTCTCGGGGATGCTGCGCGGCCGCGAGGCCGGAGTCCTCGTGCACACGCTCGTCCAGCTGGGCCAGGCGCTCGGCATCGAGACCCTCGCGGAAGGTATCGAGGACCTCGCGCAGCTCGCACACCTGCGAGACGAGCATTGTGGCGGTGGCCAGGGGTTCCTGTTCGCCGAGCCCCTGCCGGCCGAGGAGGTCGAGCCCTTCTTCGCCCGCTGGAGCGGCGTGCCGGGCGAGGCCCGGGTACCGCTCGGCGCCGGGACGCGACGCACGCGGTGATCGGTCTCGGCAGGTCGGGTACGGTCGGCGCCGTGACCGGTGGCGACGGCGTGCGCTCGCAGGACCTCGCCCCCCCGGTGCATGGCGCCGAGCTGCCCGCGATCGACCGGCACGTGCTCGAGCTGTTCGCTCTCGTGAGCGAGGCCACTGCCGGAGCGACGCACGCTCTCGTCACCGGCGATCGCGAGGCCGCGAAGGAGCTCGTCCGGCGCGACGCCGTCATCGACCAGCTCTACCGGGACGTCGAGAAGCTCGCCGAGGCGGAGCTCGTCGACCACGAGCCGAGCGTGGAGCGCAAGCGCTACCTCGTCGCGATGCTACGGATGCTGCCGGAGCTCGAGCGCAGCGGTGACCTGGCGGAGCACATAGCCCAGCGTGCCGTGAGACCGATCGCCGTCGAGATGTCGCCGCGCTCGCGAGGGCTCGTCGAGAGGATGGGCGAGGTCGCATCGCAGATGTGGGAGATGTCGGCCGACGCGTTCGGCGACCGTGAGCCGTCCGTGGCGGAGCGCATGGACGAGCTCGACGACGAGATGGACGACCTCCACACCACCTTCATCGCCGAGATCGTCGGCTCCGGCGTGCCGACGCAGATCGCTATCGAGCTTGCACTGATCGGCCGGTTCTACGAGCGGCTCGGCGACCACGCCGTCAACCTCACACGCAACGTGCCGGGGTCGTCCGGCCGGTTCCGACCCGGGAACGAATGAGCCGGACTGCCTGCAGCGCTCGTCAGAACCAGTGGAACCAGGGGTGGCCGTGGCGCCAGAGGACCACGAACACCTTCCCGACGATATAGGACTGCGGGACCGTGCCCCAGTAGCGGCTGTCGTAGGAGTTGCCGCGGCAGTCGCCCATGACGAAGTAGTGGCCGGGTGGGATGTGTGTCGTAGGGATGTCGAAGGCGCTCTGATAGCACTGCCCGACGAGCTTCGGCAGCCACGGCTCGTCGATCGGCTTGCCGTCGATCAGCACGGTGTCGCCCCGTGAGGAGATCGTCTCTCCCGGGAGGCCGACGACGCGCTTGACGAGGTCCGAGTCGGCGACGCTCGTGTCACCGGGAGTCCGCCGGAACACCACGATGTCGCCGCGGTGGATGTCGTCGACGACCCATGGGAGCTTGTCGACGAGCATGCGGTCGCCGATCTGGAGGGTCGGGAGCATCGAGCCCGACGGAACGTAGAAGGTCTGCACCACGTAGGCACGTAGGCCGAGGGCGACGAGCGCGGCGAAGCCGAGCACCGCGATCCACTCGAGGGCCCGCCTCTTGCCGCGCGGTGGCCGGCGCTCGCGGAGCGCCGCTCCGTCATCGCCGGGCTCCGGTGGGCGCGGCGGGAACGGCTCGTTTGTCTCGGGCATCGGGCGACAGGCTAGATCCTCCGCCGGAGGCCCGACCGGACGGGCGCCGGGCCGGGCGGGCGCCGAGCCGACAAGGCGTGCCGGCTGCGTGCCGTTGCCACCCGCCGGTACGTTCGGCCGTCTACGATCGACCACACCACGAGCGTGTTGCATGGGCGTTCCGACGTCCATGGCATGCGAAGGCTCTTCCGGGGAGCGTCGCCCCCCGTTCGATGCGACAGGAGGCTCCGATGGGCAGGAGGGGCAGCCGGCCCGAGCCGGTCCGATCCTTTGTCCGCAGGCGCGCGCTCGCCACGTCACCGCCGGGGGGGTGCGGCTAGTGGGGGCCCAGGTGCAGCGCAGCGAGCTCGTCGGACCAGACCTCGACGAGCTGACGGGGCTGCCGAGCCTCTCCTACCTCGTCGAGCAGGTTCAGGAGCTCCAGGCCGACGCGCGGTCGCGGCCGGGTCCGAGACGATCCATGCTGCGAGACAAGGTTCTCGTCGTCGTGAGCCTCGCCGGGGGCGCCGACCGGCACTCCGCTCTATTCCTGCGGGCGCGGACGGCGTCGCTGCTACGGGCTATGTTCGCCGACGACGAGACGATCGCCCAGATGCGCCAGGGACTGTTCGGGGTGCTCGCCGACGACCGGCCGGACCTGCCCGCCGACTGCGTGTTCCTCGGGTCGATGCTCGAGGAGTTCGACGTCCAGGCCCGGATCTGGACCGAGCGCCTCCCGGCCGACGGCCCGGGCACGGCCAGCCTGCTCTCGACGCTGCTCCTCGGTGGGGAGTGGGTCCCGGGTTGACACCACGCCGGCGCTCGCACCGACCGTCGCCGCGTGCGCCAGGGAGGTTCGCGGGTTCAGCGCAGGCCGGCAAAGAGGTCGACCTCGGGCACGCCTGCTCCGGTCGTGTCCGCTAGGCGCACGAACGTCTCGGTGCCGAACAACTGACGGAACCTCTCGGGCTCGAGCCGCAGGAACGCGAGGTTGTCGCTCTGGCTCGCGTGCGCTGCGAGCGCGTTGCGCTTGCGGTCCGCGAACCCGGAGCAGTCGACCCACGTCGTGACGAGCTCGTCGGGTGTGGCGATGTCCGCGAAGGCGGCGAGCTCCTCGGCTGTCGGCTCGACGGGTGGTCGGCCGTCGGCCAGCTCGTCGGCGAACAGGGTCGAGAAGTCGGCCAAGGCCGATCCCGGGAGGGCGGTGCAGTAGAGCTTCGACGCGACGGGCGCCGCCTCGAGCGCGGCGACGGTGATCCTGTGCGCCTGGATGTGGTCGGGATGGCCGTAGAAGCCGCGTTCGTCGTAGGTCACGACGACCTGGGGCCGGTAGCGTTCGAGCAGCTCGCCGAGCCGCCGTGACGCCTCCGCGACGGGCGTCGTCCAGAACGACCCGGCCGCGTCGTTCTGCGGCCAGCCCATCATCCCCGAGTCGTGGTAGCCGAGCAGCTCGAGCTCGTCGACGCCGAGCACTGCGCAGCTCGCTTCGAGCTCGGCGCGTCGCGTCCGGACCACGGAGGCTTCGTCGTGGCCCGGCTCGCCGGGCTTCACGCCCCCGGTGGCGTCGCCGAGCTCGCCGTTCGTGCAGGTGACGACGATGGTGCGGATCCCCTCGTCCGAGTAGCGGGCGAGCACGCCGCCGGTGCCGGAGGCCTCGTCGTCCGGGTGGGCGTGGACGGCCATGAGCGTGAGGTCCTTTGGCGAGCGTGGCACCCGTCGAGGCTACAGGTCGACCGGCGGCCGATGCGCGGTCGCGCCGACCGCGGCGTGGCTCACGGCCACCGGTAACGGTGCTCGGGCCTGCCCGAGCCGTAGCGGAGCACGAGCTCCACACGACCGATGCGCGACAGGTGCGACAGGTAGCGCTGCGCCGTGGCACGGCTCACACCGGCCTCGGCGGCGACCTCCTCGGCCGAGAGGTCCCGCCCCGCGGAGGGTCTCGACGATGGTGCCGAGGGTCTGCGGGGAGTGACCCTTCGGCAGCTCCCGCGCGGCGCTCGTCCGCAGCGCCGTGTACACCTCGTCGACCTCGGCCTCGCTCGCCTCGGCCAGCGAGGCGAGCCGCCGGCGCATCTGCCCGTAGGCGGCAAGCCGCTCGCGGAGCGTGGCCGGGCCGAAGGGCTTGACGAGGTAGTAGAGCGAGCCGTTGCGGAGAGCTTCCTCCACGCTCGCCGCGTCCCGGGCAGCGGTCACGACGATCACGTCGACCTGCTGAGCCGGCGAGGCGCGGAGCCTGCGGAGCACTTCGAGGCCGGGGATGTCGGGCAGGTAGATGTCGAGCAGGACGAGGTCCGGCCGAAGGCGCGTCACCGACTCGAGGGCTGCCGATCCGGAGTGTGCCTCGCCGACGACTCGAAAGCCGTCCACGTGCTCGACATAGGCGCGGTGCAGCGCCGCGACACGGAAGTCGTCGTCGACGACGAGGACGTCGATCACCGGGCCGTGCCCGCAGCGACGTCGTCGAGCGGGCCGGTGGCCGCCGGCTCGTCGTGAGCCAGCCCTCCCTCGACACGAAGCGCTACCGTGAAGACAGCGCCGACTCGGCGCGTCACCGCGATCGACCCGCCCCGCCGCCGGGTGAGCTGCCGAACGAGGGCGAGACCCAACCCTTCGTCAGCTTCACGGCCGCACAGCTGGCCGTTGTCGGGATCGCCGCGGTCACGATGGTCGCCGTCCATCTCCTGCTCACTCGCACGAACCTCGGCAAGTCCATGCGCGCCATGTCCGACAACGCGCCCCTCGCGCGAGCGACCGGCATCGACACGAGACGAGTCACGACGTGGACCTGGTTCATAAGCGGCCGCCTAGCGGGCCTCGGCGGCATCACCCTTGCCTTCAACACGGTCGAGTTCCAAGCCTTCTCGGGTAACACGTTTCTCTTCGTGATCTTCGCCGCTGTCATACTCGGAGGGATCGGCCAGATCTACGGCGCCATGGTGGGCGCGCTGATCATCGGCCTCGTCGTCAACTTCGCCGGTCTCGTCATCTCGTCGGCATACGACCTCGATGCGGCGTTCGCCGTCCTCGTGCTCGTTCTCCTCGTCCGTCCCCAGGGGATCATCCCCACGATCGGCAAGGCTGAGGTCACCAAATGGGCATCATCCTCGGCTATATCTCCACGCTCGGCGTGTACTTCTGCATCTACAACATCTTCGCGTTCGGGCTCAACATCCAGTTCGGCTACACCGGGATCCTCGACTTCACCGTCATCACGTTCATGGCGATGGGTGGCTATATGGCGGGCGTCGCCTCGCTCGGTCCCGAGCAACCCGGATCGGGCATCTACTACGTGCTCGGGCTGATCGCCTCGCGGCGGTTGAGGAGCGACTACCTGGCCATCGTGACCCTCGCGGCCGGCTCGATCGTCCTCGGCCTCTGTGGCGTGATCATGGCAATCTGCTGGCTCGTCGCGAACCGCATATATCGCTCCACCTTCGGCCGTACGATGCGGGCGATACGCGAGGACCTCGACGTCGCGGAAGCGTACGGGAAGCACACGTTTCGCGTTCGCATGACGGCGATGGTGACCGGGTGCATCTTCGTCGGAATCGGCGGTGTCCTCACGATCTGGTTCATCACAGCGCTGGCACCGGCCGGGTGGGGGACGAGCGAGACGTTCGTGGTGTGGGCAGCCTTGATCGTCGGAGGGTGCGGCAACAATCTCGGAGCCGTCGTCGGATCGTTCCTCGTCGCCGTGCTCTTCAACGAGGCCACTCGCTTTCTACCAGCGATTCCAGCATTTCCCAGCCTGGTCTCGGAGATCCGCAATATGTGCATCGGTGGCCTCGTGATCTTGACGCTCTGGTTCCGGCCGCAAGGGGTTGTCGGCGAGAGGAAGGCACGGTTCTTCGAGGTGCCACTACGCACGGAGTCGCGCGAGCAGGTCCGCGTGCCCGCCGTCGTCGCGAGCGGAAGCTGAACGGTGCGCCAGCCGACGGCGGTGGAGAGCCGGGGCGTGGACGAGATACTCGCAGTGCACGAGCTTCGGCGGAGCTTCGGCGGCGTGAGAGCGCTGACCGGCTGCAGCTTCGGGGTCGAGAGAGGAAGCATCACGGCTCTCATCGGACCCAACGGAGCAGGAAAGACGACCCTCGCGAACGTCGTGGCGGGGGCAAGCCGCCCTCAGTCGGGCCAGGTGGTCTTCGACGGGCGCGACGTGACCGGTCGACCCAGCCACGAGGTCGCTCTGGGTGGCCTGATCAGGACGTTCCAGATATCGCGTGAATATCCCGCGATGACTGTCCTCGAGAACCTGATGGTGTCGCCGCAACGTCAGGCGGGCGAGAAGCTCTCGACCGTGCTGTTCCACCCTCGCCGTTTCCGTTCCGAGGAGCGTCGGCACCTGGAGCGGGCCGTCGAGGTGCTCGCAGAGTTCGGCCTGTACGAGAAGCGCAACGACTACGCGAGGAACCTGAGCGGCGGGCAGAAACGGCTGCTCGAGCTAGCGCGAGCAGTGATGGCCGACCCGAAGATGCTCGTCATCGACGAGCCCATGGCAGGCATCAATCCGGCCCTCATCGAGAGGCTGGCAGATCACATCATCCGGCTAAGGGACGCTCGCGGGACCACCTTCCTCATGGTGGAGCACAACTTGGACGTGGTCGAGCGCATGTGCGACAAGGTCGTCGTGATGGCGGTGGGCCAGACGCTCGCGACGGGGACGATGGCGGAGCTCAGGGGAAATGCCGCTGTCGTCTCGGCGTACCTCACGGGAGGTGTGGTCGATGTGCGTGCTCAGGGTTGAGGGGTTGGCCGCCGGGTACGGGCGTGTCCCGGTGATCTCGGGGGTAGCGTTGCGGGCCGGCGTGAGGCAGGTCGTTGCGATCGTGGGGCCGAACGGTGCCGGCAAGTCCACTGCGATGAAGGCGACGTTTGGCCTGGTCGAGCGCCAGCAGGGCAGGGTGCTGCTCGACGAGCAAGACATCACGCACCTGCCTGCCCACGAGGTCGCTCGTGCGGGGATGGCCTACGTCCCGCAGGTCGACAACGTGTTCGCAGCGATGAGCGTCGAGGAGAACCTCGAGCTCGGTGGGTTCGTGAACCGGCGCAACATCGCAGGGCGGCAGGCAGAGGTGTTCGACATCTTCCCCGACCTCGCGACGGCGCGACGTCGCAAGGCTGGTCAGCTGAGCGGTGGTCAGCGCAACATGCTGGGCATGGCACGCGCTCTCATGTCCGACCCGAAGGTGGTCCTCCTCGACGAGCCGACGGCCGGGCTGTCGCCGGCGAACGTCGACGTCGTCTGGTCGCAGGTCCGCCGCATCGCGGAGCTCGGGACGTCCGTCGTCGTCGTCGAGCAGAACGTCGACCGCGCCCTCAACAGCTCGGACTGGGTCTACATCCTCGTCGCCGGCCGCAACCACGAGAGTGGCACGCCAGCACGGCTCGCGGAGCTGGATCTCGCGGCGATCTTCCTCGGTGCGTCGGACCGTGCCGGAGGGGAGGGGCGCGCGCGTGCAGGAGGGGTCGAGGATCCTTCCTGCCCCAAGGTCTCGTCCTGAACAAGGGCGGGGAGGACCCGCTCGCGACGCACCTCGCGTCGCGTCCCGGGTAGTCAAGGAAGATCACGACCAACCAAGAGAAGGGGGGCACGATGTCATCCAGGCGTGCTGAGAGGCATAGGCGCGTAGGGCTCGGTGTGTCACTTGTGGCTGCAGGATCGCTCGTCCTGTCGGCCGTCGGCGCGTGGGGCTCGCCGTCGGGAGCGGCGGTCGCCGGTGTGCGCAAGGCGGCGCCAGCGCCGGTCAGCGCCGGGATCCTGCTGCCGATAAGCGGCAAGGAGGCATTCGTCGGCCAGCGGTTCGACGACGGTGTGAAGGCCGGCATGTACGCGGTGGACAACGGTGGCGGGATCATGGGCGCGCGGTTCTCGAGCCACCTCGAGGACACGGCCGGGGACCCCGTGGATGCCGTCTCCGCGTTCCGCACGTTGCTGCTCTACCATCCCGCCGTCGTCTTCGGACCGTCCTCGCTCGAGATAGAGGGTGTGATCCGCCAGTTCGGGCCGGACCACATCGTCGACCTGATGGAGGGCGGCACCACGCAGCTCGACTTCATGAACTACCCCTACGTCTATCGGGTGTTCCCGTCCGACTCCGAGCTGCTCTCTGGTGAGGCCTACTACGCCCGAAACGCGAAGAGCTGCCGCTACGCCGCGGAGATCTACGACTCCGGGCCGAACGCGCAGGCCGAGGTAGGGCCCGTGACCCAGGCGTTCAAGCGCCTCGGTGGCACGATCGTCGCAAGCGCGACGATCGTCGCGGGCCAGAGCTCGTACCTGTCGACGGTCGCGAAGCTGTTCAGCGGCAAGGCGCCGCAGTGCGCGTTCTTCCACATGGACCCGCAGACCGCTAGCACGTTCTTCGCGAACGTGCGGTAGCTCGGCCACATGGACATCCCCTACATCACTGGCGACACGGGTGCGTCGATCCAGCTCGCACAGGCCTTCGGGCTGTCGGACGCTGCGCACTGGATGACCGGGATGGCGGCGCCGCCGGCCTACGCCCAGGCCAACACGGCGTTCCTCAACGCCTACCAGAAGGTCTGGCACACGAGGACGCCTCTGCCGGCGTCTCCGGCGATGTACGACGCCGTGGTCATCGCCGCGCTGGCGATGGACGCGGCTCACTCGACCAACCCGACGGTATGGCGGACCTACATCACCAAGGTGTCCAACCCGCCCGGGACGAAGTGCTACACGTACCCGAGCTGTGCTGCCTTGCTGAACAAGCACCGCAAGATCAACTACCAGGGCGCCAGTGGCAACGAGAACTTCAACGTCCACCACAACGTCTTCTCGTCGTTCGAGGTCGAGCAGTTCGACGCGAGCGGCAACCTTCACACGGTCTACCTGGAGCCTGCGAGCAAGCTCGCGACGCTCTACTGACATACGACATATAGCCGCCGGGATGGAGTCTCGTCGCTAGACGACGACGCCCGGCTCGCCCGAGGCGTCGACGACGGGGAGCGAACGCTCTACCCAGGCGGACATGCCGCCTGTGAGGTTCCATGCGCTGTAGCCCGCACGGTGCAGCGTGTCGGCGGCCAGGCTGGATCGTCCTCCAGAACGGCACACGCAGACGAGGTGGCGGTCCCGGGGAAGCTCGTGCAGTCGCTCGGCAAGTGCCGCGAGAGGAATGTGGATGGCCTGCTCGGCGTGGCCGGCACGCCACTCGTGGTGCTCTCGCACGTCCACGAGCAGGGCGCCGGCGTCGACCATCCCGGCAGCCTGGTCGGGCTCGAGGCTCGGTGCTCTCGCTGTCGACGGGTCGTTCGCCATCTGGTCCTCCCATGCCCAGCCGTCGGGAGGCGGGCCGACGTGGCCGTCGTCACGTTCGCCGACCGACTGGCTTGCCGTCGTGGTCACGAGCGAACCTACCGGCCCCTCACGCACGACCATGCACCTCGCATCGGCAGTCGCCCGATCGCATACGATGTCGGTCGGCGAGCGTGGTGCGCCCGGGTCCAGGTTGTCTCCGGGTGCACGGCGTCGTGACCAGGCCCGGGTAGCTCAGTGGTAGAGCAGCGCACTCGTAATGCGCAGGTCAGGGGTTCGAATCCCCTCTCGGGCTCCGGGAAAACGCCACTGTAACGCCGTGATGCGCCGTCGGCATGGGT
>JAJZCK010000255.1 GCA_021846125.1 Actinomycetes bacterium | reverse complement strand
ACCTGCTCGCAGCCACTGCCGCAACAGTTTGAGCACCCGACGATCCGACACCCGCTCGCCGATCAGCGAGAGCAACCTCTCGTGATCGATCTCGCCGAACGACTCCATCACTTACTACCCGCCTCGAGGACCTCGCAGCCGCGCTGCGAGAGCACGCCAAGGGGCTCTTCTGCGCTGAAGCCGCCGTCGAGCTGCTGATCGACCACGCCAATTGGCTGCAGCGGAGCGACTTCGTCTCCGAGGCCATCGAGGTGATCGACGGCGAACCAGGCGAAGCACCGATGGCGTTCGTCGACTGGGCGGCGGCGCTCGCAGCGCTCGAGGGCGGACGCCTTGCCTGCTCGTCGAGCGAGGCCCAGGTGCTGCGTATCGCCGCCAGCATCGCCGACGGCCTCCCGGTCGACCTGCGGGATGCGACGTGCGGGCTCGATCGGGCGAACGCTCGGCGGGTCGCCGAGGCGCTGGTCCATGCAGCCGGTCATGGGCGCACCAACTCGTCTTCGGGAGGCGTGCGATGACGCTCCCGCCCACCGTCACGGTCACCCGGTCGAAGCACCCACTGGAGGGGCGGGCGTTCCGGCTCCTCGGCAAGATGCGCCGCCACGGCCACGTTGAGCTCCTCGTCGTCCTCGACGACGGCAGCAAGTCGCTCCTGCCCGCCTCCTGGACCGACTACGCCAGCGCGGAGGCCGGATCGGCAACCACCTCGACGCTCGGAACCCTCGGCGATCTGCTCGCCGCCTCGAGCCTCGCCCGCGCCCGATACCCGGGACCAGGGGCGGACGAGGTGCAGGCTGCAGGGAAGCCACCGAGCAAGGGGGACGACCATGCAGCCTGCACAGCTGAGTCTGCTGGCAGCACCGGACCACGCGCCAGCACCGCCGGCGCTGGCCGAGCTGGCCGAGGACGACGTCGGGGAGGCGATCCGGGCCTTGGCCGCGCTCATCGCCAAAGCCTCCCGGATCCCCTCCGCCGACACGACGACGACGGAGGCGGGCGCAGATGAGTGAGACCGCAAAGATCACCGCGGCCCACCGCGGCCGGGCGGCCCTCGTCTACGTCCGCCAGTCCTCGCTCAGCCAGGTCGAGCGCAACACCGAGTCCACCGCGCTCCAGTACAACCTCGTGACCCGGGCGGTCGAGCTCGGGTGGCCGAAGCAGGCGGTGCGGGTGATCGACGACGATCTCGGCGTCTCGGGCTCTTCTGCCACAGGACGCTCGGGCTTCGCCGCGCTGGTCGCATCGGTCGGGCTCGGCGAGGTCGGCATCGTGCTGGCGATCGAGGTGTCGCGCCTCGCCCGCAACTCGTCGGACTGGTATCGCCTGTTGGACCTGGCCGGGATGACCGACACCCTCATCGCCGACGCGGACGGCATCTACCACCCGGCGATGTTCAACGACCGGCTGCTGCTCGGGATGAAGGGGACGATGTCGGAGGCAGAGCTGCACATCCTGCGGGCCCGCCTCCACGGCGGGATCGTCAACAAGGCGGCCCGGGGCGAGCTGCGCACGGGGCTGCCGGTGGGCCTCGTATGGGGAGACGAGGGCATCACCTTGCACCCCGACGAGGCGGTGCGCGGCGTGATCTCGGCCATCTTCACCCAGTTCCCGCTCCGGGGATCCGCCCGCGGGGTGTGGCTGTGGCTGAAGGAGGAAGGCCTCAAGCTCCCGATGCCGCACCACGGCTACCTGCGGGGCGACGAGGAGCTCAGTTGGGTGGAGCCGACCTACACCGCCGTCCACAAGATCCTGACCCATCCTGCCTACGCTGGCACCTACGTGTTCGGCATGACCCGCACCCAGCGCTACGTCGACGCCGACGGGGCGGTGCGCACCCGCCTGCGGCGACTGCCACGAGAGCAGTGGCAGGTCCTCATCGAGGGTCACCACGAGGGCTACACCGACTGGGAGACCTACGTGGCCAACCAAGAGCGCATCGGCGTCAACACGAGGCCCAGAGCCCACGAGCCGGGCACTGGGGCGGTGCGCGAGGGCTGCGCCCTCCTCCAAGGCCTCGCCACCTGCGGGGTCTGCGGGCGAAAGCTCGCCGTCTACTACGACGGACCGACCAGGTCCACCCCCGGCTACTACTGCGCCACCGGGCGGGTGACCACCGGACGCAGCAGCTGGCACCTTCGTGTCGGCGGTCTCGCCATCCAGCGCGCGGTCGTCGAGGCCTTCTTGGCCGCCCTCGAGCCTGCGGCGCTGCAGGCCTGCCTGTCTGCTGCAGAGCAGTTGGAAGGGACCCACGACGCCGCGCTCGACCAGTGGCGGCGCGAGGTGGAGCGGGCCCGCTACGCCGCCGACAAGGCCGAGCGCCGTTACCGGGCGGTCGACCCGGAGAACCGCCTCGTCGCCCGGGGGCTCGAGTCCGCCTGGGAGGCGGCGCTCCAGGAACTCTCGGCCGCAGAGAGCGAGCTCGCCCGGCGAGACGCGGCACGACCCAAGGCGCTCTCGGGTGACGAGCGATCCGCCATCTTGGCCTTGGGCGGCGACCTGGCGTCCGTCTTCGACGCGGCCACCACCACCGACAAGGAGCGCAAGGCGCTTCTGCGCACCCTGCTCGAGGAGGTGGGCGTCAGCCTCACCTCGGGCGATGACGGTGAGCGGCGGGCCGACCTCCTCGTGCGCTGGAAGGGCGGGGCGGTGAGCGAGCTCTCGATCACCTTGAAGCGCCGGCCGCCGCCGATCCGCACCGACGAGGGCACCGTCGACCTCGTGCGCCGCCTGGCGGTGTACCACCCCGATGCAAAGATCGCCGGCATCTTGAACCGCCAGCACCGCCGAACCGCTCGGGGCCTGCCCTTCACCGGCGGGCGCGTCCAGACCCTGCGTCACCACTACGACATCCCGGTCCATCACGCCAGCTCCAACGGCGAGGACGGCGAGCTGCTCACCGTCGCAGACGCCGCCGAGGACCTCGGGCTCGCTCCGTCCACCCTGCACCGCTGGCTCGGCGACGGCTTCATCGGCGGTGAGCAGACGACCCCCGGAGCGCCGTGGAGGATCCGGCTCACAGAGGAGATCCGCTCGCTCTTCGTCGACGACGCGCCGACAGGCTGGCTCGCCATGCTGGAGGCGACCCTCGCCTACGGCGTGACGCGCCAGACGATCATGCAGCGTGTAAAGCGCGGCGAGCTTCGAGCCGTCCACGTACGCAGCGGACGCAGGAAGGGCCTGCGTATCGAGCCTCCTGCACCCCAGAACCAGCTCTTCCAACCATGACCAGCAACGAAAGGAGCAGTGTGTTGATGACTCGAAGAAGTTGCTGACATCAGCGTC
>JAJZCK010000254.1 GCA_021846125.1 Actinomycetes bacterium | reverse complement strand
GCGTCGAGGTCTGCTGCCACCTCGCAGCCGTTCGTCGTCGCGTAGGCCTGCGCCTTCTCCGCGACGACATCGGTGGCAGCGACGAGGCGGGCATTGCCGAGCGAGGCGACCGCCCGTGCGTGGTGCGGCGCGATGACGCCGCAGCCGACGACGCCGAAGCCGAAGATCCTGCCCGTGCCGCCGGAGCTGCCCGGACCGCCTGGTGCACCGGTTGTCATGACTGCTCCTTGCTCGTCGCGTCGATCTCGTCCATCCATGCCCTCAACAGTGCGATGTGCTGCGGGAGCGCGATCTCCGGCTCCTCGATCTCTGCATGCCAACGCTTCTCCCACTCGACGGAGACCCAGCCCGCGTAGCCGCGCCCGGCGAGGACCTCGAGCATGGTCCGCACCTCGACCTCTCCCTCGCCGAGCAGCACGAGCTGCCAGCCGCCGTCCTTCTCGCTGCTCCTGCGGGCATCCTTGACCTGGGCGAGCAGCACCCGGTCACCGAAGTTCGCCGCGATCTCGGAGGGTGTCTCGCCCATGCGGTGCGGGTGGTGACTGTCCCAGACCGCGCCGACCGACGGCGAGGGCACGAGCCCAAGGAGCTCGGCGACCGTCGCCGACGCCGAGAACGAGTCGTGCGTCTCGACGCCGATCGCGACGCCGAGGCGCTCTGCGGCGGGCACCGCAGCCTCGAGGACGTCCGCCGCGCCCCTGATCTGGCGTGCGCGCAGAGCCGGGTCGTCGTCGAGCGCCCCGCCGAAGACGCGCACTACGGGGGACTCCCAGGCGTTCGCGAGCTCGAGGAAGCGCACGATCTCCGGTCCAGGGTCTCCGTCGGTGAGCCGGATCGAGCTGTCGACCGCGACCACCGGAAGGCCCGCGGCCTCGACGGCGGCGCGGACCCTGGCTCGCTGGGACGCGTCCATGTTGGAATCGATGAGCTCGCCGTCCACCAGGCGCAGCTCGATCCCCTCGTAGCCCATCGCGCTACCTGCAGCGGCGACGTCGGCGAGCATCCGACCGGGAAAGGCCAGCGTGGAAAAGGCGAGCCTCATAGCACGCCCCCGCTCGAGCACTCGCGTACTTTGTTGCAAACACAAGACATCGAGATCCCCCTCCGTCGTCGGTCAAGGCGCTTTGCACATGCAAGGACACCCGATTGCCGTCGTGCGACGTGCCGGCCGCGCACACCCCGTGTGACCTCGTCTATCCTTACTCCCACCCGCCTGGTCAGGTCAAGCGAGCGGCGCGCCGGGTACGTGGGCGATGCCGCCCGCCTGCAGCGGGTCCGTGCGGCCTCGACGGCGAGTGTTGCCGGCGCAGGGACAAACAATAGAGACAAACAACTCAGACGAGCTGCACGGACGAGCTGCACGGACGACCAGCAGGTACAGGCGGCAGGCGCAGGCCGCGCATACAGCCAGCAGAGGCGACAGAGGGAAACAGAAGGAGCAGCCATGGCACAGCTTCAGACACGAGCGCTCGGGTCCACGGGCATGGAGATCACACGGCTCGGCTTCGGGAGCTGGGCGATCGGCGGAGGTGGCTGGGTCTACGCCTGGGGACCCCAGGACGACGACGACTCGGTGGCGACGATCCGCCGTTCCGTCGAGCTCGGGGTCAACTGGGTCGACACGGCCGCGATCTACGGTTTCGGCCACTCCGAGGAGGTCGTCGCCCGGGCGTTGCGCGACATCCCCGAAGCGGACCGCCCGTTCGTCTTCACCAAGTGCGGCGTGCTCCCGAACCCCGCCGGGGCGATGGAGCCGAACGTCCGCTCCGGGCTCGCGGCTTCGATCCGCGCCGAGCTCGAAGCGAGCCTGCGCAGGCTCGGCGTGGAGCGGATCGACCTCTACCAGGTGCACTGGCCCCCGACCGACGCGTCGGTAGAGGAGTACTGGTCGACGATGCTCGAGCTCCAGTCCGAGGGGAAGGTGCGCGCGGTCGGGCTGTCGAACCACAGCGTCGAGCTGCTCGAACGAGCAGAGCTCGTTGGTCACGTGGGCTCGCTCCAGCCTCCGTTCTCCCTCGTCAAACGTTCCGCCGCAGGCGACGTGATCCCGTGGTGCGCTCTCCACGGGACCGGGGTCATCGTCTACAGCCCCATGCAGGCCGGCCTTCTCACAGGAGCGTTCAGCGCGGAGCGAGTCGCGGGCCTTCCGGCGGACGACTGGCGCCGGCGCGACGTCGAGTTCCAGTCACCGCGCCTCGAGGCGAACCTCGCGCTCGTCGAGGCGCTGCGCCCGATCGCCGAGAAGCACGAAGTCACGCTCGCGGCAGTGGCGATCGCGTGGACGCTGGGCTTTCCCGGAGTGACGGGCGCCATCGTGGGGTCACGGCGTGCGGACCAGATCGACGGCTGGATCGAGGCGGCGAGCCTCGACCTCGACGTCGACGACCTGTCGGCGATCGCGAAGGCGATCGTCACGACAGGCGCAGGCGAAGGACCCTCGCTCCCTGCCTGACCGCCCGGCAGAGCGGCACCTCGACGGTCCGTGGTTGCTCCGCCTGCCATCGAACGTTAACCGACGTCGGGTGCCTCGAGCGTCGGCGCAGGTCGGAACGGGGTCGACACGCCGTGCCGGGGAGGGACGCCCTCGCCGGCACGGCGGCAAGAGCGGCTCTTAGCTCAGCTTCGGAGTTGTCACCTTATTTTCATGGAGAAAGCACGACAGTTGCTCTTGTCAGGGCGCGAGTGCTCTGTTACGGTCACGAGACCAGCAGCAGATGCGAACAATGTCTGCGAAACGACGAGCTGGGGCGACCAGGGGGGCGCCCATGTGCAGGACAGGTAGTAGCCGTCAGTCTGGCGTAGGGATCCAGCCGTGGACGGGGCAGGGGGAGGGGTGTGTCGGTCGGCGGACGGGTTGCTGCTGGCGCCCGGCGACACGGTGTCAGCTGGCCGGATGGCACGACCGGGCCGCACGAGCAGGAGTGCTCGTGGGACGGGCGGGCGGCCCGAGCAGCTGAGCCAGAGGCGCGCTTGCCTCCCGTGACAGCAGCCGCAAGGCCCTCGTTGCGAGGCCTGTCGGCGGAAAACCCATCGGTAGGGACTCCACCCGGCTCCCGCGTGCCTGGTGCGAGGCGAAGGCTCGGGCTTCCCGGGCGCAGGCGATCGAGCCGGCGCACGACAGGGGCCTTTGCGACCCGGTCGAAGGGCCAGCACCCAATGTTCAGCACCCAATGTTCAGCACCCAATGTTCAGCACACCGTGTGCGAGATGAGAACACAGGAGGTAGATGGATGACCAACCTTCACCGCAAGGTGAGGACGCCGAGGCTGCGGACCGTGCTCGCTTCG
>JAJZCK010000253.1 GCA_021846125.1 Actinomycetes bacterium | reverse complement strand
CGGTGGTCGCCGCATCATCGACCGAGGTCGCGACGCCTGCTCCCGGCGCCCCGGGCAGCGTCCCACCGACGGGGGTGAACACGGGGGTCTCGGTCGCGTACGCGGGTGCGTTCGTCGCGACGACGTCGTTCGCGTTCGCGATGTTGCCGCCTGCGGTGTCGATCCACGTCTGCATGGCGTCGACGCCGCTGTTCGAGATGTTGATGGAGGTGAAGAGTGTCATTGGAAGCTCCCGCCTGTGGCGCCTTGGATCAAACGGAACTGCGCGTTGAGCGACTCGCTGATCGTCTCGTAGTGCAAGGTGTCCTTCTGTGCGGCGACGAGCTCGTCGGCCACCTGGACGTTGTTGCCGTTGGTCGCGGGAGGCGCGACCGAGGGAGCGCTCGTCAAGCGGGCCGTGGCGGGCCCGGGCAGGTCGAGCGCGTGCTGGAGGCTCGACTGGAAGCTCACCTCGTTGGCGGTGTAGCCCGGAGTCGACAGGTTGGCGATGTTGTTCGCCTGGGCGTTCTGCTGGGCAGTCACGCCGTCGATGGCGAACTGCAGGATGCCGATGATGCCGCTCGTCACTGACGTACCTCACACGGGCTCGCGTCTGGACGCGACAGGTCGCGTCCACGTGGGCCCGTCCGTGGGCTACATCAGCGGGGCACTCCTCGCCACCGCTGGACAAGCAAACGGCAGGGTGCGTGGCAACGTTGAGCGATTACGTGTCGTGCTGTGCGCGACGGCTCAGACGGGAACGGCGTCGAGCCCGTCGAGGACCTCGCGGTAGCGACCGATCAGGCCGGCGAGCTCGTCGCGGAAGTCCGTGATGCGGACGACCTTCGTGGCGACCCGCTCGTGGAGCGCCTCGGTCATCTCGAGCGCCTCGAGCACGAGCGCGCGCCGCTCGCTCGGGTCCTCGCTCTGGTGGTAGGCGTCGCGCAGCGTCCCGAGGCGGTCCTCGCGGGTCACGACGCCCCGGATCTCCTCGAGGTTGAGGCCGATGAGCTCCTGGAGCTCGCGGATCCGCTGGACACGCTCGAGCTCGAGCTGACCGTACTCCCGGCACCCTCCGGCACTGTGGCCCGCGGGAGCGAGGATGCCGATCTCCTCGTAGTAGCGCAACGTGCGCTCGGACACCCCGGTGCGCTGCGCGGCCTCGCCGATCCGCAGCCGAGCCGGAGCGCCTGTCTCGGCCGCCGTCTCGCCGTGCCCACCCGGCGGTGCCGGCACCGCCTGCCGGCCGGCAGGGGCGGGCTTAGTCAACAGTGCTCTCCGCGATGCCTGCGCCGACGAGAGCCGACTCTGCGGCTGCGTCGTCGTGCGGGGCCTCCTCCGCCGTCTCGGCCGGGGCGGACGTGCCGTGTCCGTGCACGTACTTGCCACCTCGCAGCCACGAGGCGATCGCGGCGACGAGGCAGGCGCCGAGCGCGAAGGCGAACGCCTCGCGCAGCCCCGACTGGAAGGGCTTCGCGATCAGGCTGGGGAAGAAGCTCCGGCCCGTCAGGTAGTGCGCGTGCGCGAGATGGGGAAGAGCCGAGCCGAGCAGGGTCTGCATCGGGTTGTAGCCGAGGAAGGCCGCGAAGAGGCTGCCGACCGGCGGCAGGGAGGCCACCTGGTGCGCGAGCCCGGGCGAGACGCCCTCGTGCGTGAGGCCACCGTAGAGGGCGTGGGGCAGCCCGGAGGCGAGCCCGAGGATGATGAGGGTGAAAAAGACGCCGATCGAGAGCACCATCGAGGAGTTCTGGAAGGTCGTCACCATCCCCGCCCCTGCGCCGCGCTGGTCCGGCGGGAGCGAGTTCATGATGCCCGCCTGGTTGGGCGCGGAGAAGATGCCCATCCCGAGCCCCATCAGCAGCAGCACGAGAGCGAAGACGAGATAGGAGAAGTTGACGGGGAGCATCTCGAGCAGGCCGAACGCGAGCGCGGTGACCACCATGCCGCCTGTCGCGAAGGGTCGGGCTCCGAACCGGTCGGAGAGGATCCCCGACAGTGGCCCGGCGACGAGGAAGCCGACGGTGAGCGGCAGCATGTAGATGCCGGCCCACAGCGGGGTCTGGGAGAAGCTGTAGCCGTGGAGGGGGAGCCAGATCCCCTGCAGCCAGATGATGAGGATGAACATGAGCCCGCCGCGGCCGAGGGCCGCGAGGAACGTCGCCACGCTGCCGGCGGAGAACGCCCGGATCTTGAACAGCGAGAGCCGCAGCATCGGGTGGTCCGAGCGGGCCTCGATGACACCGAACACGAGCAGCAGGGCCACACCACCGAGCAGCTCGGCGAGGACCTTCGGGCTCGTCCAGCCCATGGTGTGGCCGCCGTAGGGCTCGATGCCGTAGGTGATGCCGACGAGGACCGCGACGAGGCCGACCGCGAAGGTGAGATTGCCCCACCAGTCGATCCTCGCCGGGACCTTGATGCTGTGCTCCTCGAGCTTGAGGTACGCCCAGACGGTGCCGAAGAGCCCGATCGGGACGGACACGAGGAACACGAGGTGCCACTGGATCGGGGCGAGCACGCCGCCGAGCACGAGCCCGATGAACGAGCCGGCGATCGCGGCGACGCCGTTCACACCGAGAGCGAGGCCTCGCTGCTCGGCGGGGAAGGCGTCGGTGATGATCGCGCTCGAGTTCGCGAAGAGGAAGGCGCCGCCGACCCCCTGGCCCACCCGCATGAGGATCAGGTAGAGCGCGGCGCTCGTGCCGTGCAGCCAGGTCACCGACAGCAGCAGGGAGAAAAGCGTGAAGATCGCGAAGCCGAGGTTGTACATCTTCACCCGGCCGAACATGTCGCCGACCCGGCCGAGGCTCACGAGCAGGACGGCGGTGGCGACCATGAAGCCCATGAGCATCCAGAGCAGGTAGCTCGAGTTGCCGGGGGTGAGCGGGTTGAGCCCGATGCCGCGGAAGATGTTGGGCAGCGCGATCAGGATGATCGAGGAGTTGACCGTCGCCATGAGGATGCCGAGGGTCGTGTTCGAGAGAGCGATCCACTTGTAGCGGTCCGGATGGGTGGGGCGCCTCGCGCCGCCTTGTGCCGCGGGCGTGCCGCCGTCGGGTCTCGCCGTTGCCACGAGTGGCCGTCCTCTCGCTCGAGCTGCGCCGGGGTGTAGAGGCTCGCAGTTTACGTCAACGTGAGATTCGCCGTGCCAGGTTCGGCAGCTCGTGGCGACGCTCGGGCCTCGACCGATCTCGCAGGCCTGCTTGACAGCGAGGACGCGCGTTCGTAACATCACGAAAGCGCTTACTGGTAAGCGCTTACGGTCGCCGGCGAGACTGCCGGTAGGGCATGCGGGAGCGTCAGCCGAGTGCTGTAGATCGGAA
>JAJZCK010000252.1 GCA_021846125.1 Actinomycetes bacterium | reverse complement strand
CCGTGCCGGCCGCGATCGAGAGCCCATGGCTGACGACCCGACACCTCGACGACCAAAGCCCGCATCGCGGGCGAGGCGGCCTCCACCTGCGCTCGGCACGTCGGCGGAGGGCAAGGCCGCCGGCGGTGGGCTCACCGGGGCCGTCGCCGGTGCGGCACGAGAGGTGGTGCACCACGCGAGCTGGAAGTGGCTCGCCGCCATCGTCTTCGTCGCCTCCCTCCCGACGATCGCCCTGATCGGCGGGGTCGTCGCCGTCGGCTCGCTTGTCGGTGGGACAAGCGGCACGACCGGGGAGAGCTCGGCGAAGTCCGTCGAGTCCTCGACCGGGGTGCCCGAGGCGAGCCTCGCCCTCTACGAGGAGGCGGTCGCGAGCACCGAGACCCCGTGGCAGGTGCTCGCGGCGATCGCCTACTACGAGTCCGGCCGTGGCGAGCCGGTCGCGCAGACCGTCGGCATCTGCCCGTCGGCGAGACGGCCGACGAGCGGCATCGACTCCTTTCGCCGGCCCACGGCGACGAGGGCCGCAGCGGCAGGGCGATCGAGCGGGTCGGGACCGGCCAGTACCTGCCGGGACCACGTGGTCGGCGGAGGCAGTCGGGCACCGATCCACTAGCGTCGGCCGTATGGCCATCGCCAAGGTCCTCGGCACCGAGACCGAGTACGGCATCCAGGTAGCCGGCAACCCGGAGGCGAACCCGACCTTGGCCTCCTCTGTCCTCGTGAACGCCTACGCGGCCGAGGTGGCCCGGCGCGTGGGGTGGGACTTCGAGGACGAGTCGCCGGGGCGCGACGCCCGGGGCTTCACGGTCGAGGGAGCGATGCCGCCGGAGGTCGAGACCCATCTCGCGAACACCGTGCTCACGAACGGCGCCCGGTTCTACGTGGACCACGCGCACCCGGAGTACTCGACACCGGAGTGCGCTACGCCGCTCGAGGCCGTCGCGCACGACCGTGCCGGCGAGCTCGTCCTCGTCCGTGCAATGGCCGCCGCGCGCCGCGCGACGGGCGCCGGCGAGGAGATCGTCGTCTACAAGAACAACTCCGACGGCAAGGGCAACTCCTACGGTGCCCACGAGAACTACCTGGTCGACAGGGCCGTGCCGTTCGTCCGCCTCGCACGGGAGGTGACGGCGCACCTCGTCACGCGCCAGGTCTACACCGGTGCGGGAAAGGTCGGCTGCGAGGCAGACCGCGGGCCGCGGGCCGCGTTCGAGATCACCCAGCGGGCGGACTTCTTCGAGGAGGAGATCGGGCTCGAGACGACGCTCAAGCGCCCCATCGTCAACACCCGGGACGAGCCGCACTGCGACCCGGCGAAGTACCGCCGGCTGCACGTGATCACTGGAGACGCGAACCTCGCCGAGGTGGCGACCTTCTTGAAGCTCGGGGTGACGGCGCTCGTCCTGCTGCTCGTCGAGGACGAGGTGCTCTCGCAGCGCGAGCTCGTCCTCGCTCGCCCGGTGCAGGCGATGCGGGCCGTCTCGCACGACCTCACCCTCGCCCAGCCCCTCGAGCTCGTCACGGGCGAGACGATCACCGCGATCGGCCTGCAGTGGGAGCTCTACGACGCCGCTCGCAAGCACGCGGAGGAGCGTGGGCTCGCCGAGCTCGGCCCCGAGAGCGTCGGCGAGCTCCTCCTCGAGCGATGGGAGGCCGTGCTCTCCGGGCTCGAGACGGATCCCGCGTCGCTCAAGCACCAGCTCGACTGGGTCGCGAAGCGCGAGCTCATCGACGCCTACTGCGCGCGTCACGGCTGCGACCTCGACGACCACCGCGTCGCAGTGCTCGACCTGCAGTACCACGACATGCGCCCCGCGCGGTCGCTGTTCGCCCGCCTCGACATGGAGCAGATCGTCCCGGCCGGGGAGGTCGAGGCGGCCACCACGTCTGCTCCGCGGGGGACCCGGGCCTATTTCCGCGGCGAGTGCCTGAAGCGCTTCGCCCCGTCGATCGTGGCTGCGAACTGGGACTCCATCGTGTTCGACGTCGGCGAGGACTCGCTCAGAAGGGTGCCGATGATGGAGCCGCTGCGGGGGAGCGCGTCGCACGTCGATACGCTCTTCGAGGGATGTGGGAGTGCCGCCGAGCTGCTTCGGCGTCTCGGCGCCTAGGAGGCTTGTGGCGATGGCAGGTGGCGATGGCAGAGCGTGAGCTCAAGAAGCGGACGGCTCCCCAGAAGGAGGAGCCGGAGGTCGTCGAGGATGCACCGGCGTCGACCGAGCGCGGCGAGAAGCTGAAGGCCGAGATCGACGACCTGCTCGACGAGATCGACGAGGTGCTCGAGGAGAACGCGGAGGAGTTCGTCCGCAACTACGTCCAGAAAGGTGGCGAGTAGCTCGCACGGCCACGGAGCTGTCAGGGAGGCTGCGGCGTCGCAGGCCGACGCCAGGGTGTGAAGGCGATGCAGGCACGCCCGTCCGCTCGGTGGGCGACGGGGACGTGCCGGACCACTAGGGTGCGTGACCGATGAGCCTCTACGTGTTCCCTCCCGGCGAGGATCCCGGGCCGAGCTTCTCCGGCCTGCTCCGCCTCGTCCAGCCGGCCGCCGCCCCGCTCGAGCGATCAGGCTCGGGGGGGCTCGAGATCCGCCACGCCACGACGATCGTGGCGCTGCGCTACGGCGCCGGCGTCGTGATGGCTGGCGACAGGCGTGCGACCGAGGGCGTCAGCATCGCGCACCGCAGCATCGAGAAGGTCTTCGCGGCGGACCGCTACTCCGCCGTCGCGATCGCCGGCGCCGCGGGGCCTGCGATCGAGATGGTGCGCCTCTTCCAGACCCAGCTCGAGCACTACGAGAAGGTCGAGGGCACGGCGCTCAGCCTCGAGGGCAAGGCGAACCAGCTGTCCCAGATGGTGCGCGGCCACCTGCCGATGGCGATGCAGGGCCTCGCCGTCGTGCCGCTCTTCGCCGGCTGGGACGTCGCGCGGGGCTGCGGTCGCATCTTCACCTACGACGTCACGGGCGGCCGCTACGAAGAGACCGACTTCCACGCCACGGGCTCGGGCGGCAGGGACGCGAAGACGACCGTCAAGCTCGGCTTCCACGACGACATGAGCCGGGACGAGGCCGTCGAGCTCGCCGTGGACGCGCTCTTCCAGGCGGCCGACGAGGACGCCGCCACAGGCGGGCCGGACCCCGTGCGCGGGATCTACCCGATCGTCGCGACCGTCGACGTGACGGGCTTCTCACGCCTGGGCGATCCCGAGGTCGCCGAGCGCTTCGCGGCGGTCGCCGAGCGCCGTGCGAGCTCGACGCGCCGCGGCGCGAGCCAGGTCGGCGCCGACTGGCCGGGGAGCGACGGGGGGAGCGACCAGCCATGACGATGC
>JAJZCK010000251.1 GCA_021846125.1 Actinomycetes bacterium | reverse complement strand
CCTTCCGCCGCTTCAAGGACGTCCTCGGGCGCTGGCCCGGCGAGCTCGAGGCCTGGTACACGTTCTCCGAGGAGCGCCAACGAGGCCGCGCCCGAGCCTGGCTCGCCGCTGCGGGGTACTCGCCTCGCGTGCCGGGCGGCCCACCGCCCCATGACCTGCCCGGTGCGGGCTCTGCGATGGACGTCACGCCGCTCGTAGCATGCCGGGATGGCCTCTGCATCCCCTCGGCGGATACCAGGCGACCTCGGAGAGGTCTTCAACCGGCGCCGGGTCCGCTCCCTCGCCGGTCCTCGAAGCTTCGAGCGCGGGGAGGACTACGCGAGGAGCGGCACGGTCACGAAGCTGCGCGTCACCGCGACGTCGGCTGAGGCGACCGTCCGGGGATCGGCCCCCTACAAGGTGGACCTCGGGGTCGAGGACGGCGAGCCGGTGTTCTCCTGCACCTGCCCGGTCGGCGCCGACGGGAGCTTCTGCAAGCACGCGGTCGCGCTCGCCCTCGTCGCCACCGAGCCCCGCGCCGCCCAGCCTCAGCCCGACGTCGACGCAGAGGTCGAAGTGCGTACCTACCTCGAGGGTCTCGGCCACGAGCGGCTCGTGGACCTCATGCTCGAGCTCGCCGCGGCCGACGAGCTGGCACTCGCCCGGCTCCGTCTCGAAGCGGCGAAGGCGGTCGCGGGTCCTCCGCCGCTTCGGGCGTTCCTCGACGCGATCGACGACGCCTTCGAGACCGACGACTACGTCTCCTACCGAGAGGCCTACGACTACGCGGCACGCATCCGCGAGGTGATCGGCGCTGTGCGGGGCCTGCTCGACGACGGCGAGGCCGAGGCGGTGATCGAGCTCTGTGAGCACGCGCTCGAACGAGCCGAGGACGCGATCGGCTCGGTCGACGACTCGGACGGCTGCCTCGGCGAGATCGCCGCCGAGCTCCAAGAGCTCCACCTCGCGGCGTGCAAGAAGGCGCGCCCCGACCCCGTCGCGCTCGCCGAGCGCCTGTTCGACTGGGAATCGAGCGCCGGCGACCTCGACGTGTTCTCCGGTGCCGCACACACCTACGCGAAGGTGCTCGGCAAGACAGGCCTCGCCACCTACCGCCAGCTCGCCGAGACCGCCTTCGAACGCCTCCCCGCCCTCCAACCCGGAGACAAGCGCTCCTACGACGGCAACAGGTTCCGCATCACCCACATGATGGAGGCCCTCGCCGAGACCTCTGGCGACGTCGATGCCGTCGTCGCCGTGCTCGCGAAGGACCAGTCCTCCCCCTACGACTTCGTCCGCATCGCCGAGCACTTGCGGGCTGCGGGCCGATTCGCCGACGCGCTGAGCTGGGCCGAGCAGGGCCTCGAGCACTTCGGGCCATCGGCCGACCACCGCCTCCTCGAGGTGGCCGCCGACGAGTACCACCGCGCCGGCCAGAGCGAACAGGCGGTCGAGCTCGCCTGGAGGGCCTTCGAGGAGCGCCCCACCCCCACCTCCTACGAGCGGCTCTGCGCGCAGGGCACGCGGGCCGGCACGTGGGACAGCTGGCGACCCCGCGCGCTGGAGTGCCTGCGCAAGGACGCCGCGGGCCGGATGAAGGCCGCCCGCGCGAAGGGCGGGTCGGGTCCCGGGCTCGCCAGATGGGCGCTCACCCCGGACGCGTCGGATCTCGTCCAGGTCTTCCTCTTCGAGGGCGACGTCGACCAGGCCTGGGCCGAGGCGAAAGCCGGGGGATGCTCGTGGCGCCTGTGGCTCGAGCTCGCCCGTCGCCGTGAGGCAGATCACCCCCTCGACGCCATCCCGATCTTCGAGGACGAGGTGGAACGCCTCATCGCCGCGAAGAACAACGACGCCTACCGCCAGGCGGTCGAGACGATGGCCCACGTCCAAAAGCTGATGCGCGCTGCCGCCCAGCCCGACGCATTCGAGCCGTACGCGGCGGGGGTCAGGGCGCTCCACAAGCCCAAACGCAACCTCATGAAGCTCCTCGACGCACGAAGTTGGTGAACGACGAAACCACGACGGCTGGCTGCGCTCGAAACCAGCGTCGGACACGCCAAGTGCACCAGGCGACGGCGTTCGCTCGTCGCGCCGGATACGAGCCGCAGGTCATCGTTCACCAGTTGGCACCCACCATGGCCATCAGGAATTCGACGCACGGTGAACTCCACCGAACGAGGCAATGCCGCTTACCCCGTGGCCCCGAGCAGGAACCACAGCCCAGGATCGCCCCCTGCTACCAGGACCTCGCGGTCTGGCTTCCTTGTCAAGAAACACCCAGGTAAGAGCCCGAGCAGGCCAACGGTCACCGGTCCATGACATTCCGGGCTCTTGTGACGTTTCCGGGGGTGCCCTGAGCTGCTGAGACGCGGTGCACGCCGCTTCGCACCTACGATCTCCGGCTGTCAAAGGTCGGCTCGAAGGGAGCGAAACGGCGTGCGATCCGCGAAGCTATGGCAGAAGCTGCTCGGTGTCGAGCGCACCGTCGTCGACCAGGTGGTCTTCGACGAGGAGGCGGGTGCGGTCGTGGCGTCGGTTCGTCCTCGCAAGGGTGCGACCCGCCGCTGTGGGATCTGCTCCCGGCGCTGCGCGGGGCGAGCGCGGAAGAGACCGCCGCGCACGACGACAAGGCCGCCGAGCTCTCGCGTCACAAGCTGGGGCGGCTGAGCGCCGACGACGCGGACGGCTATCACCGGGTGGGCTGCCCGGCGGTGATGGGAAAGCTCCGCTGCCCGCTCCGGCCGGACTCTCTTCGGCTCTCCCATGAGCACCCGAGCGTGCTCAGCCCGCCCGAGCACCCACCGACGTGCTGCACGAAGAAGAGCCTCACCGTCTCGCCGCAGGTGAACGCGAAGACCGCCCAGAGACACGACTATCCCTCAGCTGCCTGGCGCAGCTCCTATGGCCGTCGCAGCGCCGTCGAGCGCTCGAACTCACGCCTCAAGGACCCCGCGGGGATCAACGTCGACGTCCGCGGCTGGTGCAAGCTCATGGGCGTCACACCGCTCGGGCTCTTCCTCGCCTGTAGCTGTGTCGTCGTCAACTTCGGCCTCGTCGACGCGTTCGAACGCCACGAGATCACCGAGGCCCGACGGAGCACGCCGATCGTGGCCAGACCCCGACCCCGCCGCCGCCGCACCCTCGCGGACCTCGTCGCGGCCAGCGCCAACGCTCCGCCGTAGTCGGCTCGTTGAGCCCGTGCGCGTCCCGTCCTACCGGGGACGCCACGCGCCCCGAGGCCAGCAGAACGCGACGAACGGCCCACAACGGGGCCGTTCGTCTGAGTGTCACACCCGAAATGTGAAGATGTGGGAGGTCCAAACGTGAAGACCTTGCGGTGGAGGTGAG
>JAJZCK010000250.1 GCA_021846125.1 Actinomycetes bacterium | reverse complement strand
CCGACCGTTCGGGAGGGGTCGTCCTCAGGGGAAGGCTCTCCACCGAGGCCTCGGGCGGAGCCGGGACGGATGCGGTCGGGGCTCATGTCGCCGGCTCCACGGTCTGGGCGAGGCCACGCGCGATGCCGAGCCAGCGCGCCTCGGTGAACACCTTGTTCCTACCGAGCAGGATCACGAGCGGCCGGGTGAAGACGTACGCGGTCGCGACGTCGGTGAGGGTCGATATGCCGAGCATGAACGCGAAGCCCTTCACCGCTCCGACCGACAGCAGCCAGAGCACGAGCGCCCCGAGGAACGACACCGCGTCCGCGGACAGGATCGTGCGGTAGGCGCTCTTGAACCCCTTGTCGACCGATGCCCGGATGGAGCGGCCCGCCCGCACCTCGTCCTTCAGCCGCTCGAAGTAGACGATGTAGGAGTCGACGGTGATGCCGACCGAGACGATGAGGCCCGTCACCCCCGACAGGTCGAGGGTGAGCCCGAGCGACGACGCGCCGAGGGCGGAGATGATCCCGTAGATGAAGGCTCCGGTCGTCGCGAGCCCGAGCACCACCACCACGCCGAGAGCCCGGTAGTAGGCGATCGTGTAGCCCATCACGAGGAGCAGGCCGAGCGCCCCGGCGAGGAGCCCCGCGCGAAGCGACGCGGAGCCGAGGCTCGCGGACACCGTCTGCGAGGTCAGCGCCACCATGCGGACAGGGAACGAGCCGTAGTTGAGCTGGAGCGCGAGCGCGTTCGCGCTCTGGGAGGTGAACGACCCGCTCACCTGGCCGCTCCCGGGAAAGCTCGTCGAGGCGATCACCGGAGCGGAGATGACCTGGCCGTCGAGGTCGTCCGCGACGAGGCGCCCGTAGTACTTCGCCGCGAGGTTGTTGAAGATGGTCGAGCCGGGACCTGTCAGGTTGAAGTCGACCGCCCACGTGCCGCTCGTCGAGAGCTGGGCGGTGGCGCTCTTGATGATCTTCCCGCTCGCGATCTCCGGTCCGAGGACGTAGCGCGCGGCCTGCGCCTGGCCGTTGGTCGACAAGATGACGTTCTCGTGCGGGTGCGCCTGGTCGTAGGCCGAGCTCGTGGTCTCGTAGCCCGCGTACCCGGGGTACTCCGCGATCGAGGGCGGTACCGAGTAGCCCGAGCTCGCCGCGCTGAAGTATGCCGAGGTGTACTGGTAGCTCGCAGGGCACGTCGGTGGCGCCACGTACGTCACGGGGAGCGCCTTGCCGGTCTTGGCCTTCGGGGCGACGAAAGGCGGCGCGCCGCAGAGCACGGGACGGAAGTAGAGCTGGGCGGTCGTCCCGATGGTGTTGAGCACCTGGTTCGCGTTCTTCACGCCCGGCAGCTGCACCACGACGTCGCTGCCCTGGGTGGTGATGCTGGGCTGGGCGACGCCGAGCGCGTTCGCCCGGGCGGACATGATGTTGACGACCGTCTGGAGCGTCGCGTTCGTCACCTGCCGGGCCGGCTTGTAGGTGACGGACAACCCGCCTCGCAGGTCGAGGCCGAGGCGGGGGGACCACCCGAGCCCGAGAGCGAGCCCGAGCATGCCGACGCAGGCGAGCGAGCTCAGAAGGACGCTCGTGAGGAGCCTGCGGCGCACCTAGGACGAGCCTCCCACGGCCGGCTTCTGGCCGTCCTCGTCCTCGTCGTCCTCGTCGGCGCGGTCCTCGTCGGCGCGGTCCTCGTCGGCGTCGTCCTCGTCGGTGTCGTCTTCGTCGTCGGTCGGCTCGTTATCGACGACGGGGTCGATACGCTGGCCCATCGCACGCTTTGCTATCTCGATCGTCGTGCCCGGGGCGATCTCGACCGAGACGCGGTCGCCGTCGATCGCGACGACCTTGCCGTAGATGCCGGCCGAGGTGACGACCTCGTCGCCGACCTCCGCCTGCTGGCGATCGCGCATCTGGGCCTGCTGGCGCTTGCGCTGTGGACGGAGCCAGAGCAGGTACACCCCGACCATGACGACGATGAGGATCAAGAAGACCGGCGAGCCGGTCGACTTCTTCGGCGTCGTCGCAGCGAGCACGGTGGCAAGGCGTACGACATGGGCATTCGACAGCAGGGCAGGCATAGGGGACCAGTCGTCAGGCGGACAGTGCGCGTCGCACTGTAGCCGCGACCTCGTCCCGTGCGCCCGACGGGCGCTCAGCCCTCGGCGAACAGCGTCGGACCAGGACCTGGCGAGGCAGGCCGTCGCGATCCGGGCGCTCGCGGATCGGGCGCTCGCGGATCGGGCGTGGCGGGCCCGCCGCCCACGGTGCCAGCCACGTCGGGGTCCACGAGGCCGAGATGCGCCCACGCCGCAGGGCCCGGCACGCGTCCCCTCGGAGTGCGCATCACGAGGCCGGACTGCAGCAGGTACGGCTCGTAGACGTCCTCGACGGTCTCGGGCTCCTCGCCGACGCTCACCGCGAGCGTCGTGAGCCCTACGGGCCGGCCTGCGAAGCGGACGCACAGCACCTGGAGCAGGCGCTTGTCGAGCCCGTCGAGACCGAGCTCGTCGACGCCGAAGTGCGTGCAGCCGTCGCGAGCGGAAGGCCCGGAGATCTCCCCGTCACCTTTCACCTCGACGTAGTCCCGCACCCGGCGCAGCAGGCGGATCGCGAGCCTCGGCGTGCCCCGAGACCGCCGCGCGATCTCCGTCGCCCCGTCGTCGTCGCACGCGACCCCGAGCAGGCGCGCGGTACGGTGCACGATCTGCTCGAGCTCGGAGGTGCTGTAGAGCTCGAGCGCCTCGATGAAGCCAAACCTGTCCCGCAACGGCCCGGTGAGCAGCCCCGTCCTCGTCGTCGCGCCGACGAGCGTGAACGGTGGCAGCTCCAGGCGGACCGACCGGGCCGCCGGGCCCTTGCCGATCACGACGTCGATCTGGTAGTCCTCCATCGCCGGGTAGAGGATCTCCTCGACGGCGCGGTTCAACCGGTGGATCTCGTCGATGAACAGCACGTCGTTGGGCTGCATGTCCGTGAGCAGCGCCGCGATGTCCCCGCCGCGCCCGAGTGCCGGGCCGGACGTGATCCGCAGCCCGGCACCCATCTCCGCTGCGACGATCCCTGCGAGGGTGGTCTTTCCGAGGCCTGGCGGGCCCGCGAAGAGCAGGTGGTCGACCGGCTGGCCCCGGCGACGCGCGGCCTCGAGGACGACCTCGAGATGGCTGCGCACCGACGACTGCCCGACGAACTCCGCGAGGCGCCGCGGCCGGATGCCCGTCTCGACCGCCTCGTCCACCTCGTCGGCGATCGGGTCGACGGCGCGCGCGACCACCGGCTCGGCGTCGCCGAGCACCTCGCGACGCGGGCTCACCGCGCCACCGTCACTTTCCTGGGTCTCCTCA
>JAJZCK010000030.1 GCA_021846125.1 Actinomycetes bacterium | reverse complement strand
AACGTCCTCGTGCGCAAGGCGTTCGCCGAATCGCTTGGTCAGTGCCCGAGAGATGCTCGCCGGCCGTCGAGCCGACCCCGAGGCGATGGCTGTAAGTCGCAGCCGGTACCACCACGATGTCAACTTCCCGCCCACCCGAGATTTCGCTCGACGGGAGCACGTCGGCTCGTCCGCAGCGCCGGACCCCTTGCCCACTTTTCGAGGCCATGCTGCCCTAGCCTCGTCGTGTGCTCACCGTCTACGGAATCGTTGTCCTCGGCTTCATGATGACCATGTACGCCCTCGAGCACCGACACCGCAGCTTCGTCTTGTTGTTCGCTCTCGGTTGTGCTCTGTCCGCGAGCTATGGCTTTCTCTCGCGGACGTGGCCTTTCGGCGTCGTCGAGTCCCTCTGGTGCCTGATCGCCGCGCAGCGCTACCGGGCAGCACTCCGGGCGGTGCCGATACCCACGTGAGGCTGGACGAGAGGTCCGGATCGGCGCCGTCTCGTCGACGTCCCGGCTGGAACGGGACCAGCACGTATCGCCGGTTATCGACGTTCGACGATGGTGCACCATCACGGGATGACGGCCACGCCACGGTGCCGCGCGGCTGATGCGAGCGCCACGTCGAAAGTAGCGGGAGAGGCGCGATGGCGGACAGCGACATCCAATGCGCAGCAGTCGGGCAGCTCGAGGCCGATGCGTGCCCGCAGCCCGGCCAGGCGCAGGAGCAACTGCGAACGCGGCTGCGGCCGCCGCCCTGAGACTGCGCCCCGACTCGATCGAACCGGTCGGGTCCTGCCGGCCGCCGGCCGCCGGCCGCGGCGCTATGCACCGGGTCGGAGCGCTCGCGCTGGCGTAGGTGCAGCTGGGCGCTGGCGGTGCTCTCCTCACGCTTGACCGGCCGACATCACACCTTTAGCGTACGTTGGACTCAACGACTCGCCCGGATCGGCCCCGTCGAGCCTGCTGGCGCTGAGACAGGTGCCTCCCCCGGGCGCCGGACGAGGAGCCCTGTGCTGGTCCGACTGCTTCGCGAATATCTTCGTCCCTACCGCCGGCACATCTCGTTCGTCGTCGTCCTGCAGCTCCTCTCCACCCTCGCGACCCTCTACCTGCCGACCTTGAACGCCCAGATCATCGACAACGGCGTCGTGAAGGGGAACACCGGGTACATCCTCCGCGACGGGGGGGCAATGCTCGCGATCTCCTTCGTCCAGATCCTGTGCGCGGTCGGTGCCGTCTACTTCGGGGCCCGTACGGCGATGGCCTTCGGCCGCGACGTCCGTGGCGAGCTCTTCGGCCGGGTGCAGGGGTTCTCCCAACGCGAGGTCGGTCACTTCGGGACGCCCTCGCTCATCACGCGGACGACCAACGACGTCCAGCAGGTGCAGATGCTCGCCCTCATGACCTTCACCTTGATGGTCGCGGCGCCGATCATGGGGGTGGGCAGCATCGTCTTGGCGCTCAACCAGAACGTCCCCCTCTCGAGCCTCCTCCTCATCCTCGTCCCCCTCCTCGCCGTCATCGTCGTGGTCATCGTCTCGAGGATGCGCCCCCTGTTCCGCAAGATGCAGGTGCAGATCGACCGCATCAACCAGGTGCTGCGCGAGCAGATCACCGGGGTGCGGGTGATCCGTGCCTTCGTCCGCGACCGCTTCGAGGAGGAGCGCTTCGCCGGCACCAACGACGACCTCTTCGCCGTCAGCCTCGGTGTCGGTCGCCTGATGGCCTTCATGTTCCCCTCGGTCATGCTCGTCATCCAGCTCGCAAGCATCGCCACGCTCTGGTTTGGCGGCCACCTCATCAACGACGGCTCGATGCAGATCGGTGCCCTCACCGCCTTCCTCAGCTACCTCGTCCAGGTGCTGATGGCGGTGATGATGGCGACCTTCATGTTCGTGATGGTGCCGCGCGCCGAGGCCTGTGCAGACCGGATCGAAGAGGTCCTCCACACCGCCTCGAGCGTCGTCCCGGCGCGGCAGCCCGTCTCGATCGCAGGTGCCGAGGGCCATCTCGAGATGAGCGGTGTCGAGTTCCGCTACCCCGGAGCCGAGGAGCCGGTGCTGCGCGGCATCGAGCTCGTTGCCCACCCCGGCGAGGTCACCGCTGTGATCGGGAGCACCGGGGCGGGGAAGACGACACTGCTCAACCTCGTCCCGCGACTTTTCGACGCGACCGCCGGCTCGGTGCGGATCGACGGGGTCGACGTGCGGGAGATCGACGAGGTCCTCCTCCCCGGCCTGATCGGCCTCGTCCCGCAGCGCCCTTACCTGTTCAGCGGGACGGTCGCCTCCAACTTGCGCTACGGCAAGCCCGATGCCACCGAGGAGGAGATGTGGCGGGCGCTCGAGATCGCACAGGCCCGACCGTTCGTCGAGGCGATGTCCGACGGCCTCGACTCGCCGATCGCCCAGGGTGGGAGCAACGTCTCGGGGGGCCAGCGCCAGCGTCTGGCGATCGCACGTGCGATCGTGCACCGCCCGCGCATCTATCTCTTCGACGACGCCTTCTCTGCCCTCGACTACGCCACCGACGCCGCGCTGCGCGGCGCCCTTGCCGAGGAGACCGCGGACGCGACCGTCCTCATCGTCGCCCAGCGGGTGAGCACCATCCGCCAGGCGAAGCGGATCGTCGTCCTCGACGGTGGCCGGGTCGTCGGCGTCGGAAGCCACGACGACCTGATGGCCGGCAACGACACCTACCGGGAGATCGTCCTCTCCCAGCTCACCGAAGAGGAGGCGGCGTGACGACGCCGCCTCCCGGCGCCGGCGAGCGGGCGACCCCCGAGCGGCGCGGCCCTCTTGGCGGGCCCGGTGTCGGGCCGAGGGGGATGATGGGCGGCGGCCCCGTCGAGCGCCCGTTGAACTTCGGGGCCTCCGGGGCGCGGTTGCTCCGCGAGCTCGCTCCCGAGCGCCTGCGTATAGCAGCGATCCTCGTTCTCGGCGGAGGGAGCGTGACCCTCTCGGTCCTCGGTCCACGTCTGCTCGGCGACGCGACGAACCTCGTCTTCTCCGGGGTGGTCGGACGCTCGATCCCCGCCGGGCTGACCAAGGCTCAGGCCGTCGCCCAGCTCCGTAGGGCCGGGAAGGGGACCCTCGCCAACCTCCTCAACGCGACCCACGCCACGCGCGGCGGCATCGACTTCGGCCACGTCGGCCAGGTCCTTCTTGCCGTCCTGCTCCTCTACCTCGGCTCCTCGGTGGCGGGTCTCTTCCAGGCGCGCCTCGCTGCGATGGTCGGGCAGCGCTCGGTCCAGCGCCTACGCGCCAAGGTCCAAGCCAAGCTTGCCCGCCTCCCTCTCAGCTATTTCGACCGGGTTCCGCACGGCGAGATCCTGAGTCGCGTGACGAACGACATCGACAACATCTCCCAGACGTTGCTGCAGACGCTCAGCCAGATCGTGACCTCGCTGCTCACCATCGTCGGAGTGCTCGTGATGATGCTCCTCATCTCGCCGCTCCTCGCGGTGATCGCGCTCGTCACCGTCCCCTTGTCGATCGTCGTCGCGACCCGCATCGGCAAGGCGGCACAACCGCACTTCCTCGCGCAGTGGGCGACGACGGGGCAGCTGAACGGCCACATCGAGGAGATGTACACCGGCCACGCGCTCATCAAGGTCTTCGGCCAGCGGCTCGCCGCGCAGGCGACCTTCGCCTCCCACAACGACGCCCTCTTCGCCTCGAGCTTCAAGGCGCAGTTCGTGTCGGGCCTCATCCAGCCTGCGCTGATGTTCGTCGGCAACATCAACTACGTCTTCATCGCGGTCGTCGGGGCGCTTCGCGTCGCCTCGGGGCAGCTCTCCCTCGGCGACATCCAGGCCTTCATCCAGTACTCCCGCCAGTTCTCCCAGCCGATCTCCCAGGTGGCGAGCATGGCGAACCTCCTGCAGTCCGGCATCGCCTCCGCCGAGCGGGTCTTCGCCCTGCTCGATGCCACCGAGCAGGAGCCCGACCCCGACGTCGCGACCGTCCTCCCCTCCGTGCACGGCAGGGTCGCTTTCGAACACGTCGCGTTCTCCTACCTTCCCGACCAGCCCCTCATCACCGACCTCTCCCTCGCCGTCGATCCGGGGCAGACGGTCGCGATCGTCGGCCCGACGGGGGCGGGGAAGACGACGCTCGTCAACCTCTTGCTGCGCTTCTACGACGTCGACTCGGGGCGGATCACCCTCGACGGCATCGACATCGCGTCGATGACCCGCGAGGAGCTGCGCTCGAAGACCGGGATGGTCCTCCAGGACACCTGGCTCTTCAAGGGCACCATCGCGGAGAACATCGCCTACGGCTCGCCGGAGGCGACCGAGGAGGAGGTCGTCGCCGCCGCGCAGGCGACCCACGTCGACCACTTCGCCCGCACCCTTCCCGACGGCTACCGGACCGTCCTCGACGAGGACGGGTCGAGCGTCTCGACTGGTGAGCGCCAGCTCATCACGATCGCTCGCGCCTTTCTCTCCGAGCCGGCGATCCTCATCCTCGACGAGGCGACGAGCTCGGTCGACACTCGCACCGAGCTCCTCATCCAGCGGGCGATGAATGCGCTGCGGGCGGGGCGGACGAGCTTCGTGATCGCGCATCGCCTCTCGACCATCCGCGACGCCGACCTCATCTTGGTGATGGAAGCCGGAGAGATCGTCGAGCAGGGAACCCACGAGGGGCTGCTCGCGGAGGGCGGCGCCTACACGCGCCTGTACGCCGCGCAGTTCGCGAGCGCCCTCTCCGGCGTCGAATAGTGGCCGCGACCCGCCTCGGACGAGCCGCGTTCGGTGGGGGGTGAAGACGGGCCCTTGCTACGCTCGCGGCCGTCGGCGGAGCGCTGCCGCCGGCCGAGCGGACGTGGCCGGGCAGCCGCTGGCCGCGTGGAGGCAGGACTCGGAGGTGGTGATGGTCCGGTTCGTCCACAGCGCGGACTGGCAGCTCGGCATGACGAGGCACTTCCTCGCCGGTGATGCGCAGGGCCGCTACTCCGAGGCGCGCCTCGACGCCGTGCGGGCGATCGGCCGACTGGCGGCCGAGGAGCGCTGCGCGTTCGTCGTCGTGGCGGGTGACGTCTTCGAGACGAACCAGGTCGCTCGCAGCGTCGTGCTCCCCGCTCTCGAGGCGATGGCCGGGTGCCCCGTGCCCGTGCTGCTCCTGCCGGGCAACCACGACGCGCTGCACGCAGGCTCGGTCTACCGGACGAAGGCCTTCGTCGACAACAAGCCCGCGAACGTCACCGTCCTCGAGCCGGGCACTGCCGCCGAGATCGCCGGCGTCCGGATCGTCCCCGCCACCTGGGAGACCCGCAAGCCGGACGTCAATCCCGCCGAGGCCGCTTGCCGGAGCCTCAAGCGGAGCCAGGGGCTTCAGGTGCTCGTCGCGCACGGCATCGTCGACGCGGTGAGCCCGCAGTCGGGCGAGGCCTCCGTCCTACGGCTCCCGATGCTCGAAGAGGCGCTCCGGGAGGGCCTGCTCGACTACGTCGCGCTCGGCGACCAGCACTCGTGCGCGGCCGTCGGCGCGAGCGGGCGGATCTGGTACTCGGGGACGCCGCTCGTCACGAGCTACCGCGAGCCACGGCCCAATCTCGCCCTCGTCGTCGCGCTGGACGGAACCGACGCGAAGGTGAGCGAGCACGTCGTCGGCGACTGGCAGTTCGTGGACCGCCGCTTCGACGTCGACACCGAATCCGACGTCGACGCGGTCGACGCATGGCTGGCGGGCCTCGCCGATCGCCGGAAGTGCGTCGTGCGCCTGAGCTTCGTCGGCACGGTGTCGCTCGCCGTGAAGGCGCACCTCGACGAGGTCCTCGACCGTCACGACGACGTGCTCGCCGCCCTCGAGCTCCACGACCGGGAGATGGACCTCGCGGTGCTCCCCGACGACGCCGATCTCGCCGCGCTCGGTCTCTCGGGCTTCGCCGCAGCCGCTCTCGACGAGCTCGTGGCCCGTGCCGCAGGCGGCGCGGACGTCGCAGCCGCAGACGCTCTCGGCCTGCTCTACCGGCTCGCGAGGGCCGGCCGGTGAGGCTGCACCGGATCCGGGTCGAGCACTTCCGTGGCGTCGAGGCCGCCGAGGTCGAGCTCGACCCGAGGGGTGTCACCGTGATCACCGGTCCTAACGAGACCGGAAAGACGAGCCTGCTCGACGCCGTCACCTTCGCCTTTGCCTACCCGGACAACTCGAAGGACAGGAGGCTCCTCGGAGCGAAGCCCGTGCACCGTGACGAGGGACCGTTCGTCGAGGTCGAGCTCACGACGGGCGCCTACCACCTCGTCTTTGCCAAGCGCTGGCTGAAGCGCCCGACGACCTCGCTCCGCGTGACCGCGCCGAGACCCGAGAGCCTCACGGGCCGCCAGGCCCACGACCGCCTCGAGGCCATCCTCGACGAGACGCTCGACCGGTCGCTCCTCGGCGCGCTCCATTACCAGCAGGGTGTCACCATCCGCCAGGCGGCCCTCGGCGAGAGCTCGAGCCTGTCCGCGGCGCTCGACGCCGCCGCGTCGGCGGGCGGTCTCGCCGGCGGCAGTCGTGCCGGGGAGGACGAGGACAGCCTGTGGGAGCGGGTGTGCCGCGAGCGTCTCCGGTACGTCACCGAGACCGGGCGGCCGCTCCAGCTCCGCAAGGACCTCGAGGCCCGCCGGATCGCGGCAGAGGCGAGGGTCGCCGATCTCGGCCGGCGCGTGGCCGAGATCGAGGCCGAGGCCGAGGCGCATCACCGCAAGAGCCTCCGTGTGCAGGAGCTCGAGCAGGAGCTCGTGACCGAGCGGCCGAAGAAGGCGGTCGCAGAGGCCGCCTGGCGTGCTGCGACCGAGCTCGGGGCGAAGGTCGAGCGACTCGACGCCGAGCACCGGCTCGCCCTCGCGGCGGTCGAGGCGGCACGCCGGCAGCTCGACGCGCGTGGGCAACTGGTGCTCGAGGTCGCGCAGGCCACGAGTGCCCTCGACGCGCTCCGGCGGACGGCGACCGAGCAGGCTCCGGCGCTCCAGGCGACGGACGAGGCGCTCGCTGCGGCGGCGCAGGCGCTCGCTGCCGCGCGCGAGGAGAGCCTCCGGGCCCAGGCGCGCGCCGACCTGGCTGCGACGGATGAGCGGTACTGGCGGACGCGGTCGAACCACGCGATGTACCTCAACCGGCGCGAGACCGTGGAGCGCGCACACGCGGCCCTGCAGGCTGCCCGTCTGGCGCTCGACACGTGTCAGCTCGACGAGGACCTGATGGGCCGGCTCGAGCGCGCGCACGAGGCTCGCACGACCGCGGTCGCACGGCTCGACGCCGCTCGTGCGTCGCTCAGCATCGAGGCTCTGGCGCCGATCGAGGTCACCTCCTCGCGCGGTACCCGGTCCCTCGGTATCGGGGAGCGGCACGAGGCGCCGGTCGCGACGAGCGGCGAGGTCGTCATCGAGGGCGTCGCACGCGTCCTCGTGACCGGGGCAGCCTCCGACCGGCTCCTCGAGACCGACCTGCGAAAGTCCGACGAGCAGCTCGGCGACCTGCTCGTCGCTGCGGGACTGCAGCGAGACGACGACGTCGACGCGGCGCGCGCACTCGACCGGGAGCGCCGGCTCGCTGCGGAGCAGGAGCGCTCCGCCGTGGCGGAGATGGCGGCGGCGCTGCACGACCTCCCGAGCGTCGAGGAGCTCGACCGCCGGATCGCGGCCGGCGAGGAGCAGATGCAGCTCCACCTGGTCGAACGTAACGGCGGACCTGCGCTGCCAGTGGACCGGGAGAGCGCGGAGCGCGACGCGGCGAGTGCGGAGGACGCGCTGCGCACCGCCCGGAGCGCCGAACGATCGTGCGAGGTGGTGGCCGGCGACTGCGAGCGGGCGAAGAGCGAGGTCAGCCAGGCATCGGCCGAGCTCCGCGGCGCGTTGGCCGCCGCAGCGTCGCGTCTCGGCGACACCGAGAGGATGCTCGACCGCGCGCGCGCCGAGCAGAGCGACGAGGCGCTGGCAGAGCTGCTCGCGCGGGCGGAAGATGCCGGAGCGACGGCCTCGATCGTGCTCCGCGAGGCCCGGGACGCGCTCGAGGCGGCAGCTCCCGAGCGGGCGCGGCTCGACCACGAGAACCAGGTGGCACTTCTGGACCGGCTCGCCACCGAAGTCCTGGACCTCGGTCACGAGCTGGCGAGGTTGACGGGGAGTCTCGAGCGTGCCGGCGATCAGGGCCTGCAGGACGCCCTCGACGCGGCGCAACGAGAGCTCGAGGCGACCACTGCCGAGGTCGTGCGGACGGATCGGCTCGCGGCCGCGGCCGAGCAGCTCTGGGAGACCCTCGGGAAGAAGCGTGACGAGGCGCGGCGTGCCTACGTGGCTCCCTACCGCGACGCCCTGCAACGACTCGCCCGCCTCGTGTTCGGACCGGACTTCGCGGTCGAGGTCGACGAGCGGACGCTGGAGCTCACCGAGCGCACGATGGATGCGCGCACGGTGCCGTTCGACCAGCTGTCGACTGGGACGAAGGAGCAGCTCTGCGTGCTGTCCCGCCTCGCCTGCGCCATGATCGTCTGCACCGCTGTAGACGACGCCGGCGCTCCGGTGGTCATCGACGACGCTCTCGGCTACAGCGACCACGGCCGTCTCGACTCCATGGCGCTCGCGTTCGGCGCGGCGCGCGAGAGCTGCCAGGTGATCGTCCTCACCTGCGTTCCCGAGCGCTACGGACGGATCGGATCGGCTCGGGTCGTCCACCTTGACGAGCAGGTGAGCACTGCCGGTGCGTGAGTCGTCTTCGTCCCCGGCCGAGCTCGAGCAGTCGCCGAGCGGCCAGCCGGGAGCATGTACCGTCGTCCGATGAGTCGCGACGAGGGCATCCCGCGCTTCTCGGCCACGGTGAAGCTTTCGCGCCGGGGGCTCGAGGAGCCGAGAGCGTCCGTCGGCGAGCTTGCGTGGCGCACGTGACGGAGACGGGGCTCGACGCGTCGAGGAGGCTCAGGCGGGCGATCGAGTCCGTGCTCGCCGGTCGGAGCGCGGCGTCGTTGCTGCCGTCGGTCGCGCGGATGACCGAGGAGTACCGGTCGGGCGGCGTCCCTTCGGCGCCGGTGCTCGCCGGCCGCAACGACGTCGCCGCCTATGCCGCCTGCCGGATGCCGGCGACGTTCGCGGCGACGTGGTCGGCGCTCCGCCAGGTGCGCCTGTCGCTCGCGTCGCCGGGGCCGTCGAGCGTCGTCGACCTCGGGGCGGGGACGGGTGCGGCGTCCTGGGCCGCGGTGGACGTCTTCGGCTCGCGTGTGGTGACGCTGCTCGAGCAGCAGGAGGTTGCGATCGATCTCGGGCGCTCGCTCGCCGCGGAGTCCGGCTCGGACGCGCTCGCGAGTGCGACGTGGCGCACCTGGCGTCTCGCGTCGTCCGGCGCAGCGATCCCTGCGGCAGGGATGGCCGTGGCGTCCTACCTCCTCGGGGAGCTCGATCCGCACGGCCGGGCAGACCTGGTCGCGTGCGCCGCTCGGGCGGCGCCTCTCGTCGTGCTCGTCGACGCGGGCACCCCGGCCGGCTTCTCACGAATCCTGGCCGCTCGCGCCTTGCTCGTCGAGCTCGGCATGGCCGTTGTCGCGCCGTGCCCGCACGACGCGCCGTGCCCGCTCGACGGAGCGGGCGACTGGTGCCACTTCTCCACCAGGCTCGAGCGGTCGTCGCTCCACAGGCGCCTCAAGGGGGCGGAGCTCGCCTACGAGGACGAGAAGTTCAGCTTCGTGGCGGCTGCCCGCGGTCTCGATCTCGACCGTCCCGCGGCGCGCGTCGTCCGCCATCCCTGGATCCGCAAGGGCATGGTGACGCTCAGCCTCTGCGCCGCCGGAGGCGACGTCCGGGACGAGGTGGTGAGCAAGCGGCAAGGTGCGCAGTACCGGGGGGCGCGAGACGTCTCGTGGGGCGCGTCCTGGCCGGAGCAGCGTGCAGCTGACGGCGACCGGGCGACGACGGCGTAGGGGAGTCCGCGTCTCGCGCTGGCGTGCGTCAGGAACGCGTCTCGCTCAAGGTCGGGCCCCTCGGCGTCGTTTGTGGTTGCGACAACGAGCAGTACCGGACGCGGGAGGTCGGAATGGTGGCGGTCGACGGGGCCGCTGGCGCCCAGCACACCGACCGGGCGCGGCTCTGGGATCCCGGTAGGGACCTCGACGGCGAGCGCTCCCCGAGCCGTCAGCTCTACGAGCTCGCTTTTGTGAACAGCCCGACTCCGATGGCCGTCGTGAGCGAGACGGGAGACGTCCTCGAGGTCAACGACGCATTCTGCGAGCTTGTCGGACACCGTCGGGCAGCGCTCGTCGGCCCCGGCGGCGCCGGGATCCTCTGGGTCGACGCCGGGGAGACGGGCGGAGCAGCGGTGCTCGACGCTGGCGTGGCGAGCCCTGGCCGAAGATCGGTGCGCTGGCGTCGCGGGGACGGGAGCGTCGTCGGTGCCGAGGTGACGACCGGCCGGTTCGACCTTCCGGGAGCCCGCGGCGCGTGCTGCGTGCTCGCCGCGCGCGACGTAGCCAGCGAGGACGAGCTCGTCGCGCAGCTGACCTTCCAGGCATTCCACGACCCTCTTACCGGTCTCGCGAACCGGGTCCTGTTCGAGGACAGGCTCGGGCACGCGCTCGCGCGTGCGGCACGTGCCGGAGGGGGGTGCGGAGCAGTCTTCCTCCTCGACCTCGACGACTTCAAGGGCGTGAACGACACCCTCGGGCACCACGTCGGCGACGAGCTCCTCGTCGCGCTCGCCGATCGGCTTCGCGTCCGGACGCGGGCGTCGGACACGCTCTGCCGCTTCGGAGGCGACGAGTTCCTCCTGCTCGTCGAGGACCTCGACGGTGCCGTAGAGGTCGACCAGGTCGCGGCACGCCTGATGCTCTCCTTCGACGAGCCGTTCGACGTCGGTGGCACGTCTGTGATCCAGCAAGCGAGCCTCGGCATCGTGCCGTGGGCGACGGGGGACGAGGACCCGACGTCGTTGTTCGCTCGTGCGGACACGGCCATGTACGAGGCGAAGCGGCTTGGCAAGGGACGCCACGTCGTGTTCGACCCCGGTGTCCACGAGCGGGCGGTCCAGCGCTTCGAGCTTGCCCAGGAGCTTCGCGGCGCGCTCGCCGCCGAGGAGCTCTCGATGCACTTCCAACCCCTCGTCGATCTCGGCACCGGCAAGGTGGAGGGCTTCGAGGCGCTGATGCGCTGGGCGCACCCGACGCGCGCGAGCGTGCCTCCCACGGTGTTCGTCGCGCTTGCCGAGGAGAGCGACCTGATCTTCGACCTCGGCGCCTTCGCGTTGCGCGAGGCGACACGTCGGGCGATGGGCTGGACTGCACTCGACGGCGACCGGTCGCTCTACGTCTCGGTGAACCTCTCGACGCGCCAGCTCTACGACCCCAACCTCGTGCGCGTCGTGGAGGAGGCCCTGACCCTCAGTGGCCTCCCGCCGTCGCGTCTCGTGCTCGAGGTGACGGAGTCCGCGGCGCTCGGCGATCTCGAGGCGGCGAACCAGACCATGCAGCGTCTCGTCCATCTCGGCATCAGGATGGCGATCGACGACTTCGGGATCGGCTATTCGTCGCTGTCCTACCTCTCGCTCATCTACCCGAAGGTCATCAAGATCGACCACTCGCTCGTGCGCGGCTGCGACGACGACCCGGACCGGCTCACGCTTCTCGAAGGGGTCGTCTCCCTTGGTCACGGGCTCGGCGCGAGGGTCGTCGCCGAGGGGATCGAGACCGCCGAGCACCTCGCCTGCCTGCGCATGGTGGGCTGCGACGTCGGACAGGGCTACCTGTTCTCCCCGGCCGTAGCCGCAGGAGAGGTGGTCGCCACGATGCGCAGGATCGAGCAGGGGCACGGAGTCGATGATGGCCCCGACACGGCGACGCCGATCGGGAGGGCGGGCCGTGGCGGTCATTGACGTCGTCGTCGAGAGGCAGCCTGTCTTCGACACCGAGCTCGAGGTCGTCGGCTACGAGCTCCTGATCGGCCGCGCGGGCCCGCGCTCGTCGGGGGAGGTCGGACTGGCAGGCGATACGACCACGGCATCGGTGCTCTTCGACGCGGTGAGCATCGGCGTCTCTCGGCTCGTCGGGGACCGGTTGGTGTTCTGCGACGCGGACCGCCACGTGCTCGCCGGGCAGGTGCCGGTCGTGCTGCCCCCCGAGCTCACGGTCCTCGAGGTCGCACCGTGGCTCACCGGCGACGAGGAGGTGGTCGCGGGATGCCGGCGCCTCGCCGACGCCGGCTTTACGATCGCGTTGGACGGCGTGCAGGACCTCGCGAGCTGCGAGCCCTTGCTCGGGATCGCCGGCATCGTCAAGGTCGCCCACGCGAGCCTGGACCCCGCACGGCTGACCGGCCTGCTCGGGGAGATCAAGCAGCTGGGCATGCTCGGGCTCGCGCTCGACGTCGCCTCGTCTGCCCAGTTCGAGGTATGCCGCGAGATCGGCTTCGACTACTTCCAGGGCGACCTGCTTTCGGCGCCGCAGGTCGTCCCGGGCAGGACCCTCGACGCCTCGAACCTCGGGCGCTTGCGCCAAGCGGCTCTCCTCGTGTCCCGACAGTGCAGCGCTGCCGAGCTCGAGCAGGTGGTCCGCTCGGAGCCGGCTATGGCGTACCAGCTGATGCAGATTGCGGGTGTTGGTGCGGACAACGGGTTCCGCCGTCCCGTGCGCAGCATCCGAGAGGCGCTCGTCCTGCTCGGGTGGCGACACCTGCAGAGCTGGATAACGTTCCTGCTCGAGACGCGCCACGGCTCGACGACGGACGGCGAAGCGATCACGACGCTCACGAGAGCGAGGATGTGCGAGCTCCTCGCCCAGCGCTCCTGCCCGGAGCAGGCGGACGTCGCGTTCGCCGCGGGCATGCTCTCTGCCTTCGACCTTCTCCTCGACATGCCGCTCGACGACGTGCTCGCCGCTCTCTCGCTCGACGAGGTGCTCCGAGACGCCGTCGCGCGCCGCGACACGCCCGTCGGCCGTATCGTCGCGGACGTCGTCGATTGCCAGCTTGGCAGGTCGGCGGGCGCGACGCGTGCAGGGTTCAGCGAAGCGACCCTCAGCGCGACGGCGATCTCCGCCCTGCGGTGGGCGATCGAAGCGTCGTCGCGCGTCGAGCCGGGCGACGGGAGAGCCGGCTCGTAGGTCGGCGGGCCCGGCCTTCGCCGCCCCGTCGTGGCCGTATGGCGGCGGCACCTGCCCTACGATGACCTCGACGCCCCGGTCGGGGCGACGGTCTGCGGCACCAGGGAGTGGCGAGCGGTGAGCACGCGTGTGGCGGTCGTGACGGGCGCGGGACAGGGGATCGGCAAGGCGACGGCAGCGCGTCTTGCCGCGGACGGCCTGCATGTCGTCTGTGCCGACAGAGTCGCAGAGGCGGCCGAGCGGACAGCTGCGACCCTTCGCGGCACAGGCAGGTCGGCGACGGGCTGCGCCGCGGACGTGAGCAAGGACGCGGACTGCATCGGTGTCGCCGAGGTCGCTGCTGGGCTCGGGGAGGTCCGTGTCCTGTGCAACATCGCCGGGATCAGTCCGTTCTCGAGCGGGATCGCTCAGGTGAGCGAGGAGCTGTGGGACCGGGTGTTCGCAGTGAACGTGAAGTCGGTGTTCTTGATGACCCGGGCTTGCAGGCCGCATCTCGTCTCGGCAGGGGAGGGCGCCGTCGTCGTCAACATGGCGTCGGTCCACGCGTTCGCAGCGCTGCCCGAGAGTGCCCCGTACGCAGCGTCGAAAGGCGCGATCGTCGCGCTCACCCGGCAGATGGCCGTCGACCTCGCTGCCGATGGCGTGCGTGTCGTCGCCGTCGCGCCAGGTGCGGTCGACACGCCTTCGAGCTACACCGGGACGAGAGGTCTCGGCGCGGACACCCAGGAGCTCGGGTTCGTGAAGGACCCGCGCCGTCTCGGCTGGCTCGCGGAGCCGGACGACGTCGCCGCAGTCGTAGCGTGGCTCGCTTCGCCGCAGGCTCGCTTCGTCAACGGCACCACCGTCGTCGTCGACGGCGGGATGCTTGCTCAGCTCCCCGTGGGAGGATGACGCAGCTCTTCTTGCCGGTCGGTGCCGTCGTGCCGGAGCGACGGCGTCAGTTCACCGGCGTCAGTTCACCACCGTGACGAGGGTGCCGTACGCGAGGTAGGGCCACGCGACGGCTGCCTGAGCGAGCGGAAGCTCTATGCAGCCGAGGCTCTGCGGGATCCCGTAGTCCGCCCTGGGGAAGAAGTGGACGGCGTCGCCGTCGTAGAAGTACGCCACATACTGCACCAGGTCGGCGTAGGCGACGCCGTCGGGGTTCTTGCCGTGCATGACGTAGGTGCGGTAGCGGGCGTAGACGGGGAAGGTGCCCGACGGTGTCGGCGACTGCGGTATTCCGGTGTTCGCCGCGGTGTGCAGGACGACCGCGCCGTCGTGCCAGATCGTCAATGTCTGCGGGGCGACCTTGTCGGCGAGCGCGAAGTTGTACCCGCCCGTGTTCACCACGCCGGAAGCAAGAGAGGTGAGCATGTCGTTCCACAGTCCCGCGTCGGGAACTCCGTTCACGATGAGACCGTGGTCGGCCTGGAACGACATGACGAGACCGCGTGTGAAGGTGGTGTACACGCCTTGCTTCCACAAGGCGGTGAGCTGCGCGGGCCATCCGGTCTGGCGCCAGGCGAAGCTTCCACGAGGTGGCGCGTACATCGACTCGAGCTGAGCCGTCGTGTCGGTGGCCGGGGTCGCCGGCCCGGCCTGTGTCCACGCGAGCGGCGAGTAGTCGAGGAGGGACAGGAGCTGCTGGAGGCGGAGGACGGAGCCGTTCTCGATCCCGAAGTCGACGACGACGCTCGCGCGTAGCGTGGACCCGTCGATGCCGCGGACACCTGCACGACCGCCCGGGATCGTCAAGGTGACACTGCTCTCCGGAACGAACGGAGCCGCAGGCGTGAAGGTCATCGTCGCCCGACCGGTCGTCCTCCACGACCCCGGGACGCTCGGGACGATGCGCGGTCGCGCGGAGTCGGCGGCGATCGCCGCCGAGAAGGTGACCGATATCGGCGAGGTCCCCCCGACGCCTCCGGCTCCGTTCGACGGCGTGGTGGAGAGGACCCGCAATGCAGCCGTCGTGGCGGCCCGGTGCGACGGGTGGTGGCTGCTTGTGACCAGGCGGAGGAGCGACGGGCGGACAGCGGGCGCCTGTGTCGCAGAAGCGCCGCCGGAGCTGGTGTGGTAGACGGCGGCGAGCGCCGCTCCGCCGACCAGCAAGCTCGCGACGGTCGCCGCGAGCAGGCGCCCCCGACGCCTCGAGCGGCGATGTACGGCTGACACGTGCAATCTCCTCCAGAGCTCTGGCCGCCTCCGCTCCGGTGCGCACGGGTCGCGTCCTCGGACGCGTGCCCTCCGTCCGTCGAGGGGAGCCGGGTCGGTCTGTCGACGTGCAGTCAAGTGTCGCGCAACGAAGCCTCGGCGAGACGTCGGGGCACACCGCCGGCGGCCCGCTCACCGCGCCTCCCCACGCGGGCGAGCTCGCCGGGCCCGGACGTGGGGGTCCCGTGTGCGCCTGGAGGTGCCGGGCGTGCCCGGCACCTCTGTCGCCGCCCCTCCCGCCGCGTCGCCGCCGAGCTGCCGAAGATCGCGTCGGACACCGGTCCAGAGCGCCCCGTCGCCTCCCGATCGGGTGGGGCGTCCGAGCGCCTGTGCCATCCAGCGGGCGACGAGGGTGGAGTCGTGGCGCCCGAGCTCCACGAGGACGGCGCCGACGTGGTACCGCTCGAGGAACTGGCGCAGGTCGCGCACTCGTCTCGGGCCGAGTGTCCCCGGGCCGGTCCGGCCGTAGACGGTGACGTGCTCGCCCCGGGTCACCGAGCGAAACGGCACCGGCGAGCGGGTCGCGGGGAGGTAGCGCGTCGAACGGTGAGCGTCGACCCCGACGAGCACGCCGTCCCGGCCGACGACGTAGAGCGACCGCGTGCGGGGGTCGGCGTTCTGCACCACCCCGGCGATCGCCGCGCGCCCGAATCGCGCGCTGGCGACAGCGCGCCCGATCGCTATGGCGGTCGCGTCGACGGTCTCGGTCGTCGGCGCGAGATACGGGATTTTCGGGATCGGCACGGCGACGTCCGCGAGCGGGTCCGCGAGCATCCCCTCGACGTCGTAGGGCTCGAGCGCGCTCGGCAGGAGCGTCGCCTGTCCGCCAGGGCCGCGCCGCAGCACGTAGCTGCCGAGCAGGCCGAAGCGCATCTCGTCGAGCGCCTGCCAGAGCATCGCGACGTCCGTCGACGGGGTCACGTAGGGGTAGGTGAGGAGCGTGCTCCCCCGAGGGACGAGCGCGAGCGACGCGGCGCGCTCGGCCGGCGCAGGTCGAGCGCTCACCGAACGGTAGGGCCATCTCGGGAGGAGGGCGAGGACCGTCGCAACGCCGAGGAGCAAGGCGAGCGCCCTGGCCGTCAGTGCGACGCTGCGGGAGGAGCGCCGTGGCGAGGGGGGCTCCGGTGCAGCGTGGCCCCGATCGGCGCGCCTCTCGTGCCAGTGGTCGATGCCGAGCGCGACGACGACCGCGACGAAGAACGTCACGTAGAGCGCCAGGCGGGCCGGGAGGAGGTCCGCGAGCTCGGGGACACGCTGGACGAGCTCGAACGGGAGGGGAAACGGCAGTTGGTGGACGGTACCGTCGACGACGAGGCGCGGGCCGAGGGACAAGGAGAACGACACGACCGCCATCACGAGGCAGAGCAGCACCCAGCGGTCCCGCCGCTCGCGCACGGCGAACCACGCGACGCAGGCGAGCAGAGGCAAGCTCAGGTAGCTGCCGTTCTCGTCGACGTTCGCCGCGCCGCCGACGAGGGACGAGCCGATCGCCACGAGATGGCGGGGTGCGAGGAGCTGTGCGGACGTGGGCAGGACGGGGCCGAGGAGGTCCGCGTTGTACTGCTCGTGCAGCCCCATTACCGGGCCGGAGAAGTGCAGCGGGCCGTGGGTCATGAGATAGACGGGCCAGGCGCATGCGATCGCGACGATCACGCACGCCACGCAGAGACCCCGCGCCACGTGTCCGGCACGCTCCACGGCCAGGCGGGGCCGTACAGCGACGAGCAGCACGATCCCGATCGCGGAGATCATCGCCGTCGTCGCGAGGATCTCGGTGCTCACGAAGAACTGGGCGACAGCGAGCGCACCGAGCGCTGCGCCCGAGCGCAGGGCGCTCGTGTCCCGGCCGACGACGAGCTGGTGGACGGCGAAGAAGATGAGAGGCGGGAAGGGGACGAAGCTGAGATCGAGGTGGACCGACGCCTGACCGACCATGTAGGGCGAGAAGCCGTAGAGCAGGCCGGCAGCGAACGCGGCGGGAGTCCAGTCGACCCAGTGGCGCACGACGGCGAACATGGCGGTCGCCGATAGCGGGAACGCGCACCACCGGAGGAGGTTTTCGCTGGCGACCGGGCTCACTGCGAGCGTGAGCGGAGCGGTGAGCAGGCCGAGAAGGGGCATCGACGTGTTCTGCGCGAGGTTCACGCCGATCGGCACGTCGAGCAGATGCGTAATGAACGGATCGAGACCGTGCAGCAGCGCGTAGGGTGTCCACGCGAGGAACCACACCGTCTGGACGGGGTCCTTGTTGCCCCCGCAGGTGCAGGCTGCGATTCGCGCCGGATCGCCCGGCCATGTCGGGAAGTTCGCGAACAGGCCCAGCACGGCGTACGCGAGGAACGCTCGTCGAGGCGAGCTCCAGCCCGCGGTCACCGAGGGTCGACGTGGATCTTCGGTCCCGGACCGCAGCTGTCGGGCCTCCAGCCGGCGAGCACCTGCGCGACGTCGTCGAGCCCGACGGTCGCGGCGACGAGAGGCCGGGGGTCGACGGTGCCCGACGCGAACAGCTCGATCGCCCGGGCAAGGCCGGACGACGCGCCGAGGATGCCGACGGCGGTGACGTCGCGCAGCACGAGATCGCGAGCGTCGACCATGCTCGAGCTGCCCGCGAGGCCGACGAGCACGACGCGCGTCCCTGGCTCGACGATGTCGAGCGCGAGCTGGGGGAACTGCGGCGACGTCGACGCGTCGACGACCGCGTCGTAGGCGAGCGCGGGGACGCTGTCGGCGGTCCAGGCTCCGGTAGCCCCGAGGGTGTGGGCCAGGTCGAGTGCCGCCGGCGAACGGTCGACGACGTGGACCTCTGCTCCGACCGCGAGGGCGAACAACTCTGCGAGCAGGCCGATCGTGCCCGCCCCGAGCACGAGGACGCGAGCCCCCGGACCAAGGTCGGCCGCCTCCACTGCGCGGAGCGCGCTCCCTGCGGGCTCGACGAGCGCGCCGGCGACCTCGTCGACGACCTCGGGCAGCTCGAGGAGCGAGCCGACCGGGACGACGATCTTCTCGGCGAGCGCACCGGCGAAGCCGCCTCGGATCCCCACCTCGTAGCGGTCCTCGCAGACATGGTGGCGGCCGGTGCGGCAGCGTTGGCAGCGGCCGCACCCGAGCATCGTGTCCCCCGTGACGCGCGTGCCCGCCCAGCGGCGATCGACGTCTCCGCCGACGGCGGACACCGTCCCGCACCACTCGTGACCGGGGCGGATCGGGTAGCTTGCGTGGCCGTCCGCCAGGTACGGCATCGAGCCGGTGAACAGCTCGACGTCGGTCCCGCACACCCCGACACGCTCCACGTCGACGACCACGTCCGACGGGCCGGGTAGCGGGTCGTCGATCTCTCGCACCTCGCAGTGGCCCGGGCTCGTGAGGACGAGCGCTCTCACGCGGTGCCGACTCGTCGTTGCAGCACGGCGCGCAGGCTAGACGCTCTGCAGGGTCCCGTCGGTGCCTGCGCCGCAGGGCCGCAGGTGGCAGGCTGTCCAGGGAGGTTGCCATGACCCGGAGAGCGCTGGTCACAGGGGGAGCGAGCGGGATCGGGCGGGCCGCCGCCGAGCGGCTCGCCGAGGACGGCGTCGACGTCGTCACGTGGGACGTCGTGCCAGGTGCCGACATGGTCGTCGACGTCTCCGACGCAGGAGCTGTCGCGTCCGCGGCGAGCTCGCTCGGGCCCGTCGACATCCTGGTGAACAGCGCCGGTGTCGTCGGTCCCAACGTGGTGCTTTGGGAGGTGGACGACGCAGGCTGGGCG
>JAJZCK010000249.1 GCA_021846125.1 Actinomycetes bacterium | reverse complement strand
TCGGCCGGTACTTCAAGGTCTTGAAGTGGCTTTCGATGTACGGGTTGTCGTTGGATTAACCGGCCAATCGGGGCTCGGACTTGTGGACAAGTTGCTGTTGCGACAGGTCACTTGATCCCGGTGGATCGGCGGAGGCGGCGGAGCTGTTCCTCGTGGCGGCTGACCCGCTCGGCGATCGCCTCCACTGCATCGCGAAGGTGCCGGACCTCGGCAACGACGCCCGATAGCGTTCGAGGAGCGCGTCCCTGCTGACGGTGCTCTTCGACGACCGTGCGGAGATTCTCGTCTCGATAGAGAGTCGTCCGGCTGATCCCCGAGCGCGCCGCGACGGCTGGGAAAGTGACGGGTTCTGCATCACGCAGTAGGTCTGCGCACGCGCGCTCGACCTTGGCGAGCGTGCCCTTGGACGTCATCCGGCTTGGCCTTGTGCAAGAAGGGTGTCGAGACGGGCGATGAGCCGACGGTGCCGGTTCGCCTCGTCGATCCATCCGCGCTCCTCAGCGTCTTTCGCCAGCGCCTCGGCGTCGATCCGCTGGACGGCGAGCACCGAGACGCTGGCTGCGTCGGTCCGAAAGCTCGTACAGTGCTCGCAGATGTTGGCATAGGGGCAGGCGCCCTGGGCCGGCGCGCGCAGACAGTAGCCGCCGGTGAGCCGGGCCTTGATGGCCGGCGCCGCCTTCCAGTCATCGTCGGAGGCGACCGGGATGCGCCTAGGACCTTCGGGGAGCGGCCCGATGCGCGCTTTGGCGAGGTCGAGTGCCCGCTCGTACTCGGCGCGCACCGTCTGGTCGAACAGGCGTCCGTAGCGCAAGCTCATCTCGGCTGAGACGTGTCCCAAGAGCGCCATGAGCGACTGGAGGGACACGCCCGCGTTCACAAGGGCCGTCGCATACGTGTGCCTGAGCTGGTGGCTGGTCACGTGACCGAGCCCCGCCTCACCAGCTGCGCGATCGAGCTCACGGCGTAGTGCTTGCTGGCCCAACCGACGGCCATGGTGGGTGAAGAGGAACTGTGCGGGCCGCCCAGTGCGCGGGTGCGGGAGCGGGCGTCCCTCCGAACGGGTGGCCACAATGCGGTCGATGAGGGCGATGCTCTCGTCGTCGAGGGGCACCATTCGTTCTGAATCGAGCTTGCCCAACGGCACCTTCAGCCACGCACCGTTGGCCGGAATCTCGTGCACGCAGTCGAGCTCGAGGTCGAGCAGCTCGCCGATACGGAGCCCACACGCCCGCTGGAGCAACAAGGCGTCCGCTGCGAGGCGGAACTCGGAGCGCTCGAGCGCCTCGGAGAGCCGCCGGTCGGCGTCGACCGGCAAGTAGCGCGGGAGCGGGCGGGGCAGGCGAGGGATGTCAGAGCGGAAGACGAGTCGGCGGGCAGGCGCGTCGTCCCAGCCCCACTCACCGATGTCGGTGAGCAAGGAAGACAGCGTGTGGACGCGCCGCGCCTGGTCGGCCTTCGTGATGAGATCGCCGTTCTTCATGTTGATCGCGGTGGCGAGCGAGTTGAGGTAGGGCTCGATGTGGCGCCGTCGATCGAGATCGGCAAGGGAAGCGAGTCCTGGGTCGGTCGTCGCGAGGAAGCGGCCGAAGTGCGCGAGACGCGTCGCCATGGTGGTGACCGTGCCGGGCACGCAGGTCCCGGACTTGCGCTCGAGATAGGCGACGAACGCCGGACGCAGTGCCGGCGTGACGTCGACCATGCGCTCTTCGAGGGAGGAGGGGCCTCTGCTCTTCGGCGGCGTCTCGACGATGCCGAGGTGGAAGAGCACCCGGTGTGCCGCAGAGAGCGCAGACGCGTAGTGGCTCCATCCATCACCGGTGGATTGCTCGCGCTCGCCGCAGGCGTCCGCCATTTCGCTGAAGTCGGACAGGGTCAGGTCGTCGAGTTGACACCCGGCTTGGATGAGGAGCCGGCCCACGGACTGCGACGCCACCCGGAGCGCCTGGATCGGCGTGAAGCCGATCGACTCGGCGCCTTGGCGAAAGCGCGCCATGTCGGCCTGGATCGGCGTGCCGGGAAGGTCGCGCCAGAAGCTCGAGAGCTTTCTGCGCACGAGGTAGTCGTAGCCGGGCCGCAGGTGGCCGTGCAGCATCAAGAAGGTGAAAAACGACGACATGTTGGGGTCGATGACGAGCCGAGCGGTGAGCGGCTGGGCAGCCCACGATTGGGGGTCAGGGAAGCGGCGCAAGAACCGCCGGGCATTGTCTTCGGAGTGGACATGCCCGTGCCCGGTACGTGCGAGATGGGCGGCGTAGTCGGCGAGAAGATCCCTCACCGGGCGTTCAGCGACGCGTGCGCTGGCATTCACGGGCGGCATCGAACTCGGCCTTGACGTGGGCGGGGGCGAGGTGGACGTATCGAGACGTGGTGTCGATGTGGGCGTGGCCCAAGAGTGCCTGCATGACCGCCAAGTCGACACCGGCTTCTGCGAGCGCGGTCCCGAAGGTGTGGCGCAACGCGTGGGGGTGCCCGGCGGGGACCCCAGCCTTCTCCCGGTGGTAGCGGAAGATCCTGCGCAAGCCGGCCGGGGTGAGCGGCTGACCGCGATGTGCGCCCTTGGCCACCACGAAGAGCTCGGTGTTCGTGGTCTCGGGCCGCTCGGCCAGCAGGTAGGTCTGGATCATCCCGGCCACGTCGACGTCGAGGGGGACGCGCCGTTCCTTGCTGCCCTTGCCGTGGACGAGGAGCCAGCGTCCCCCGAGGTCGACGTCTTTGACCTGGAGACCGAGCACCTCACCCGATCGAAGCCCGCAGAACACCATGAGCCCGGCGATCGCCCGGTCCCGGAAGCTCCGGAGGCTCCCCACGAGTGCCACGACCTCCTGGCGGTCAAGCGACCTCGGCAGGAGGCGCGGCTCGCGAAGCCGCAAGGGCGAGCGGTAGCGGGGGCGGCGGTCCACGTGAGCGAGCAGTCCGGCGCGCTCCCCAGCAGAGAGGCGCCTCGCTTCCTTGCCTTTCGGCACCGGGTTGCGCGCATCGGGGTCGCGCATCGCCCGGAACGAGAACATTCCGGAGATGGCAGCGAGGCGGTGGTTGATCGTGGCGGGCGCGTAGCCGTTTGCGCGTCTGCCGTCCATGCGCACCACATTGCGCCCTGGCCTCCCCGGCACGCTCGCTTGTCGGCACGACGCGAGGAACCTCAGCAACACGTCGGTCGTCACGGCGTCGAGTGCGATCGCTTCATCCGCGAGCCAACGGCAGAACGGAAGCACCGAGTAGGCGTAGGCGCGGACGGTCTGCGCCGAGTAGTTCCGATCCGCGAGGTAGCTGAGGTAGTCGTTCGCAAGGACGACCGCGTCGCTTGCGGCTCCGGGCCCGATCCGCCACTCCCCGCCGTCACGCA
>JAJZCK010000248.1 GCA_021846125.1 Actinomycetes bacterium | reverse complement strand
TGGGTCCGTGCGATGGCAAGGTAGGCGTCGTGTCGGGTGGTAGTCGTAGGCGGGTGGGTCATGCAAGCGAGCCTGGTCGGGGCCGCCGAGCAGCTGGCCGAGGGGGCGTCTCGCTAGGAGGACGCCTACCGGAGTTGGGCGCGTGCTGTCGAGGTCCGAGGCCAGGTGGCGGCGCTCATGGAGCGCGAGCTGCAAGTGGCGACCGGCGGCCTCAGCGTGGCCCGCTTCGAGGCGGTCTGCCGGCGCCGGTCGGTGCGTTCTGTCTGAACCGTACTGGGATCCGCGAAGACCCCATACCTTGGAAGCGAGCATGGGTCATGGGATCAACCAAGCCGACGGAGCGCCGGTACACGAACGAGCATGAGGTGCGGCTGGTGCGCCAGCCGCGACTGTCCCGCAAAAAGGGCGAAGAGCAGCTCGGCGACGTCGAGGACGTCACAGTGCGCATGGTCAGCTGGCGGTGCGGGCAGCGAGGTTGAGGTCGGCGACGACCAGGGCGGCGAGCTCGGCGCTGTGCCGCTCAAGGGCTCGAGCAAAGGCAGCGACAAGCTCAGGGGAGGCGGGGCTGTCGGCGCGGGTGAGCCCTTCGAGGATGAACCGGCGGGCCAGCTGGGTGGGACCTTCGCCCGTACGCTCTGCGAAGGCCCGCAGCCGGTCGATGTCACCGCCGGCGAGGCGGACGGCCAGGGCCGACTTGGGCTCGTTGGTCGGGGCAGGGTTGAGTCGCCGGACCTGGGTCGGGTCGGGGAGGTGCTCGGCGGCGTCGATGGCGTCGGCCGTGGTGTCGTAGTCAGGCTGGGTCACAGTGCCTCCTGGTAGCTGGTGCGTTCTTTGGCGGTCATGGGCCGGGCAGTGACCACGTAGGCCGACCCGGAAGTGCTGGGCGAGTCGAGAACGGCGAGGAGGTGACGGCCCGCGGTGGTGCGGCCCCACACGAGCAGCCGGCCAGGGCGGTGGCTGTCGTCGGTCTGGGCCAGCGTGTCAGCGCCGGCGAGGACTTCCTCAACCTCGCTGGGGGTGACGGCGTGGCGGCCCACGTGGGCGATGTTGTGTTCGTCCCACAGGGCCACGATCTCCACCCCATCACCGTATCACGGACGTATGACGATCGGGGCGGAGAGAGGCCGGGATGGTCGCCCTGCGAACAAGTCTTCGGACAATCGTGATGTCCAGCTTGGGTCAACCTTGTCTCGGGCGATTGATCGGGGGGAGTGAACCGCTTCGTGGCCACCGACGTCGCCAGCGCACCGTCACAGAGATCGACCAGGCGACCGGGTAGCCAGAGCTTCGGTATAGCCGAGCCTCATAACGTGGACCGCCCAGCGGCGACCGGATAGAGGTCGCAGGTCGCGCCTCCAGCAAGGAGGTCGCCGTGATCCTCAACGACAGGGCCGTCAAGGCCGGAACCCGTCCCGTAACCCGCCATCAGGTCGAGTGGGCCGCCTCCGGGTTGCGTCGGGCCACCACCGAAGCCGGCGTCGCCCTACCCATCGACTACAGCCAGGCCGTCGCCGCCGCCGCCGGACTGACCCGAGCAGCCGAGCTGGGCGTTACCCGCCTCGGCGTCGTCATCCACACCCGGCCCTCCATCGACCGGGAGCTGCCCGTCGTGGTCGGCTACGCCGACGGCCGAGGCCGGTGGTCCCGCGACGGCCACCGTCACACCACCACGACCGCCCCCGACTTCAGCCAGCGAGGAAGTGACGCTGTGAACGGCCCTCATGGCAACCGGCCAACCCCGCCCCGGCTCACCGTCATCGCCCGCCCTGACACGGTCATTGAAGCACACGGCCACCAAGCGGGCTCCCCTTACAAGGGCACCCTCGACGTCACGGCCGTCGCTATCGCGGCAATTCGCAGCGGACAGGTGGACCGCTATTGCCCGGTTACCCAGTCCGGGCGAGAGCTGTCCAAGTTCCAGCTCCTGCGGATCCTTGCCGTTCACCCCAGCGCGCCGGTCTTGGCTTTTGACGGGGACCTTGCGGGCCGGGACTCGGCTGGCCGGTACGGGCAGGCGTTCACCGCTCATGGTCGAACGGTGGTCGTTACGACGCTGCCCGCTGCGCACGACCCCGCCTCATGGCTCGCGGAACACGGATACGCCGGCCTGCAAGCGTGGAGTGGTGAACCTCGAAAGAGGCGCAGCATGAGACGTGTCACCAGTACACACTCGGCTGCAACGGTTTCAGTCAACACGGCCTACAAGTGGTCCTCACGCGGCCAGCCGGACTTCCCCCGGACGCTGCGGCTTCGCAACGGGGCGGTGCGGGTCCGCGACGACTGGTACGAGGAGTGGCTCAAGCGGCTGGAGAAGTGACTGGTTCGGCGAGGGTCTGCTCGAGTAGGGCAATTCCTTCGTCTTCTCGCCCGGGCGCGACGCCCTGGTAGACGTCGAGGAAGACCGACAGGGTCTTATGTCCCGACCAGCGCTGGCAGACAGTGGCGTCGACACCGGAGCGCAGCCACCACGAGCAGGCGGCGTGACGGAGGTCGTGGCGTCGCAGCCGTGACAGTTTCGGCTGGCGGGGGTCGCCGGCTGGCAGGTCGCTGCGGGGCGGGAACATCGCCGTCCGGGCTGGCCGCCAGACGTCTCGGTCGAATTACGGACAGGTCGAAGGGGTGGCCGTTGCGATGAAACACAAGGCCTGACAGGTCCTGACCATAACGCTTACGGTGTCCGATCAGTTTCGCGACGAGCACCCGGTTGACGGGAACCCTGCGTGATTCTGCGAGGTCACGGTCCTGGAGGGGACCCCATTCGGGGTCCTCCTCGGGGTCCAGCCATCGAGACGCAACTCGCCGTCGGCTACGGCGCACCGTGAGCCAGCCCGTGCCGCCGTCGGCGGGGAACTCGAGGTCCTCCCACGCCAATCCGACTGCCTCGTTCGGACGAAGGCCGCACATGGCCATCACGAGGACGTAGCACTCGACGATTCCGCCCCAGCTGCCCAGTGCGGCCTTGGCCAGGTCGATCGCCTGGGGAATGCTGAGCACCAGGTCGGTGTCGACGGTGAGCCGACTGCCGGGTACGGTGGACCTGGCGGTCTTGCTCTTGGCCTTGCGCCGTAATCGGACCGCCGGCCAGGGGTCGCGGGTCACGGCGATGTCGTCTCGCGACGCCGCCCACGCCCAGCAGGCCCGCAGCGGCTGGGTGAAGCGGACGAGCGTCGCGGGGGCGACTCTCTTGGTGGGGTCGCGTTGATTGAGCTCGAAGCGCGCGAGGAACTCTTCTAGGTCGCCGGTCGTGACTTCGTCGGCGGCCGCCGAGTTAGCCTCGAGCCAGGCTCGGCCGGCCCGCTGTCTGTCGGTGAGCGTGGGCTGGGAGTGCGCCGGCAGGAAGCTGGCGTT
>JAJZCK010000029.1:3252-19125 GCA_021846125.1 Actinomycetes bacterium | reverse complement strand
CCGAGGACGACCCGAGCCCGGTCGCGAAGGGGGGCCGGGCAGCTCCACGAGGAGGGATCGGAGGCCTCGAGCGCTCCCTCGGACGCCGGCCCGGACGCGCTCCCGAGCTCGTGCTCAACCACGACCAGGGCTCCGCGCGGTCGTCCCGGCGCTCCGGTAGCGGTAGTAGGCAGCACAGGCGCCCTCGCCCGAGACCATCGTGGCGCCGAGCGGGCTCCTCGGGGTGCACGTCGTGCCGAAGGCCTCGCAGCTGTCCGGCGTCACGAGCCCTTGGAGCACCTCGCCGGCGCGGCACCGCGGCGACTCCACCGCGCGCACGTCCCCCACGTCGAAGCGCAGCTCCGCGTCGTAGCCGCTGTAGGCGTCCGAGAGCCTCCAACCGGATCGGGGGATCGTCCCGATCCCGCGCCAGGTCCGGTCGCAGAGCGCGAAGACCTCGGCGAGCACCGCTCGTGCTCGCGGGTTCCCCTCCCGGCTCACCGCGCGCTCGTAGGCGTTCTCGAGCCGGGCCTCGCCGGCTTCCAGCTGGGCGACGACGCGACGTGTCGCGTCGAGGAGGTCGAGGGCCTCGAAGCCGGCGACGACGACAGGGACACCGAAGTCGTCGACGATCTCGTCGTACTGCGCCGTCCCCATGACCGTGCAGACGTGCCCGGCGGCGAGGAAGCCTTCGACCCGTCGGCGCGGCGAGGAGAGGATCGCGTTCATCGCCGGTGGCACGAGCACGTGGCTGACGATCATGGAGAAGTTCTCCACACCGAGCTCGCGGGCGCGCACGACCGCCATCGCGTTCGCCGGAGCCGTCGTCTCGAAGCCGACGGCGAAGAACACGACCTCGCGGCCCGGCTCGGCCTCGGCGACGCGCACGGCGTCGAGTGGCGAGTAGACCACGCGCACGTCGCCGCCCTGCGCCCGTACCTGGAAAAGGTCCTGGTGGCTACCTGGTACCCGCAGCATGTCGCCGAAGGAGCACAGCGTCACCTCCGGTCGGCCGGCGATCGCGAGCGCGCGGTCGATCGTCTCGAGAGGGGTGACGCACACCGGGCAGCCGGGACCGTGGACGAACTCGACCGAGCCGGCGAGGAGCTCGTCGATGCCGTTGCGGACGAGCGAGTGCGTCTGGCCGCCACAGACCTCCATGACCGTCCACCGGCGGGTCGCACGCGCCAGGATGTCCTCGACGAGCCCTCGCGCGAGCTCCGGGTCGCCGAACTCGTCCAGGTACCTCATGACATCGCCTGCGCGCCGCCGGGACCGACCTCGTCGGCCACCGAGCCGAGCGAGCGGAGGAGCGCGAGGGTCTCGAGCGCCGCCGCCTCGTCGAGGCGCGCCAGGGCGAAGCCCGCGTGGACGATCGCGTACTCGCCGACGGCGATGTCGGGCAGGTAGGCGCAGCAGATCTGCTTCGTCACGCCGCCGAAGTCGACGACGGCCATCGGGGTCCCGCGATCGTCGACGACCTCGACCACTCTCCCCGGCAGACCGAGGCACATGGCTCAGCGCTCCTCGCCCGGCGCCCGGGCGCCGCTCGTCGTCGGCCATGCGGCGACGACCGCCTGGCCGAGGGAGAGGCCGCCGTCGTTCGGCGGCACGACACGGTGGACGAGCACCTCGAAGCCGGCCTCGCCGAGGCGCTCCCGGCAGATGCGGGTCAAGAGCGAGTTCTGGAACACCCCGCCCGTGAGCCCGACGAGGGTGACGGCGCGCCGGCCCGCCGCGACGACGCAGGCGCTGACGACCGCGTCCGCGAGCGCGTCGTGGAACCCCGCTGCGAGCGCGCCCGGCTCACCACCGCCGAGCGCCTGCTCGGCGAGGCCGGCGAGCACGGGAGACGGGTCGACGACGCCGTCCGGCCCGACCGCGAACCGCGGAAGGCTGGCAGGCGCCACGCGCCACGCGGCCGCCTCGAGCTCCATCGCCGCCTGGCCCTCGTAGGAGGCCCGGTGGCAGATCCCGAGCAGCGACGAGACCGCGTCGAAAAGTCTCCCGACACTCGTCGAGAGCGCGCAGGCGAGACCGGTGTCGAGCTGGCGGCGCAGGAGAGCGAGCTCGCCGTCACCGGCGGCGCGGACCGGCGCGAGCCGCTCGTCCCACGCGACGTCGGCCGCGCCGAGGTGCGCGAGCGCGATGCGCCACGGATTGCGCACCCCGGCATCGCCACCGGGCAGGACAGCTTCGCGCAGGTGACCGAGCCGCTCGACGTCCGCCGGATCGCTGCCGACGGCAAGCAGCTCACCGCCCCAGACCATGCCGTCCGTGCCGTAACCCGTGCCGTCGAACGCCACGCCGAGGATCTCCTCGCCGAGCCGCCCCTGCTCGGCGAGGAGCGATACGACGTGCGCGTGGTGGTGCTGCACGCGGACGACGGGTCTCCCCTTCGCCACGCGCTCCGCCCATCGGTACGTCGCATAGCCGGGGTGCTGGTCGGTGGCGAGCGCACGAGGTCGTGCCCCGTAGAGGCCGGCCAGCCGCTCCGCCGTCGTCTCCAGGGCACGCCGCGTCTCGAAGCTCTCGACGTCGCCGAGGTGCTGGGACACGACCGCGGCGCGCCCGACCGTGATGCAGACGGCGCCCTTCACGTCCCCGCCCGTGGCGAGCACGGGCGCGACCGGCCGGCCGAGGTCGATCGGAAGCGGCACGTAGCCACGGCTCCTGCGGACCGGCGTGACCACGCCGCCGGTCACGCGCACGACAGAGTCGTCGCACGGCGCCTCGATCGGCCGGTCGTGGAGGACGAAGGCGTCGACGATGCCACCGAGGCGGCGCCGCGCGTCGTCGTCGTCCGTGCAGATCGGCTCTCCGGCGCCGTTGCCGCTGGTGACGACGAGCGGCCCTGGAGCGAGGACGTCGGCTCCGGGGACAGGCGCGAGCAGGAGATGATGGAGAGGGGTGTACGCGAGCATGACCCCCACGAGCAAGCTCCCAGGCGCGACGAGCGGGGACAGCGGCGCCTCCACGCGCCTCTCCGCGAGCACGATGGGGTGCGCCGGAGCTTCGAGCAGCTCCTCCTCGTTCGCGTCGAGCACGGCCAGGCTCCGGGCGTGGTCGAGATCGCGGACCATGACGGCGAAGGGCTTCGCGGGTCGGTGCTTGTCGCGCCGCATCCGAGCGATCGCTGCGTCGTCGCCCGCGCCACACGCGAGGTGGAAGCCGCCGAGCCCTTTCACGGCGACGACGCCACCGGAGCGCAGCACGGCCTGGGCGGAGACGAGCGCCCGGTCCGTGCCCGTCACCTGGACCCCGGAGGTGTCCTCGAACCAGAGCCGCGGCCCGCAGTGCGGGCAGGAGATCGTCTCCGCGTGGAACCTGCGGTCGGCAGGGTCCTCGTACTCGGCGCGGCAAGCGGCGCACAGAGCGAAGCCGGCCATCGAGGTCGTCGCCCTGTCGTAGGGGAGGGCCCGGACGATCGTGAAACGGGGGCCGCAGTCGGTACAGCTGACGAACGGGTGGCGAAAGCGCCGGTCGCCGGGGTCGAAGAGCTCCTCGACGCACCGCCCGCACGTAGCGGCGTCGGGCGCGACGAACCGTCGCTCCCCGACGTCCGGCCGGCTCGCCACGATCGCGAAGCCTCGCGTCCTGCGCTGGTCGCCGGGCGACCCCGCCGGCAGAGCCGCCGGAAGCCGCTCGACCTGGACGGTGTCGACTCGCGCGAGCGGAGGAGCCTCGGCCGAGAGCCGTGCGAGGAACGCGTCGACCGCGTCCTCGACCCCCTCCACCTCGAGAAAGACCGAGCCCGAGCCGTTGCCGACGAAGCCGTCGAGCCCGAGCTCCGTGGCGAGGCGGTGCGCGTGGGGGCGGAACCCGACACCTTGGACGACGCCGTCGACGAACGCTCGCACGCGCACCACCGTGGCGACGCTCACGGCCCGATCCCGGGCCCTGCGATCTCGAGCCCTGCGATCTCGAGCCCTGCGATCTCGAGCCCTGCGATCTCGAGCACGGACCGGACCGCGCCGGGAAGCGCTGCGACGACGTCAGGGCTCATGTCGACGCCGAAGCCGAACTCCCGGCCCTCGATCCCGACGACGACGACGCGGCGCGGCGCGCGTCCCGCGACGCGCGCGATCGCGAGCGCCGCCGCGAGACCGATCCCGTGCGTGCTCGCCTCTGTCCGCACTGCGGACGCTCCCGACCCGCTCCCGGCCACGGCCGCCGCAAGGTCGTCCCTGCCACTCCCCACGACCGCCCGTGGCACCACGAGCGCGTCGAGGTCGTGCACTGCGACGCTGCCCGGCGCAGCCCCTGAGCACGTCGCGTCGACGAGGATGGCGAGCTCGGCTCCGTCCCAGCGGCCGAGCAGGTCGAGCGGCTCTCCGAGCGGCCCGATGTCGACAGCCTCCCCGACGAGCTCGGCGACGCGCCGGGCCACGAACGGCCCCGCACCGTCGTCACTGCGGTACTCGCTCCCGATGCCCGCGACGACGACGCGGGCGCTCACGACCGCTCCACTTCGACGTCGAGGAAGTGCGCTGCGCACGAGATGCACGGGTCGTGGTTGCGCACCGCCTGCTCGCAGCGAGCGGTCAGCTCCCCGTCGCCCGCGCCGATGCTGGCGACGACGACCCGGCGCAGGTCGTCTTCGATGCTCAACTGGTTCTGCGAGGTCGGCGGGACGATGCGCGCCTCGCGCACGAGGCCCTCTGCGTCGAACGCATAGCGGTGGAGCAAAAGTCCGCGCGGCGCCTCGGTCGCGCCGTGGCCCACCCCGGCGACGGGCCGGACCTCTGCTGCCGGCGGGTCCGGCGGCTCGTACCGCTCGATCAGCCGGATGGCCTCGTCGCACGCGAAGACGAGCTCGACGGCGCGCACCGCGATGCTCCGGAACGGGTTCGTGCACACCGGCCCGAGGCCTGCAGCCGCGGAGGCCTGCCGCGCGATCTCTGGGAGGGACGCGGAGTTGAGCGCGTAGCGGGCGAGCGGCCCGGTGAGGTAGGCGCCGCGCCCCGCGAGGCGCGCGTGGAGCGCGGTGGAGTGCTCGACGTGCTCCTCGACCACGAGCTCGGCAAAGCCGCCTGGCGTCGTCTCGAGGCCGTCCGACGACGCGACGGGACCGGAGTCGATCGGGTACGCACCGTCAGGACGCAGGGCGACGAAGAGGTACTCGCCCTCTACGTCGGGATAGTCGAAGCCTGCGACCCACTCCGCCGTCGCGAGCGACGCGTCGAGCGCCCGGCGGAGCGGCTCGAGCAGCGCTCGGAGGTCCTCGGGTCGAGGGGCGCGGTAGAAGCCACCGACGCGGACGTTCACCGGGTGCACGGAACGCCCCCCGACCGCCTCCATGAGCAGGTTGCCGACTCTCTTCAGCTCGAGCCCACGCTGGACCGCGGCGCGGTCGAGCTGCGCGAGCTCGACCGCGTCCGCGCAGCCGAGAAAGTCGGGAGCGTGGAGCAGGTAGACGTGCAACGCGTGGCTCTGCACCCACTCGCCGCAGTAGAGGAGCCGCCGGAGCGCCGCGACTCGGCCGTCGACCGTCACCCCGAACGCGTCCTCGATCGCCGCGCAGGCGCTCATCTGGTAGGCGACCGGGCAGATCCCGCAGATGCGGGCCGTGACGTCCGGCACCTCCTCGAAGCTCCGCGAGCGAAGGAAGCCCTCGAAGAACCTCGGTGGCTCGAAGATGTTCAAGGCGACGCTCACGACCTCGCCGCCCCGCACCTCGACGCGCAGCCCTCCCTCGCCCTCGACGCGGGCGAGGCCCGGGACCTCGATCGTGAGGTCAGCGCTCTGCCGGCGGTGCGTCATGGGCGACGCTCTCCTTCCTGAACGCCGGCGCACCGGCGTTGAACGTCCGGAACAGCCGGCTCAGCTGGGCCTGCGACGTGCCGTCCGCGGCGAGCCGCCGGGCGAGGGACACGGTGTTGGCGCTCTCCGCCGGACCGAAGCAGCCGAAGCAGCCGCGGTCGAGCGACGGGCAGAGCGCTCCGCAGCCCGCCCGGGTCACCGGCCCGAGGCAGGCACGCCCGCGAGCGACGAGCAGGCAGACGCTGGCGCGCTGCTTGCATTCCTGGCAGACGCTGTACGAGGGCAGCACGGGCCGGCGGCCCGCGAGCAGCGCGGAGATGACCTCGAGGAGCTGGTGCCGGTCGATCGGGCAGCCGTGGAGCTCGAGGTCCACCCCGACGTGGTCCGCGATCGCGCTGGACGTCTCGAGGGTGTCGAGATACTCGGGGTGCGCGTAGACACCGCGAGCGAGCTCTGCGACGGACGTGAAGTTCCGAAGCGCCTGGATCCCGCCTGCCGCCGCGCACGCGCCGATCGTCACGAGGAGGCCGGAGGCCTCACGTATCGCGAGGATGCGCTCGCGGTCGGCGGCCGTCGTGACCGACCCCTCGACGAGCGAGACGTCGTAGGGACCGTCGACAGACGCGCTCGACATCTCCGTGAAGTGGGCGATCTCGACGTGCTCCGCCACGGCGAGCAGCTCGTCCTCGCAGTCGAGGAGGGTCAGCTGGCAGCCGTCGCACGATGCGAGCTTCCACACCGCGAGCGTCGGGCGGGCGCTCACCGCTCGACCTGGCCCATGAGAGCCGCCACCGTCCCGCCGTAGGTGACCACAGGACCGTCCCGGCACAGCAGAAGCGGACCGAGCTGGCAGTGGCCGCAGATCCCTGCTCCGCACTGCATGTTGCGCTCGAGAGAGACCCGGATGCAGGAAGAGTCGACGCCGAGGTCGGCAAGGTCCGCGGCGGCGAAGCGCATCATCACCTCCGGACCACAGAGCAGCCCGACCGTGCGCGCCGGGTCGAAGGACGCGCCTGGGAGCAGGGCCGTCACGAGTCCCACCTCGCCTCCCCAGTCCGGGGTCGCAGCGTCGACGGTGAGCCGTACGTCGGCTCCGAGCTCCCGCCAGCGACGCACGTCGTCGGCGAAGACGAGCTGGTCCGGCGTGCGCGCCCCCACGAGGACGGTCAGCCGGCCGGGGCCGCGACGCTTGCTTAGCTGGTGGACAGCCCCGCGGAGCGGAGCGAGGCCGATCCCGCCCGCGATGACGACGACGTCCTCCTCCTCGAGACCTGCCACGCCCCAGCTGGTGCCGAACGGACCGCGCGCGCCGACGACGCCGCCGGCCGGCAGGTGGCTCAGCGCATGCGACACCGCGCCCACGTCGCGGATCGTGTGCTCGACCGGGCCCGGGGCTCCCGGTGTCCCGCTCACCGAGATCGCGACCTCGCCGACGCCGAACGCCGTCAGCATGTGGAACTGCCCGGCGCGGAACGGGGCGAGGGACTCTCCGACGGCCTCGAGCGCGATGGTGACGACGTCGGATGTCTCCCGCCGCCGCCACGCGATCCGGTGGACGAGCGGCACGAGGGAGGTGCCGGCCACGGCCGGCCGCTCAGCGGTGCGCGCCATCGCCGTAGAGGTCGAGGAGACGTACCCGCGTCGCCTGGAGACGCGAGAGCAGGACAGGGAGCAGGCGCTTCATGAGCGCGAATCCGAATGCCGGGTCCGCCTCGGCCTTCGCGAGCAGGCAGGCGGCATCGACGCTCACCACGCCGACGGGCTCCATCGCCCGGGCATCGGTCCTCCAGCGGTGAGGAGGGAAGAGCCAGGACAGGCCGACGAGCTCCCCGGGGCGGAGCGTCTCGACGACGAGCTGGCCCGAGCCCGGCTTGCGGATCTCGAGCGCCACCCTGCCACGCCGTAGCAGGTAGAGCGCCTCGGCGGGCTCGCCCTCGGCAAGGAGGAGCTCGCCGGTGCCGAAGGCGGCGTTGTGGGCGCAGCCCGCGACGAGGCTGGCGACGTCGGTCGGCAAGCCCGCGAAAAGCGGGTGCCGGGCGACGAGCTCTGCCAGCTCCTCGGTCACGGCTGCACACCTCCCGTCGCCCCTGCCCGTGGCCGTGCATAAGCACGTGCACCTGCACCGTCGCTCGCGCGTATCGCCGCGGCCTCCTCGGTGAGGTCGATCCCGACCGGGCACCACGTGATGCAGCGACCGCATCCGACGCAGCCCGCAGTCGAGAACTGGTCGAACCATGTCGAGAGCTTGTGCGTCGCCCACTGGCGGTAGCGCGAGCTCACCGAGGTGCGCACCGGCCCACCGTGGACGTAGGAGTAGCCGAGGTCGAAGCACGAGTCCCACCTGCGATGGCGCTCGACCGTGCCACCGAGGTCGCTCACGTCCTCGACTGCGCTGCAGAAGCACGTCGGACAGGCAAGTGTGCAGTTGCCGCAGGACAGGCAGCGCTCGGCGACCTCGTCCCAACGCGGATGGCCGAGGTTGCGGGCGAGGAGCGAGGCGAGGCCGTCGGTGTCGAGCGCACGACCGATCGCACCCTCGGCCGCGGCGAGGAGGTCGTCCCGAGCGGTCCAGGCCCAGCCGGGTGCCGGTGCGCCTCCCAGCTCGGCGAGCACCTCCCTGCCGAGGGGCGAGGCGGACCGGGCGAGCACATGGTGGCCCTCGTCCCCGGCGAGCTCGGTGAGCACGAGGTCGACGCCCTCGTCCCCGGCCCGCTCGTCGCCGACCGCCGGGCCGGTGCCCATCGAGGTGCAAAAGCACGTCGATGCCGGTGTCGAGCACTCGACGACCGCCACGAAGGCAGCCTCGCGCCGGGCGCGGTAGACCGGGTCGGGATGCGCCGAGGAACCGAGGACGCGATCGAGGATCGAGAGCGCTGCCAGCTCGCAGGGACGCGCACCGATCACCGCGACCGGTGGTGCCTCGTCGACGACCGGCACGATCTCGAGGCCTTCGCCTTCGCCCGAGCTGTGCCAGACGACGGACCGGGGGGGGAAGAGCTCGCCCTTCCACGACCGCGGTCCGACCGCCCAGGCGAAGAGCCGGGGGTCGCCGTCCCGGTGGAGGCGGTACCTGCCGGGTGCCTGCTCGTCGTGCCATCCTTGCGGGAGGTCCCTGGCGTGGCGGATCGGCCCCGGACCGATCGCTCCATCGGCGACCACCGGACCGAGCGTGCGGAAGCCTCGCGACCCGAGCAGGCCGATCAGGCGGTCGAGACCACCCCGGTCGAGCAGCGCCGCCCGCGTCTCGCTCATCCAGCCCACCTCCGCTCGAGGCCACCGCCGCCGCCTGGTTGGCCGGCAGCGATCGATCCGTGGCACCGAGCGTGACGCGGACGGCGCCGGAGCGCCAGGGTCGAAGGTCCCGATCACGGGCCGCCGGGGCGGTGACGGGCGTGCGACCGGGACAGCGGTGGTCGCGCCGGCGTGGTGGTCGCGAAACTGCCTCGTGCCCGGTCGGGGCCGACAGCTCGCTGCGTAGGTGCGCCACGTGCACACGATCTGGACTGAAGCGTGCACCGGGCATCCCCCAAGCTGCCGGACACCTAGGTGCTCGACACCAAAGCGGGCCAGACGGTCCCGGTGCTCGACGACGATCGTGGTTGCCGTCGCGTCAGCGAGCAGGCGAGAGAGCTTGCGGAGACGGCCGTTCATCCCCGATCCGACCTCGGTCACCACATCGGAGACGGTCATGGCCTGTGCGGTGGCCCACTCGGTCATGCGAGCAACCTGACGGTCGAGGTCGGATCGCTGGTCGTGAGAGGACACGCGTGCATAGACGACAGCCCGTGCAGATCCAGCAGTGCTCGCCCGTGGCACCTCCACCAAGATCGTCCCCGATGGCGTGCGGACGGCGGGGACGGGGAGCTTTCCGTCCCTGAACCACTTCCACGCAGTCTGGTAGTGGATGCCCTCTTGCTCCGCCCACTCGGACAACTTCACGCTTCGCTGTTAGCACGTATGTTCGCTTTGGATTGCTGATCCATTGTGGAGCAGTTGACAGCCCCCGCAGCGTGGCCAGGTCGGCCCCGCCGGCGAAGGCCCACAGCTCGAGGAGGACGGCGCTCAGGACCTCTTCACGCGCGAGAGCCGTCTCGGCGCAGGGGCTCGCCGGGTGGCCCGTCGCCTGCGCTGCTTCGCCCTCGACCAGACCAGCCGCCCGCATGCAGGAGCTCCTTGTCCCTCGCAACGCTCTCCGCACGAGGTTGACGCCCGAGGCGTTCCCAAAGCGTTCCCAGCCCGCGAGCGCGACATGGGCCACGACCCGCGGCGACACGATGCCCCGAAGGATCCACAACTGGCGCTCAGCTGCAGACTGCTACGACCTTGCTGTCGTTGCGGCGACCACTTGAGCTTGCCAACCGCTGCCCCACGCCCTCGCCGCCACGATCCCCGGCCGGAGGGCCCGCAGGCGCCTCCGGCCGGGAGATTCGTCACTTGTAGGGCCCGGGTTGCGTAAGGACCACCTGGCGGAGGGAGTGGGATTCGAACCCACGGTGACCTGGGGCCACAACGGTTTTCAAGACCGTCGCATTCGTCCGCTCTGCCATCCCTCCACGTCGTCCCGCTCGCCGTCGCTTCCGGCGCACGATGTCCCGACCGGGGCGGCCGCGCGCTCGGCGTAGCGGCGAGCTACGACCCTAGAGCGTCAACCGCCACCTCCGACGCGCGAGCGCAGCTCCACGAGCCATCTCTCGGCCGAGCGGCGCTCGGCGTCGATCTCCGCCCGTCTTTGCGACGCGACCGCTCCGGACACCGGGTAGGAGCCGAGGAACCTCATCTCTCCGAGCTCCGCCCGCAGCTCCTTCAAGCAGTCGCCGAGCACCTCGTCGGCGATGTGGCCCTCGACGGTGACCACGAAGCAGTACTGCCCGAGCGCCTGCTTGGTCGGCCGGGACTCGATGAAGGTGAGGTTGAGGCTCCGGGCGGCAAACTGGCCGAGGATCGCATAGAGGCTCCCCGGGCGGTCCGCATGCTGGAAGCAAACCACGCTCGTGCGGTCGTGGCCCGTCGGCGCGGGCACGAGGTGCGGTGCGACGAGGACGAAGCGCGTCTGGTTGCCACCATGGTCCTCGATCGCGTGCGCGAGCACGTCGAGACCGTAGAGCTTGGCCGCGAGCGGACCGGCGATCGCCGCGACGTCCCGGCGCCCTCCCTCGGCCACCGCACGGGCCGCGTCGGCGGTGGAGTTCGTCGCACCGAGCTCGGCGTCGGGGAGGCTCGCTCTGAGGAAGCCATGGCACTGCGCACTTGCGTGCGGGAAGGTGAGCACACGCTTGACCGTCGCAAGGTCGGCACCGGGGAGCGCCATCAGGTCCAGGTGGACGTCGAGCACCACCTCGCGCTGGACGAGCAGGTCGTCGGCGAACGCGAGCTGGTCGATCGTCGCGTTGACCGGTCCCTCGATCGAGTTCTCGATCGGCACGAACGCCGCGTCCGCACCACCGGCACTGAGCACGGCGAACGCCTCGCCGATCGTCGGCGTCGGGAGCCTCTCGCTCCCCGCGAGATCGGGTACGGAGTCGAGGGCCTCCTCTGTGAAGGTGCCCGGCGGGCCGAGGTAGGCGATGCGGCCGGGCTGTCCGAGGCTCACGGTCATGCTGGCAGGATAGTGAGGCACATGGACGACGACGAACTCACGACCCTGCTCGACGACGTGCGCTCGGGCACCGTCGCGCCTGACGACGCGGCCGGACGGCTTAGGCGGCTGCCCTTCGCCGACCTCGGATTCGCGCGCGTCGACCACCACCGCCACGTCCGCCAGGGGCTGCCGGAGGCCGTCTACGGCCCGGGCAAGTCGCCCGAGCAGTGCGCTGCGATCGTGGCGGAGCTGCTCGAGCACGGCACGGGACCTGTGCTGCTCACGAGGGCAGACGGGGCCCAGTCGGCTGCGGCGCTCGAGCGCAACCCCGGCGGCCGTCGCAGCACCGACCCGGCCGCGGCCGGCGCGCGCGCTCTCGTCTCCTGGCGGCCTGCCCCGCCGCGCTCCGGCACGGTGGCCGTGGTGACGGCCGGGACAGCGGACCTTCCGGTCGCCGGCGAGTGCGTCGCCACCCTCGAGAGCTACGGCTTCGCACCGACGCTCGTCGCCGACTGCGGCGTGGCTGGGATCCACCGCCTTCTCGCCTCCTACGACGAGATCGTCGGGGCGGACGTCGTAGTGGTCGTCGCCGGGATGGAGGGTGCTCTCGCGAGCGTCGTCGGAGGGTTGACCGCTGCACCGCTCGTCGCCGTCCCGACGAGCGTCGGCTACGGGGCGAGCCTCGAGGGGGTCACCGCGCTGCTCGCCATGCTGTCCTCGTGTGCCGCAGGGGTGACCGTGGTGGGGATCGACAACGGCTACGGCGCAGCTTGTGCCGCCGCGAGGATCCTGCGTTGAGCGCCGGGCCGGCACCGATCGGCGCACGCGACGGGCGCGTGGCGTGGTTCCACTGCTTCGCCGGAATAGCGGGGGACATGGCCCTCGGAAGCCTGCTCGACGCGGGCGCGGACGAGGACCAGCTGCGTTCGCTGCTCGCGACGCTCCCGCTTCCGGGCTGGACGATGGAGGTCTCGCGTGTCCGACGTGGCGGGCTCGCCGCGACGCGTGTCGTCGTCACCGCCACCGACGGTGGCCCGGCGCGCCGCCTGCCCGACGTGCTCGAGATGCTCCACGCCGGCGCCCTTCCCGCCCGCGCCCTCGAGCGCTCGGTGGCAGCGTTCAACCTGCTGGCAGAGGTGGAAGGCCACCTGCATGGCGAGGCGCCAGAGGAGGTCCACTTCCACGAGCTCGGCGGCCACGACACCGTCGTGGACGTCGCAGGGACGATGGTGGCGCTCGAGCTGCTCGACGTCGCCACGGTGGCGTCGAGCCCGGTCGCGACCGGCTCCGGCACGGTCGAGAGCGCGCACGGGACGCTCCCGGTCCCGACGCCGGCGGTGCTCGGCCTCCTCGCCGGTGCCGCTCTCTACGGAGGCGGCGCGCAGGTCGGGGCCGAGCTGACGACGCCGACGGGCGCGGCCATCCTCGCGGCCACGGGCGCGGTCTACGGGCCGATGCCGGCGATGACCGTCGCCTCGACCGGCTACGGAGCTGGCGGCCGCCAGATCGAGGGCCTCCCCAACTGCACCCAGGTCGTCGTCGGCACGCTGCTCTCGACGACCGGAGGTGGGGCTCCGGTCGGCCAGCCCCTCCTGCTCCTCGAGGCCAACGTCGACGACGCGACGGGCGAGGAGCTCGCCGACGCGATCGCAGCTCTGCTCGACGCGGGCGCGTCCGACGCCTGGACGACCCCCGTGCTCATGAAGAAGGGGCGACCGGGATACGTCGTGAGCGTCCTGGCGGAGCTCCCGAGGGCGCACGCGCTCCGCTCCACGCTCCTCCGGCACACCGGATCGCTCGGGGCGAGGGCGCACCTCGTCGACCGCTACGCGGCCGAACGCGAGCTCCTCGAGGTCGACCTCGCCGGGACCACCGTCGGAGTGAAGGTGGCCGCAGGACGCGTGAAGGTCGAGCACGACGACGCCGCCGCGATCGCACGGCGGGAGGGCGTGCCCGTGCGTGACGTCGTCCAGCGCGCGTTGCACGCCTACGAAGAGACCACGCGACCCTAGGACGCCGCCGAGCGGTCAGCTCGCGACCTGGAGGACGACGGTGTCGGTCGCCACTGGCCAGCCGGGCACGGACGCCGTCACGACGAGGTCGTAGGTCTCGCCCCGCACGACACGCATCGGCCGGAGCCGCAGGTAGCGAGCGCCCCCGGGGGAGAGCGCCCCTGCACGGCGGTCCACGCTGGCCGAGAGCAAGCCAGCCGGCAGGCGCCCGGCGGCCGTCGTCAGCCGTGCGCCCACCGTCACCTGCCCCGCGGGCAGGTTGCCCGCGTCGGCGACCACCACCTCGACGACGAGCTGCGACGTCGGCGGGAGCACGGACGTCGAGCCTGCAGGAGGGATCTGGAGCGTCGTCGCCGGCGGCGGCACGGCAGTGGTCGTCGTGGACGTGGTGGTGGTCGTCGGGCGCCTGCCCCGCACGGTCGTCGTCGTGACGCCGGGGAGCGTCGTGGTGGTCGTGGTGGTGGTCGTGGTGGTGGTGGTCGTGGTGGTCGCCCTCCCGCCGCCGACCGGGCGAGCCGGCGCGTGACCGAGGCCCTCGATCCGCAGCACGGGCGGCTCAGTCGAGACTGCGAGGAGGGAGATCACGGCGTCGGACCGCAGCAGCCGATCGGCCACGAGCCTGGTGGCCCAGGCCTCCACACCCGAGCGGCTCCACGAGGCCGGAAGCGCCACCCAGGTCGAGGATGTCACCGCCGGCCTCGCGACGTGCGGGGGAAGCGAGCGGACGAACTCGCGGTATGTGCGGTCGGAGCTGACCAGCTCGCTGCCCGCTGCGAGGAGCAGCCCCTGGGCGCGCGCGAGCACGACGTGGGCGCCCGACGACCCGAGGAGCAGCGCAGCGGCGTCGGCGACCTGCACGACCGCCGCCGAGCGCTTCTCGAGCACGCTCTCGAGCAGTGCGCCCGAGCGCGGATCGGGGGGCACCAGCCGGACGTCGGCCAGCTCCACGAGATCGGCCTTGCTGCCCGATTCGATCTGTGCCAGCAGCGCGTCGAAGGCCCGGCGCTGGCACCCGAGCCGCGCGCAGGCCGGCAGGCCTGCAAGCTCGCGCACCTCCCGCAACGTCGGAGCAAGGACCGTGGAGTCCCCGATGATCGGCGTCACCGCGGCGACCCAAGAGCTCATGGACCGGCGAGATGCCGCGGTCGACGCCTTGACGACCTGGTCGACGACCTCCCCCACCACGAGCCCCAGCACGAGCACCGCGAGGACGACCATGGCGACACGCCGCGGGTTCCGCCGCTTCACCGGCGCGCCACCGCGCGCTTTGGGGCCGAGCACGGTGAAGGACCCTAGTTGTCCGTGTCGGGCGTGCCGCCACTCGGCGAGGGACTAGCCGCCCCCGAGCTGCCGCACGTCTTGGGGCTGGCCGAGCGATGCCGGATGCTCGGGTGGCCAGGGCCGGGACGAGCCGGGACCACGTCGGCAGGCAGGGTGGCGAGCGTGCCTCTAGTCTCCTCGCAGGCCGGTGTGGCGCAGCTGGTAGCGCAGGCGATTTGTAATCGTCAGGTCGTCGGTTCGAGCCCGACCACCGGCTCCACGAAGTAGCAGTTCAGACGTTATATCGGCCGGTTGTAAGAGTTCGGTGAACCCGTCGAACCTGCCCGCCTCATCCCGCCGGAGGTGATGGCACGGGACCAGGGTCAGTGCGGATAGACGTTGCCGACCTCGACGAGCCGCCAGGTCTTGTCCAGCCGGGCGAGCGTCGCGTTCACTCCCCATCCGACCCGAGCAAGCTCGGAAGCCCGCTTGGAAACCTCGAGCGGGCCTATCCCCCCGCTGAAGCACAACGCCCCGGGCTCGACGCGCTGGATGACGAGGTAGGTCTCGACGAGGTCCTTGGGACCGAGCGCGTTGGCGTCGAAGGGCGGGGTGGAGCGGCTCTGGTCGTAGAGCAGGTTCGTCAGGCGCTCGGCGCGGGGGAGGTTCCTGGCGGCGCGGCTCCCCTGCTCGACGGCGTCCTCGCGTTCCTCGGCGCTCACGTAGCCGTGCTCGTGGAGCCAGCCCGCCAGCTTCTTCGTCACCGTCCCGGCCGAGCGCAACAGCTCCTGGGAGGCCCAGACCTTCCGGACCATGAAGTAGCCGAGGAACTCGCCGAAGTGGTCGACGATGCGCTCGGGGCCGAAGAGGTGGCAGAAGGCCTCCTCGTCACCGGCGTCGTAAGCCTTCCGCCAGCGCTTCTCGTCGGCCTTGTCGAGCGTGTTTGGCCCATAGCCGTTGAGCGAGTCGCACAGCAGCTCCACCACGTACTCGTAGTTGCGCATCGTGCGCTCCGAGAGGCGCTGGCGCTGGTCGGCCAAGAAGGCGTCGAGCGCCTCGTCAATGTTCACCGCTTCGGCCACCAGCTCATGGTGCCACGCCGACGCCAGTGCCTCCACCCGGATCGGGCTGGCCCGTTCCGCTCGGTGCGGTGAGGATCCTGCGGTAGTCCCGGCGCAGCGGGTAGAGGTAGGCGTCTTTCACCGGGAGCGCGTGGCGGTTCTCCCGGTCGAGCTTGCCGCGCCCTTTGGTCATCCCCACATAGATCACAGTTCGCCGCCT
>JAJZCK010000029.1:0-3242 GCA_021846125.1 Actinomycetes bacterium | reverse complement strand
CTCGACGAAGGTCTCGAGGAGGACCGGCGCGTAGCCATGGGCGCGCTCCCAGTCAACAGGCAGGCGCCGGGCGGCTGACCGGAAAAGGCATCGGGGCGTCCACGCTATTGAGCGACCGCCGCGCGACGGGATCGACGCCTGGTTGATATCGGCAGGATCGAGTGCCACGGAGAGTGATGGTCGGTAGGGACAGTAGATCGCCGACGATGACGGCAGAACGCCGGTTATGGAGGTGATCGCAGTCGTCTTGACAGACAGGGCCCCGCCGCCGTCATTCGGCGCTCCGCCTGTTGAGCCTGCTCTCAGGCGCAACGAGGCCTGCGCCGAGTCCGCATCACACCCCTCCGTGCGTGCTTCTACGACAGCGCCGAATGGCGCGCCAGAACGACGGGCGGCAGCCGGCCCAGCAATCGCACAGAACGGCACGCCGGCCGTGACAGGCTGGACGAGCCGGCGGCCTGGCGCTCAGCCACCGCCCCGGAGACGTCCCAGGCGTGTGCCGAGCGACATGTGCATGTACCGCGGGCCCCGGTTGAGGTCTTGCGTCCAGGGCCGTGATAGGTCAGAATTGTGACCTATGGAAGACACGTTGCCGTTCTCTGAGGCCAAGGCCCACCTGTCCGAGCTTGCCGAGCGCGTCGAGCGTGAGCACGAGCGGATCTTGGTGACCCGCAATGGACGACCGTCGTTCGTGCTCGTGAGCCCCGACGATCTCGAGTCCCTCGAGGAGACCCTGGACATACTGCGCGATCCTGACCTCGTCGCATCCCTCGCCCGATCGCGCTCCGAGGCCACACGCGGCGAACTGCTCCCGTTGCCTCCCGCCTGAGCCGGCGCCTGAATGGCGTACGAGATCCGGATCACCCCGGAAGGTCTCCGCAACCTCGACAAGCTTCCAGAAAAGGTCCGTGATGCCGCCCTTACCGCCGTGCGGGGACCGATCAGGGAGAATCCCCGCCGACTCGGCAAGCCCCTCGTCGGAGAGCTCGTCGGCCTGTTCTCCGCTCGTCGGGGTGACTACCGGGTCATCTACAGCATCGACGATGCGGCCGGCGTCGTGACCGTGCACCGAATCCAGCATCGGCGCTCCGCCTACCGGCCGCGCTGAATCCCCAGATCAGGGAGTTCAGCAGCCAGTTCCGGTCGAACATGTTGCCGAGCCGATGCACCCCGAGTCAGAGTTCTCACCCATCCGACCGAGCACAGAACGTCGCGCCACAGCGACGACCGTCGCCGCGGCGCAGACCCATCGCCTCGTCGCGAGCTGTGACTGCGCCGTCCTCCCGCTCTAGCACCACGTGCTGGGACTCGACTCCGGCCGGCGAGCGACCGGAGTTCTATGTCCGGGAGCGGGAGGCGAAAGGCGCGTCGTGTCCGTAGGTTTGGTGGTGTGGACGATCTGGCGGAGGCGAGGTGGCGGGCGGTCGAGGCTCGCGACGGGCGGCTGGCCAGGGTGTTCGTCTATGCCGTGCGATCCACCGGGGTGTACTGCCGGCCGGGGTGTGGTGCTCGCCGGCCGCTGCGCCGCAACGTCGAGTTCTTCGCCACCCCGGCCGACGCTGTGGGCGCCGGCTACCGCGCCTGTCGGCGGTGCTGCCCGGAGCGGGACCAGATCGGCGATCCTGCGGTCGCGTCGGTCGTCGCGGTGTGCCGGTGGCTGGAGCACCCCGACCCGGACCGGGACCTGGCCGCGTTCGCTGCGGGGCTGGGTTGGAGCGAGCGCCACTTGAGGCGACGGTTCTCCGAGGTGGTCGGAGTGCCGGTCGGCAGCTACCTGCGGGCGCAGCAGGCTGACCGGGTGCGAGCAGCGCTGCGGGCGGGGATGCCGGTGGCCGACGCCGCCTACGAGGCGGGGTACGGGTCGAGCCGGGCGTTCTACGACCACGGGGCGAGACGGCTGGGAATGACCCCGGCCCGCTACCGCTCGGGCGGCGCAGGCGAGCGGATCGGCTACACGTCGACGGTCACCCCCATCGGCGTGGTCGTGGCGGCCAGCACCGCCCGAGGGGTGTGCGCGGTGCGGGTGGGGTCGAGCGAGGCGGCGCTGGTGGCTGAGGTCGCCGCCGAGTTCCCCGGAGCGCTCGTCGAGCGTGACGACGGCGGGCTCGCTGATATCGCACTGGTCCTCGCCGGAGCGGTGCGAGGCGGCGAGGACGCGACCCTGCTCCCCGTAGACCTACGGGGGACCGCCTTCCAGGTACGGGTGTGGGAGGCACTGCGGGCCATCCCCGGCGGCCAGACCCGTTCCTACTCCGAGGTCGCAGCCGGGATCGGCTCGCCTGCGGCGGTGCGAGCGGTCGCGGGGGCGTGCGCCGCAAACCCGGCCGCGCTGGTGGTCCCCTGCCACCGGGTCGTGCGCCAGGACGGGTCGCTCGGTGGCTACCGCTGGGGGATCGTCACCAAGCAGGCGCTCCTCGGCGCCGAAGCCGCCAGCCGCACGCCGTGAGCGTCGAACCGGCCGTCGCCCCGGAGCGACCCGCCAGCGACACCCGGAGCTTCCCCTGGCCGGCGTCGTTCGTCGGCGAGGCACCCATCTGGAACGGGCCCGTCGGCGGCGTGCTCATCCCCGCCGGCGCAGCCGTCTCCCAAGACCGCCTCCGCCGCCGGCCGCAAAAGGCACCCTCGGCGCCGTTCGGCTCCTCGGTTCCGCAGAGCGGTCGCGACGACGCAGAGGGTCGCCAGGCACTCCTCGCGGCGGTAGACGACGCGTGCCGACCACCCGAACGTCGCGGCGGCGGCCGGGCCGCCGCGCGGGCGCACCTGAGAGGACACACAGGACGGCGGCACTATAGAGTGCTGCCCCGGGCCGTCGGACGGCCTTGCCTCGCACTGGTCCTCGGCTGCGAGCTTGGCGTGAAGGAGCTGATCATGCGCGTACTGGTCCTCGGCGGTGACGGGTTCTGTGGTTGGCCCACATCCCTCCACCTGTCCGACAAGGGCCACGAGGTCGTGATCGTCGACAACCTCTCCCGTCGCAACATCGACAACGAGCTCGAGGTCACCTCCCTGACGCCGATCACGCCGATGGGGACACGCCTGCGGGCTTGGCACGAGGTGTCCGGCAAGGAGATCGCGTTCGAGCGGTTCAACGTCGCCGAGCAGTACCACCGCCTGTACTCGCTCGTCACGAGCTGGAAGCCCGAGGTGGTCGTCCACTTCGCCGAGCAGCGTGCGGCGCCGTACTCGATGAAGAGCTCGTGGCACAAGCGCTACACGGTCTCGAACAACCTGAACGCGACGAA
>JAJZCK010000247.1 GCA_021846125.1 Actinomycetes bacterium | reverse complement strand
GCCTGGTGCTGGACAACTTCAGCCCGCACCTGTCGACCAGGAAGGACAGTCGCGTCGGCGAATGGGCGGCCGCCAACAACGTCGAGCTTGCTTACGTCCCCACGGACGCCAGCTGGCTCAACCGCATATGGGTTTACCGGCCTTTGGGGGTCGGTCTCCGCCTCGCGGCCTGAGCATCCACCTCGGGCGCCTGGCGGGGTCGCATACTCGACTCCAAGGAGAGCCTGATGGACCTCAGGGTTGTTCGCAGTGAGGGTGCCTATCGCCTGGCCGGTGGTGGCCCGATCGACGAGTTGGCCAACAGCTACCTCGGCCATCTCTCAGTTCGTGGCTTCGCGCAGGGCACGGTGCGGGGCTACGCGTTCGACCTGTTGAACTTCGGCCGGTTCTTGGCTGAGCGGGGAGCGACGGCCGTCGACGTCGTGGCGACCGACTTGTTCGACTACCTGGACTGGCAGGGTCGCCCGACGCCGAGCGCAGGGGCGAAGGTGGTCAGCGTGTCGGCCCGGCGGGGGGCGGCTCCAGCGACGATGAACCGGCGGATCGCCGCGGTGCGGGGGATGTTCGAGTACGCGGTCATCGCCGGCGTCCGCACCGACAGCCCGGTGCCGGCAGGGCGGCGGGCGACCGGCCTGAGACCGAAGGCGCGGGGCATGCTCGGCCACATCGGTCCCCGCAAGGCGGCGACGGGAGGGCGCTTGGTCCGCCAGCCTCGGCGGCTGCCTGAGAGCGTGGAGCCGGCCGAGGTCTCGGCGTTCATCTCCGACCTGGGCAGCCACCGGGACCGGGCGATGGCTCTGGCGATGGTGCTCGGCGGCCTGCGGGCCGCGGAGGTCCGCGGTTTGCGGCTGGCGGATGTGGACATGGGCCTGCGTCGGGTGCGGGTGATCGGCAAGGGCAACCGGGAGCGTACCGTTCCTGTCGACGGGGCGTTCTTCGTCGAGGTCGCCGCCTACTTGCACGCCGAACGCCCGAAGGGTTGCCGGACGCCGGAGTGTTTCGTGGTGCTGCGCGGCCCGACCACGGGGGCAGCGATGACGGAGGCGGGGATGCGCCGGATCTTCCGAACTCACCGGGCGAGCTCTGGCGCCACCCGGGTGCGACCGCACCGGCTTCGCCACACCTACGGCACCGAGCTGGCCGGCGCCGGGATCGACCTTCTGGTGTTGCGCGAGCTGATGGGGCACGCGTCGCCGGAGACCACCGCCGGCTACGTGCACCTCTCGCCCGACACGCTGGCGGCCGAGTTCGCCCAGGCCCGGGCGGCCCTGCGATGAGCGTCTCTGCGCTCGCCACCCTGCAAGCAGCCGAGGCGCCCGACGTGTTGATCGACTACGCCCGGTTCGTGGCCGGCCTTCCGATCGGCCCGGACGCCAAGCGGCTGCGGCGCAACGCAGCCCGCCGCCTGCTCGAAGCGCACCCGGACCTGACCGCCTGGATGCTCCGAGCGGCCCCCGCTCGCCTCGCCGACCTGGCCCGGAGCGGGGCGTGGTCGTTCATCACATGGTGCTTCCTCGAAGGCGCCTTGACTCCCGACCTGGACCTGCTGTTGGCCAAGACGCCCGGCGACCTCTACGCGGAGTGGGGCCGCCGTCATCCCGGCGACGTCGAACGGATCATCGAGGTCGCCGGACGGTTCCGCTGGTCGGAGAACTGGGCCCGAGACGTCAGCCGGGGCGGCCTCGCGATCATGTGCCTTTGGGCGGCCAAGACCCTCGCCGAGCTGACCGACGACGACTTCGACGCCTTCACCGCCGCGGTCGACGCTGCTCCCTCCGCCGGGCGCGACACCCGAAGCCACAACCACGCCAGAGCCTTCAGTCTCCACCAGGCCTGCTACGAGCTGGGCATCTGCTCGGCCACGCCTCGCCACAACCGGCCGCGGGCAGCCACCTTGGCCGAGACGCTCGAAGCTCTCCCACAGCCAGAGATCCGCCGGGTGGCGCTGCGCTACTTGGAGGTCGTCGCCACCACCTTGCGGCCTTCCACGGTCCTCATGAGAGCCGACAGCCTGATCGTCTTCGGCGAGTACCTGGCCGCCGACCACCCACAGGTGCGCCGGCTCGAGCAGCTCGAACGAGCGCATGTCGACGGGTTCTTGATCTGGAACCACGGCCGCCCGTGGCGGGGATGGCTGGCCCGGGACAAGCCCGTCTCTGCCTCGGTGTCCAAGCGGGCGGTCGTCGATCTCCGCGCCTTCTTCGAAGACCTCGCCATCTGGGGCTGGGCCGAGCGGCCCTCCCGGCCGTTGGTCTTCGCCTCCGACGTCCCTCGCCTCGACCGGCCCCTTCCCCGGGCGCTTCCTCCCGACGCCGACCGGGACCTCATGGCCGCGGTCGCCTCCCTCGACGACCCCTTCACCCGAACCGGCATCACCATCCTGCGCGGCACCGGGATGCGCCTCGGCGAGCTGCTCGACCTCGAGCTCGACTGCCTGTGGGACACCCCCACTCACGGCACCTGGGTCAAGGTCCCCCTCGGCAAGCTCGGCACCGAGCGGACCGTCCCCCTCGACGCCGCCACCCTCGCCGCCTTCGACGCCTGGATGGCGCACCGGGGACGCCAACGGCCCGTCGCCCATCCCCGCGACGGCCGACCCGCCGAGTTCCTCTTCATGGACCGAGGACGCCGTCTCAGCGCCTACAAGCTCCGCCACGGTCTCGACACCGCCGTCACCGCCGCCGGACTGACCGGCAGGGCCGGCAAACCCCTCCACGTCACCCCCCACCAGCTGCGCCACACCTACGCCACCAGCCTCGTCAACGCCGGCATGTCACTCCAAGCGCTGATGGCCGTCCTCGGTCACGTCTCCGCCGAGATGACCCTGCGCTACGCCTCCATCGCCTCGCCAACCGTGCGCGCCGCCTACGAGGCGGCCATGGGCAAGGTCCGCACCCGCAGCGCCCTGGTCATCGCGCCGCTCGCCAAGACCGCCGTGCCCGACCGGGTCGACTGGCTCCGCTCGGAGATGCTCAAGACCCGCGTCGCCCACGGCTACTGCTCCCGGGACCTCGTCGCCGACGCCTGCCCCTACGCCAACATCTGCGAGCAGTGCGACAACTTCGTAATCACCACTGAGTTCGGCCCAGCCCTCCAGGCTCAACTCGACGACATCACCGCCCTACGCGACGACGCCACCAGCCGAGGATGGGGCTCCGAAGCCGCCCGCCACCAACGGGTGATCGACAGCATCGACAAGCACCTACGGCGCCTCAAGAACTCGGGATGATCGAGAACTTCCCCTTGACCTGACCCGAGGGCCGGTTAATCGAGTGCCACTTCGCTGCTCTCCGCTACTTCGCCCTGGACGGCACGGACCACAAGGACCATTTCGAACAGGGTGATATGGTCCGCCGCTACATCGCCTGGCGG
>JAJZCK010000246.1 GCA_021846125.1 Actinomycetes bacterium | reverse complement strand
TCCGATCTCGACCTCGACCATCGCGCGTTGCCCGCCCGCGCCGGCGGGCAACGGGCCCGACGGCTCCGCACGGCGAGGCACGCCGGCCGGCGGTCGTGAGGCGGCCGAACCGGCGGACGGCTCGACAACCTGCTCTTGCGAATCGGCGCTCACCTGCCCATCCCGCTACGACCTCTCTCCGGTCCCCGGATCTCGGTCTCGCCGTGCCTCCGACCCGTCGCCCGACCGCCATGAGCCCGAGACATGGGGAGCGACGCACTGCTGGCGAGCAGCCCCGACCGGCACGACCGACCCGCCGCCTTCGCGGCGGCGTCTTCACCCTAGCGCTCGGCCCGAGGCGCACCCCGGACTGCACCCCGGTCTGCCCTGCGGCCCGGGCTACGATCGGCAAGTGACCTCTGCGAACCTGCCTGGTCCGGCGCGCCCGATCGGCCGGGCACGACGCTACGACGTCGTATGTGTCGGCAACGCGCTCATGGACCACCTCGCGTTCGCAGACTTCTCCGTGCTCGGCGAGCTCGGTCTCGCTCCGGGAGGCATGACGCTCGTCGACGTGGAGACGACGCACCGGATCGGTCGCGCGCTCGGTGGGGCGCGACAGGTTCCCGGCGGTACCGTGACCAACACGGCAGTCGGCATAGCGTCGCTCGGCGGGACGCCTGCATTCGTCGGTGCGGTAGCGGACGACGAGCTCGGTGCGAGGTACGCCGCCGACCTCGAGTCTGCAGGGGTCGTGGCGGCTCTCGAGCGCTTTCCGCTCGACCCGGACGACAGCGAGACCGCCACGGGACGCTGCTTCGTCGTCATCACCCCGGACGCCGAGCGCACGATGGCGACGGCGCTCGGCGCTGGCGGCCGGCTGGACCGCACAGGTATCGACCCTGGTCTCCTCGCTGCATCCGCCCTGGTCTACTTCGACGGCTACCTGCTCGACCTACCCGACGCGGATGCGATCGTCGAGCGGCTGCTCGCGGCGACGCGGGCCGATGGCACGGCGGTCGCAATGGGACTTGCCGACGCGATGCTCGTCGACAGGCACCGTGACGTGCTGCGGGGCTTGGTCGATGACGGCGTCGACGTGGTGTTCGCGAACGAGGCGGAGATCCTCGCGATCTCCGGCGAGGCGACGGTCGAACGCGCCCTGCACGCGCTGCATCGTCCGGGGCTCGTCGTGGTCGCCACCTGCGGGCCCGACGGCGCCTTCGTGGGAAGCGATGGCGGGATCGACGAGGTGCCGGCGTTTCCGGTCGCAGACCCGGTCGACCGCACCGGGGCGGGCGACCTCTTCGCCGCGGGCTTCTGCTTCGGGATCACCCACGGAGCCGATCTCGTGGGTGCCGCGTCCCTGGGCTCGCTCGCGGCAGCGGAGGCGATCTCACACGTGGGAGCCCGCCCCGAATCGCCGCTCGCCGCGCTCGCTGCCGACGCGGGCCTGCTGCCGGCGAGCTCCTAGACCTGAACGCCGCGCTCACGAGCCGTCTTCGGGGTCGTCGGCGGGCAGGCAGGCGAGGTCGAGGTCGGCGAGTCGGACAAGACCCGAGGCGATCCAACGGGCAAGGCCGGCGATCTGCCCGTCGACCTTCGAGGGTTCTTCGAGGACGCTCTCGTCGAGGTGGTAGGTCCCCTGGTAGGCGATCTCGATCGCGCACGACGGCGCGTCGTGCTCCGCATCGTAGACCTGCTCGATCGTCGGGCCGGTCCGCTCGAGCGGCTCACCGGCGATCTCGGGAGCGACCCCACCGAGGGCGGCGAGCACGACGGCAGGGTCCGGCACTGCCACGAGGCGCTGCAACCGCAGGGCGACCTCGACGACGAGCTCGGGTCGCTCGGCCGGCGACTCGCCGATCGACCACGAGCGGTAGGCGCTCTGGCTCCACGTGGGCCATTCGAGGCTCACGTCGGCGCGCACGCGCGGAGGGCTCTGCTCGCCGGGCAGGCTGTAAGAGGTCTCGAACGAGACATCCCCGAGGAACACGTCGACCTGGAACCTCTCCTCGACGGCCTGCTGCTCGAGGAGAGAGGCCTCGAGCGCCTCGCGTATGGACCCGATCACGTCGAGCAGGATGTGGTCGATCATGGAACGGAGAGGCTAACCGCGTGCGACGGCCACGGGGAGCTGCCGGTGCCGCGTGCAAGGCGCTAGAAACGGTCCGTGACCGCTACGTGGCTCGAGCGTCGCGTCATCGCTTACGCCCACCAAGGCGGAGCGCGGGAGGCGCCGTCTAGCACGCTCTACGCGATCGCCCGCGCCGTCGAGGCCGGTGCCACGGCGATCGAGCTCGACGTGCACGCCACGGCGGATCGCGAGCTCGTGGTCTGCCACGACCCGACGCTCGACCGGACGACCGACGCGAGCGGTGCGATCGCGGCGTGCACGCTCGCCGAGATCGAGCGCCTCGACAACGCGTACTGGTTCGTACCGGGTCACGACGCGCGGCGCGGCGGCGCGGCGGCGGACTATCCGCTACGCGGGCGCGCGCCAGCGGATCCGATGCTTCGTGTCGCGACGCTGAGGTCGGTGCTCGAGGAGTTCCCGGGTCTCGTCCTCAACCTCGACGTCAAGCGCACGGCGCCCGAGGTCGAGCCCTACGAGGGGCTGCTGGCCGCCTTGCTGCGCGAGCACGACCGACGTGACGACGTCATCGTGGCGTCGTTCCACGACCGGGCGACCGAGGCATTCCGCGCGCTCGCTCCGGACATCCCGATCTCCGCGGGCCGGCGCGCGACCGCGTCCTTCACGCTCTCCGTATGGTCCGGTCGCCGCCCGGACCCGGCTCTCGCGCGCTTCGCCGCGCTCCAGGTGCCGGCGCGTGTCGGCTTGAAGGCGGTCGTTACCCGGCGCTACGTGCGACAGGCGCACGAGCTTGGTCTCGCGGTCCACGTGTGGACGATCGACGACGCGCAGGCGATGGAGCGCCTCGTCGGCCTCGGCGTGGACGGCCTGATCTCTGACCGACCCACAGTCGTCGCCGGCGTCCTCGAGCGCCTCGGCGCGACCTGGAGGGACGCGCCCGGCATCTCTCCTAGGCGCCCCTGAGCAAGGACACGCCGGCTGTCCTCTACGCTCGTCTTCTCGGGGCGTCGCTGGAGGATGCATCTGTGGGGCTGTCGATCGGTATCGTCGGGCTGCCGAACGTCGGGAAGTCGACGCTGTTCAATGCCCTGACGCGCAATGCCGTGCTCGCGGCCAACTATCCGTTCGCCACGATCGAGCCGAACGTGGGTGCAGTCGCGGTGCCCGATCCGCGCCTCGACCGCCTCGCCGCACTTTACGGGAGCGAGCGTGTCGTGCCGGCGCTCGTGACCTTCGTCGACATCGCCGGGATCGTCCGCGGGGCGTCGAAGGGCGAGGGCCTCGGCAACAAGTTCCTCGCAGCGATCCGCGAGTGCGAT
>JAJZCK010000245.1 GCA_021846125.1 Actinomycetes bacterium | reverse complement strand
CTTTGCCCGTCGCTGCCGTGATCCACAGACCGTGGCCGACCTGACGTCGGAGACGTTCGCCCGGGCCGCTGGTGGCTTCGCCCGTTTCGACCCACGACGAGGATCGGACCGGGCGTGGCTGTTCGGCATCGCCGCCCACGTCTTTGCACACCACTGCGAGCAGGCCGCAGACGGTCGGATCGCCATCCTGCGTCTCGGCGGTCGCCGGGCGCTCGACTTGGACGAGATCGAGGAGCTCACCGACCGGATCGACGCGGAGCGTGACGGTGCTGCGCTCATGTCGCGCTGGGATCGCCTTCCGGCGCTCGAGCGGGCGGCCGTCGAGCTCGTCGATCTCGGAGGGCTCACCCCCATGGAGGCGGCGGCGGCACTCGGCGTCTCACGGGTTGCATTTCGCAAGCGGCTCTCGAGGGCGCGGAGCCGTCTGGGCCAACAACAAGAAGTCACCGAACAACGAAAGGGGTCACCACGCACATGAGCACGTACACAGACCATCTCTGGCAGGATCTCGTCCGGAGCCACGGCGTGGCGCTCCTCGCCAGCGAGAGCCCGGGGCGACCTCGGGCCCGCGTCCTGCGCCGCCCGCGAGTCCTCGCCGGGAGCGCTCTCGGCCTCGCGGGTGCCGGCACGGCGCTCGTGCTGGCCCTCGGCGGCGGTACGCCGGCCTACGCCGTGACGGTGAGCCCCAACGGCTCGGTCTTGGTCACGCTCGACCAGACTTCCGCCCTTCCCCAGGTCGAGGCCAAGCTCGCGTCGATGGGGACGAACGAGGCCGTCACGATCCAGATGGCGAGCGGCGCGGCATCGGCAAGCGGTCCCGTCCTCTGCACGCGAGACGCCGGTGACTCCGGTCCCGCCGTCCAGGTCCTCGTCGGCACCGACGGCACTGAGGTCATCCCGTCGAGCAACACCGGCGCCGGCACCTGGCACCTCGCGAGCTGCAGCATCTCCAGCGCAACGGCGGTACCCGTCTCAGGCAACAGCGGCGCGGCAGGACCGGTCGTGACGGGCAACAGCTGACGCCGTGACCGACGGCGGCTGCCGGGAGCGGTTGCCGGCCAGAGCACCCGCGGCAGCTCGACCCTCGCATGCACGCTGCGGTCGAGCTGCCGCCTTCTGGCCCCGCGCGATCGTCGCCGCCGCAGTCGGCTGGAACCTCGTGACCACGCGGGCGCTCACGGACGCGGTCGCGTACCTCAACGACAGCTCAATGCACGAGCAGATGGTCCGGTTTGCGACGGCCCAGCTGCGAGCGGGGCGCTTCCCGCTCTCGAGCTGGTTCCCTTACCTCGGTGAGGGGTCCCCACAGTTCCTCCACTACCAGAGCCTCCCAGCCATCCTCACCGGGGTAGTCGGCCTCCTGACCGGTCCGGACACGGCGTTCCGGTGGTCGCTCTACCTGCTGCTTTCGCTCTGGCCGATCAGCGTCTACCACGCAGCCCGTGCCTTCGGGGCGCGCCGGCCCGCAGCGGCGGCGTCGGCGGCGATGTCTCCATTCCTGTCGAGCACCACCGGGATCGGCTACGAGCTTCATGCCTACGTCTGGACCGGCTTCGGCGTCTGGACGCAGCTCTGGGCGATGTGGACGTTACCCCTCGCCTGGGGATGGAGCTGGCGGGCTATACGTGACGGGCGCGGCTACCTACGGGCTGTCCTCCTCACGGCGCTCACTGCCGCGCTGCATTTCGAGACGGGGTACCTCGCCCTCTCCGTGTTGCTCTTCTGGCCGCTCGCTGCCGGCCGTCCGTTCGTCGTCCACCTCCGGCGCGCAGGCATGCTGCTCGGCGGATCACTGCTCGCGGCCTCGTGGGTCATCGTGCCCCTCCTCGCCGAGCGGAACTGGGCGGCGATCAACGAACCGCTGCAGGGTACGCCGTTCGTCAACGGCTACGGAGCCCACCTCGTGACGTACTGGCTCGTGTCAGGGCAACTTCTCGACGCCGGTCGACTGCCAGTCATCACCGTGCTGGCGGCGGTCGGGCTCGGCGTCGCGTGGCTCTCCTGGCCGTCCAACCACGACGGTCGCGCCGTGCTCGTGGCGCTTGGCGCGTCGCTCCTGCTCGCCTTCGGGCGCACGACCTTCGGGCCGGCCGTCGACGCGATCCCGGGCAGCGGCGACATCTTCTTCCGCCGCTTCATGATGGGCGCCCAGCTCGCTGCTCTCCTGCTCGCGGGCGGCGGTGCCGAGCTCCTCGCCACCGCGTGCGCCCGGTTGCTCGAAGCCCGGGTCCGGCACTGGTCCCACAGCCTGTCGGTGGCCGCGGCCCTCGTCGCAGCTGTCGCCGTGCTCGCTCCAGCGTGGCTCGAGGCCGGTGCGGAGAGCCGTCACGACAGCGCGGCGATCGCAGCCCAGCGGCACGCGGACGCGACGTCGGGAGCCGAGCTCGACCGCATCCTCGCGCGCATCACGCGATCGGGAGGTGGGCGAACCTATGCCGGGATGCCTGCGAACTGGGGCGAGGACTTCACCGTCGGCGCGGTGCCGGTGTTCAAGTACCTCGAGAGCAGAGACGTCGACGAGGTCGGCTACACGCTGAGGACGGCCTCCCTCATGACGGACCCCGAGTACTACTTCGACGAGCGGAATCCCTCCGACTACCGGATCTTCGGCATCCGCTACCTCGTTCTCCCCGTCGGGCGCGCACCGATGGTGCGGGCTCATCTCGTGATGCGGTCCGGTCCCTACACCCTTTGGACGGTCGACGGCGTCGGCTATATCGAGGCCGGTCGCATCGTCGGGGACATCTCGGAGAGCCGGCGGAACGTCGGGACCCGGAGCATCGCGCTCCTCCACTCCGACCTTGCCGGAGACGGCGAGTACCTCGCCGTGCGTTGGGGAGGGGATGGCACGGCTCCGTCGCGACGTGGCGTTGCGCGCGACCGGCCGGGCACCGCGACAGGCACCGCGACGGTGAGCGCCGAGCATTCCGATCTCCACACGGGAACGTTCTCCGCGACAGTGCACCTGAGCCGACGCGGTGTCGCCGTGCTCAGCGCCTCCTACGACCCGGGTTGGACAGCGCTCGTCGACGGGCGGCCCGCTGCGACCCGCATGGTGGCACCCGCATTGGTTGGCATCGACGTGCCGGCCGGCACGGACCACGTCGTGTTCCGCTACCGCGGCGCGGGCGACTACCCCGAGCTGTTCCTCCTGAGCGGCGCGGACGTCGTCGGGTTCGCCGTCCTCGACACGCGTCGGCGGGACCGACACCACGATCGACGGCCGTCGGCGGCTCGACGCCTGCGTGCCCGATCATCCGCAGGCACAGCGCGACGGGCCCGATCCGCTCCCAAGGGTCCACGATCATTTAACTCGCGCGGTGTAGCCTGACCACGTGGATGCCGTCGCCACCAGCCGGGTTCGGCGTGAGAATGGCGGCCGCAAGGCCAACGTCG
>JAJZCK010000244.1 GCA_021846125.1 Actinomycetes bacterium | reverse complement strand
CGGCCGCCACGCGGATGCGCGAACCGTCTCGATCGAGTTCAGTGTCGTCCTGCTCCAAGCGGACGACGGCTCGGTCGGCCACGTCGCAGCGATCCTGCGCGACGTCACCGAGCGCCGGGCTCGCGAGCAGGAGCTCCGGCGGCGGATCCAGGCGCTCGAGGAGAGCCGGCAGACCTGATATGGCCATACCTCTCGGAACGACGATGCGCTGGGAATGCCAGGCTGATCTGGCCCCACTTGGGCCACTTGTGCCGATCTGAAGTGGCCCCACCCCCAACCACCACCAAGCCCTACGTTTCGGGTTCGGAAGAACCTCCGAACGAGGGAGAAGGAGATGTCGAGGGTGGAGCTTTACGAAGCTATCCGACGTGACCGACGTGAGGGCCTCTCGATCCGGGCCCTTGCCGAAAAGCACCGTGTGCACCGCCGGACGGTGCGTGACGCGGTGCGTTCCGCAGTCCCCGCCGATCGCAAGACGCCGGAGCGAGACGCTCCGGTGCTCGGACCGGTGAAGGGGGTCATCGACCAGATCCTGGCCGAGGACCGCAGCGTGCCGCGTAAGCAGCGCCACACCGCCCGGCGGATCCATCAGCGCCTCGTCGAGGAGTGGCAGGCGGAGATCTCCGAGTCGACGGTGCGTCTCTACGTGGCCGAACGTCACCGGGAGCTTGCCGGTGGGCTGAACGTCGTCACGGTGCCCCAGCACCACGTCGCCGGCGAGGAGGCCGAGGCAGACTTCGGCGAGCTGTACATCTACCTGGCTGGCGCCTTGACCAAGGTGTTCATGTTCGCGCTGCGGCTCTCGGCATCGGGCAAGGCGTTCCACCGGGTGTACATGACCCAGGCCCAGGAGGCGTTCTTCGACGGGCTGCAACGCGCGTTCGTCATGTTCGACGGATGCCCCCACCGGGTGCGCTTCGACAATTTGAAGCCGGCGGTCACCCGGGTGCTGAAGGGCCGCAACCGCGAGGAGAACGAACGCTTCATCGCGCTGCGGAGCCACTTCGGCTTCGACAGCTTCTTCTGTGTCCCCGGCATCGAGGGCGCGCACGAGAAAGGTGGCGTCGAAGGCGAGGTCGGACGGTTTCGCCGGCGCCATCTCGTCCCGGTCCCGAGGGTCGAGACGCTGGCCGAGCTGAACGCAGCGATCTCGGCGATCGACGCGGCCGAAGACGCCCGACGGATCGGCGCCCGGCGCACCAGCATCGGGGAGGACTTCGCCGCCGAGGCAGCCTGTCTCCTGGCACTCCCCGCCGAGCCCTTCGACACCACCCGGCGCCTGTCGGTGCGCGTCGACACCAAGGCCCGGGTGTGCGTGCGCCAGTGCTTCTACTCGGTCCCGGCCCGTCTGGCCGCCCGCCGGATCGAGGCACGCCTCGGGGCAGAGCGGGTCGAGCTCGTCTGTGCCGGGGCCGTGGTCGCGTCCCACGACCGCCTCGTGCACCGGGGAGACGAGTCCCTGTGCCTGGACCACTACCTCGAGGTGCTGGGTCGCAAGCCCGGCGCACTGCCCGGGGCGAGCGCGCTCGCCCAGGCGAGGGCGACCGGGGCGTTCACCGACGCCCACGAGGCCTACTGGGCCGCCGCCCGCAGGTCCCTCGGCGATGCCGGAGGCACCAAAGCGCTGATCGAGGTGCTGCTCTTGCACCGGAGCCTCCCTGCCAATGCCCTCGTCGAGGCACTTCGTTCATGCGCGGCCTCAGGCATCGTCGACCCCGTTGCCGTTACGCTCGAGGCGAGGCGCCAGGCAGAGGACCGTCCGAGCGTGGTCGTGCCGATCGGTGCGCTCACCCGCTACGACCGGCCGGTTCCCGCGCTGAGCGGGTATGACGCCCTGCTCGACGGAGCGGTGCCGTCATGAGCGCCCCGGTGACCATGACCGAACAGGGTGCCGAGGCAGCCATCTTCGCCGCCGCTCGGGCGCTGCACCTGCCGACCGTGCGCACCGAGGCCGTCCGCCTCGCCGACGACGCCGCCCGGGCCCGGCTCACCCATCGGGGCTACCTGGCCGAGGTCCTCGCCTGTGAGGTCGACGACCGCGAGTCGCGACGGCGTGAGCGCCGGATCCAAGAGGCACGCTTCCCCCGCATGAAGCGACTGGAGGAGTTCGACCTGCGGTCCGCTCCGTCGGTGGATCCGGCCATCTTCGCTGCACTGGCGAGCCTCCGCTGGCTCGAAGAGGGCCACCCGGTCGTGTTGCTCGGTGACTCGGGGACGGGCAAGTCGCACCTCTTGATCGGCCTGGGCATCGCCGCTGCCGAGGCAGGGCACCGGGTTCGCTACGTCACCTGTGCCGGGCTCGTGAACGAGCTGGCCGAAGCGGCCGACGAGCGGGTGCTCTCCCGGGCGCTCGCCCGCTACGGCCGGGTCGATCTGCTCTGCGTGGATGAGCTCGGCTACGTCGGTCTCGACCCACGCGGTGCAGAGCTGCTGTTCCAGGTTCTGACCGAACGAGAGGAGCGCTCCTCGGTGGCGACGGCCTCCAATTCCCCTTTCAGCGAGTGGGGTCGCACCTTCGCCGATCCTCGCCTCGCTGCCGCGGTGGTCGACCGGCTCACGTTCCACGCGCACATCGTCGAGACCGGCACCGAGTCCTACCGGCTGCGCTCGACGCGAGCCAACAAGACCCGAACCCCGCCCAAGCCGACCGGCCGAGCCAGCGAGGAGCAGCAACCATGACCGACGACGACCGCAACGGTCCGCCCGAGCTCACCGACCCGTGGACCCACACCCACGCTGCTCACGCGGTGATCGACGAGCAGAGCGCGGCCGTCGTGGCCGCAGCCGCCGAGTCCTTGACGATGTCGCGGTCGCCGCTCGCGCTTGGCGACGCGCTGGTCGCACTGCATGCCTTGGTGAGCCTGGAAGCCCAGATCCACGCCGAGCTACCCGATGTCGTGGCCGACGCCTTGGACCAGGAGCACTCCTTCGAGGAGATCGCCGGCCAGCTCGCCATCAGCCAGGCGACCGCCCGCCGCCGCTACGGCGCCTACGCAAAGAGGAGGGAGCCCTTGGCAACCGACTGACCAAGCATCACGCCAACAAACCGACACCGCCACGCCCGGTCCGCCCGCCAATCCCAACTCCAGCACCGACCTCACAAGGAGCCGCCACTCGACCACCAACTTCCAACAGCCCTGAGCACCAAGGAAGCCCTGGCGGGCTTCACAGTCCATTGTGCTGGTGGTCACCCGACCGAGCCGTCAAGGCTTCCCCTCCGGGCGGCCTGCGGCCGGCCTTGACCGCCCTCCTCTCCGCTCGGGACCAGCCCCCAAAACCTCACCCGCTTCCTCGCTGATCGTCAACGCGCCGACGAAGCACACTTCAACGCGCCCATGGGTGGGGCCACTTCAGATCGGCGCGGTGGGGCCAAATGGGCTTGACATTTCCAGGCGGG